>DATLLF010000205.1:0-17121 GCA_035537955.1 Vicinamibacterales bacterium | reverse complement strand
CGGTGGGCCCGGCCCTCGACTTCGGCCTCGCGGCTGTCGCCCCGCGCGCTTACGCTTCTCCCGGCTTCGGCCCACCCGCAGACGCGAGCGCGCCGGTGGACGATGCCGCGCGACGGACCGCTCTCGCAGTGATTCGCGGGTATCGCGTCCTGTTCTCTCCCTTCTTCGCGGGTTCGTACCGGTATTCGATGAATGCAGGCTTGCTGCTGAAATCAGGCGCCGCAGGTCTCACAGGCTTTGTACTGGGCTACGTTCCCCAACTGCTCGCCTACAACGCGATCAACGGCTATCCCGGACCAGCGGCGCACGTCTCGCGCAAGATGTCGTGGTACGCGCCGCACGCGCTGCAGGTGATCGCGTCGCCGGAGCACGGCTTCTTCTTGTGGACTCCGCTTGCAGTCCTGGCGGTCGCCGGACTGTTCCTGTTGCGCGACCGGTGGATCGCCATCTGTCTGCTCGTGATCGTGGGCTCGCAGGTGTACGTTGCCGGCAGCGTGGAATCCTGGACGGTGGCTGGCGCATTCGGGCAGCGGCGATTCGTGTGCCTCACCGTCATCCTGGTGATCGGGCTGGCAGCACTGTGGAACTGGGTGAGCGAGCGCGTTCGACAGACGGGCACCGGCCTCAAGTACGCGGCGGCAACCCTCGTCGCGCTGTGCGTCTGGTGGAACATCGCGCTCATGGCGCAGTTCGCGACGCGCCTCATGGATCGTCAGCGGCTCGAGCCCACTCGCAATGCGTATCACGCGTTCGTGACGCTGCCGCTCAGCGTTCCCTCGCTTGCGTATCGCTATCTGACCGACCGTGGTTCGTTCTATGAGCCTCGTCCTGGCGGAGCGAGCCGCTGATGCGGGTGCTGTACTTCGCCGACATCCGCTTCCCTCTCGAGCGCGCGAACGGCATCCAGACGATGGAGACTTGTTTCGCGCTGGCGGAGCGAGGGCACACCGTGCACCTGGTCGTGAAGGCGGATACGCAGTCACCGGCCCGGGATCCGTTCGAGTTCTACGGACTCCCAAAGCAGGCGTCTTTGATCATCGAGCGCGCGAACGCGCCGGCTGGCGCAGGAGTCCTGGCGCGCGTGGGCTATCTGTCGTTCGCGTTCGGGCGCACGTTGGGAAAGTCGCGCGCACAGATCGTGATGACTCGCGATCTCGGCGTCGCCTCCGCGTTGCTCCGGCTTCCACCGGCAATGCGGCCGAGGCTTGTCTATGAGTCGCACGGTTGTGCCCCTGACGTCGCCGCGGCGCTGCCGGACATGATTGCGACTGCGCAACGGGCGACGCCCGCGAAGCTCGAGCGGCTGGCGCGGCGCGAAGCGGTGGTCTGGAAGCAGGCGGACGGCTATGTCACGATCACGCGCGCCCTGGCCGAGGAGCTGACGAAACGACTGGGAGCCCGCGCGCATCTGGCCATCGTAGCGGACGGCGTTCGGCAACCAAGGACGCAACCGACCGCGATACCCGCGGAGCCTGTGGTGGCGTACGCCGGGCACCTGTATGCGTGGAAGGGTGTCGACGTGCTGCTGCACGCGCTCGCATTGCTGCCTGAAGCGAGCGGATTGATCATCGGCGGTCACTCAGCGGAACCGGACCTCGCGCGGGTCAGGCAGCTCGCGCAGCGGCTCGGCATCCGCGATCGCGTGACGTTCACGGGGATCGTCGATCCTGCGCGCGTGGCGGAGCACCTCGCAGGGGCACGCGTCCTGGTGCTGCCGAATCCGGAATCGGCGATCTCGACGCTGTTCACGTCACCGCTCAAGCTGTTCGAGTACATGGCCGCCGGCCGCGCGATCGTCGCCTCCGACCTGCCATCCATTCGCGAGGTGCTCGCCGATGGCAGGAACGCGCTGCTGGTGAAGCCCGGCGATCAGGCGGCGCTGGCGGCGGGGATCCGCACGCTGATCAACGATCGGGATCTTGCGCAGCGACTTGCGCGCGCCGCGTTCGAGGATGCGGCGCAGTACACGTGGGAGCGGCGCGCGCAGCGGCTCGAAGCCCTGTTCGAGCAGGTGGCATCGGCGTGATCTCCGATCGTCTGTTGTCGATCGTGCGCTGCGCGGATTGCGGAGGCAAGCTGGTGCCGCGGCCAGGCGGCGGCCAGGACGAAGCGACCGGGCCGCGCAGACTTGTGTGCACCGGCTGCGGGCGTGACTACGACGCGGGCGGCGACTATCTCGACATGCGTCCGCGCGCCGCGTTCGCCGAGCAGACGAAGTATCTCGACGAGGCGCTGCATGCGGATGCGCGGCACGAACGTGTGTCGCCACCACTGCTGGGTTCCCGGATCCGCAACGACATGCTGCGGAAGTTTCTCGCCCCCGCGCCCGGCGAGCTCGTCGTCGACCTCGGGTGCGGCAGCGGCCGCGCGCTCGTCTGGAATCGCGATATGGGCGCGACGATGGCAGGGATCGACATCGCGCCGTTCTTCTCGCACGACGCGCGCGAAGAGACGGACCTGATGCTCGGCGACCTGCGCAAGCTGCCGTTTGCCGACGCCACGTTCGACAAGGGGTGGTCGCTGGACGTCCTCGAGCACCTGTCGCCGGAGGCGCTTGCCGGCATGCTCGCGGAGGCGTCACGCGTGCTGAAGCCGGGAGGATCGCTGTTCGTCTACACGCACGTTCGCAAGAATGCGCCGATCGCGCTCGGCCTGCGCTGGATCAACATGCTCGCGCGACAACTGGATCGCCTGGATCTCATCGATCTGCGGCAGGAACACCTGCGCAAGTCGGACCACCTCAACCCGCTGCGCGACGTGCCGCATCTGGAACAGGTCGCCGCGAATGCGGGCTTCCACATCGGGCGGATCCGCTTCTACACACCCATCGTCGGCGGATTCGTGGAGAACATCCTCATGCGCGTGGCGGAGCGGGCGCTCGCCAGACGCGCTGCCGCGCGTCAACTACCAACGTCCAGGCGGTCAACTTCCACGGAAGCAACTGTCAACCCCTCGAGTCCTCAGGAGCCAACTGACCGGCAGGTTGATGCACACGCGGCGGCGATCCGCGAGGCGCGGCTCGCGGCCAAGGCGCGCATCTCGCAGCGCGGGCCGACATACCTTGCGCTGAGAGCGCTGTCGTTCGCGATGAAGCTCGACCTGCTGCTGTTCGGCCGCATCAGGTCGGGCCCGTTCTTCGCGCTGCTGGTGAAGAAACGGTAGTGCACAACCGAACCCCTCGCCACGTGAAGACCCGTAGCGCACCCCTTCGCGCCCGTCCTTCGCCTTTACAGCAACGACGGTTTCCGGCGCAAGCCGCCGGCCGCAAGCCGCAGGCCACCCTCCAGGGCTGCCAACCACGATGAGGATCCTCTACTCCGCCATCGACCAGGTCGTGCCCGGCACGCGCGGGGGCTCCACGCACGTCAGGGCCGTGGCCGAGGGTCTCGCGGCTCTTGGGCACCAGGTGCACGCGCTGGTAATGAAGGGGGATGGCGCTCTGTCATCAGCGGTCGACTGGATCGGGATGTCGCCGCCGCTCGGATTCAACCAGCTTCGCTGGGTGCGCAGCGCGGAGGTCAGGCGCATTGCGGAGAGGATCCGGCCCGACGTCATCATGGAGCGCTACTACAACTTCGGCGGAGAGGCGATCCTGCACGCGCGGCCGCTGAAGGCCCGCGCGGTGCTGGAGGTCAACGCGCCGGTCATCGATCATCCGGGCTCGGCGAAGGCGGCCCTCGACCGGGCGCTGCTCGTTCGGCCCATGCAGCGCTGGCGCGAGCGGCTCGTGCGTGCCGCGGACCTGATCGTGACGCCGACTGCCGCGATCCTGCCCGGCGATACCCCGCGCGAAAAGGTGCTCGAGATCGAATGGGGCGCAGACACCGACCTGTTTCACCCTGGCGCGGTCGGCCCGCTCTCGTTCGTCCCGTCGATCGGGACGGTGGCCGTGTTCGCGGGAGCGTTTCGCCGCTGGCACGGCGCGATCCATCTCGCACGCGCGATCAGAGAGCTGCGCCAGCGCGGACGCACGGACGTCGCGGCGCTCTTCATCGGCGACGGCCCCGAACGTGCCGCCGTCCAGGCGGAAGCTGCCGGCCTCGAGCACGTCGTCTTCGCCGGTGCGCTTCCGTACGAGCAGATGCCGGCGGCGCTCGCCTCCGCGCACATCGGCGTGGCGCCGTTCGACATCGCCGCACACAAGCCGCTGTCGCTCGGGTTCTACTGGTCGCCGCTGAAGCTCTTCGAATACATGGCGGCTGGCCTGCCCGTCGTGGCGCCGGCGTCCGCCCGCATTCCGCAACTCATCGAACACGGCCGCGAAGGGCTGCTCTACCATCCCGCGGATCCGGCGGCGCTCGCACGCACACTCGAGGAGCTCACCGATGCGCGGCTCCGCGCGAGCCTCGGCGCCGCCGCACGGGACCGCGCCGTCCGCGAGTACAGCTGGCGGGCGCACTGCGAAGCCCTGGACCGCCGCCTTCGCCGCTGACTTGCTCCTTCCCCCTTGTATCCTTACTTCAGGATTCAGCCTGCAGCCTTCAGCCTTGCAAGTTCTCACTGCCCTCCTCGCCACTGACTCGTTCCCGCCACACTGCGGCGGCAGCGGCTGGAGCACGTACGAGCTCGCGCGAGAGCTTCGGGCGCGCGGCCACAGGGTGCTGGTGTTGAAGGTCGTCGCCGGAAGCGGCGGGCAGGAACAGGAGAGCGAGTACGACGGGCTGCGTGTGATCGAGCTGCACGCGTGGGCGCCGAACGTTCCTGGCGTGCGCAACTACTTCAAGAACGAACGGCTCTACCCGCGCGTGGCACAACGTATCGAGCAGCTCGTTGTCGCCGAACGCGTCGACGTCGTCCACGGCCAGCACGTGCTCTCGGGGCCGCCATCGGTCTGGGCGGCGAAGCGCGCGGGTGTTCCCGGCGTGCTCACGGTGAGGGACTACTGGCCCGTGTGCTACCGGTCCGACCTGCTGCACTCGCCGCAGACTCTCGCGCTGTGCCCCGGATGTTCGCGCGTCGCGGGAGTTCAGCACGGCCGGCCGCAGATCGGCATCACGGGATTCGCGCGCCTGCTCGCACGCAAGTACCTCGACGCGAACATGCGGTTGAAACGCGAAGCGCTCGCATCGGCGGACGCCGTGATCGCGGTGAGCTCCGTGATCGCACGGGATCTCGCCGAGCGCGTGCCGGAGCTGGCGCGCACGCGGCTCGAGGTGATTCCGAACCCAGTGAACATCGCCGCGCTGCGGCGTCGTGCCAGCGCGCAGCGGCCGCTGGCGGATCCGTATGCGCTCTATGTCGGCAAGCTCGCAGTCAACAAGGGGACGGACCTGCTCGTCGAGGCGATCGACGAAGCCGACCTCGACTGGCCGCTCGTTATCGCAGGGGACGGCCCCGATCGCCCCCTCATCGAGAAGGCGGCCGGAGCGCTCACGCGTGACGTGCGATTTCTCGGCTGGATCGACAACACCGAGACAGCCGCCTGGATGGCGCATGCGGCGATGCTCATCTTTCCGTCGCGCGGCCCCGAGTCGCTCAGCCGCGTTCTCATCGAGGCCAGCGCGCTCGGCGTGCCGATCGCGGCCATGCACACCGGCGGCACGGCCGATATCGTCGAGGACGAAGTCACCGGACTCCTGTCGACGAGCGTCGCGGGCCTCGCCGAAGACATCCGCAGGATCAGGCACGGCGAAGTTCTCCGCCAGCGGCTGGGCGCGGCCGCGGCAAACCGCGCGGCGGAGAAGTTCGATTCCCCGTCGGTCGTGGCGCGCATCGAAACGCTTTACACCGAGTTGCTCGCGAGGCCGGCGAAGTGAGGAAGCCGCTTCGTGTGGCGATCACCGCGCGCGCCGTGTATCCCCTCCACGGTCTCGGCGGGCTCGAACGCAGCGTCTTCGATCTGGCCCGTCATCTCACACGGGAGGGTGCATCCGTCACGCTGATCACGCGGACACCGAAGACGAAGGCGGACGCCAATGCAATCGACCCGCGCGTGTCGCTCGTATTCGTGCCGTACCGGACGTTTCCGCTGGCGGGTCGCCGAGGAACGACGATCCTCGACCGGAGTACTGCGTATCCGCGCTTCGGTGCGCGTGCGGGAGCGCT
Organism: Vicinamibacterales bacterium; assembly: GCA_035537955.1. Lineage (GTDB taxonomy): Bacteria > Acidobacteriota > Vicinamibacteria > Vicinamibacterales > 2-12-FULL-66-21 > JACDCA01. The sequence goes on along the minus strand of DATLLF010000205.1, from coordinate 11,076 downwards.
GGCGGCACAGCTCGTCTCCCGCGGGGAGATCGACATCGTTCACGGCTTCGGGGCGAGCGTTCTCGGCTACGCGAGCAGGCGCGCGCAGTTGCCGGCGCCGCTCGTCCTCAATCCGCAGGGCCTCGAAGAGTTCGGCGCGACGGACCCGTCGCGCGCGCGACTGAAACGCGTCGCCTACCTTCCGCTTCGCCGTGCCGTCCTCAGATGTGCGGCGGCGGCCGACGCCGTGATCGCGACCGACCGTGCGCTGGAGCCTGGCGTCCGCGAACACCTCCGTGTGCCTGCCGAACGGATCGCCACCATCCCGAACGCGCTCGATCTCGAGTACCTCGACGTGCTCGCCGGCGCCGCCGACGCGGCACGCGTCAGGACGAGCGCACAGCTCGAGTCGAAGGACGTCGTGCTCCTCAGCGTCGGACGCGTCGAGCAGAACAAGGGGTTCCACGTGCTCGCGCAGGCGCTCGCGGGGCTGCGCGAGCATTCCGGCCGGCTCGCGCATGGCCGGTGGCGCTGGGTGATCGTTGGCGAAGGCCCATTCCTCGGGCGGCTGCGCGCCTTTGTCACCGACCTGGGCCTCACAAAGGATGTCGTGTTTGCCGGCCGTCTGCCGGATCGCGAACTGCACGCGTGGTACGAAGCGGCTGACCTCTTCGTGCATCCGTCACTCTACGAAGGCAGCTCGCTCGTGACGCTCGAGGCCATGGCCCACCGTCGTGCATGCGTGGTCACCGACGCCGGCGGCCTGCGAGACAAGGTCCACAACGATCTCAACGGCTGGATCGTTGCACCCGGCGATCCCGCCGCATTGGCGGCAGCCATCAGCGGCGCCCTCGAAGATCCCGCACGGCGGCGGCAGATGGGAGACGCCGGCCGCATCATCGTCGAACGGCAGTTCTCGTGGACGTCAGCGGCGCGTGCCACTGTTGCGCTCTACGAGCGGCTGCTGCAACGCGCGTAGTAAGCTTCGGATTCCACCGCCGTGACGCTTCTTCGCATCGTAGCCTGGCTGACGCTCGCGCTGGCGACACTCGACTTGTGCTGCCGTGAGGTCGCGCGACGGTCCCTTCTCGCGTTCGCGTCGATTTCTCCGGATCCCGGCGCCGTCGCCTTCGTCGCAGGCATCTCCGCCCTGGTCGGACTGCTCGCCTCACGAGGATCGATGGGCAGGAAGGGAGCCGCCTTCGTCTTCGCCGGATTGTTCGCGCTCGGGGTGGCAGCGCAGATCAATCTCGGCGCGCGGCTCCAGAGCGACGGATTCTATTACTTCGCGTACCTCCGCTCGCTCGCGTTCGATGGCGACGTGGAGTTCTCCAACGACTACCGGCTCCTCGGCCTTGGTGACAAGACGCATCTCTTCGTTGCTTCGCCGACCGGGCATGCGCAATCCGCGTGGACGATCGGTCCCGCCTTCGCGTGGGCGCCTTTTTTCGCCGTGGCGCATCCGATCGCCGGACGCCTCGCGGCGAGCGGCGCTCAGGTCAACACCGACGGCAGTTCGTATCCATACAGGCAAGCGGTCTGCATCGCCGGTCTCTTTTACGGACTGCTCGGTGCGTGGTTCTCGTGGCGACTGGCTGGATTGTTCTTCCCGAAAGGGCTCGCCGCCGGCGCGGTGGCGTTCACGATAGCGGGCTCCTTCCTGCTCTGGTACATCGTGAAAGAGCCGAGCATGACGCATGCGCCGTCGATGGCGGGCGTGGCCGGCTTCACGTGGATGTGGGTGGCCACGCACGGGCGTCGAAGTCGCATGCAGTGGGCCGCGCTCGGGCTGCTCGCCGGATTCATCACCCTGATCCGCTGGCAGAACGCGCTGTTCGCCGTTCTTCCCGCCTGCGAAGCGCTGGCGTCTCTGCTGACGCACGCTCGACGGAAGGACCGTGCAGGAGTGGTCGCGACGCTGGCGGCCGGCGCGCTGTTCACCGTTTGCGCGACGATTGGTTTTCTGCCGCAGATGCTGGCGTGGAAGGCGATCTATGGCAGCTACCTCGCCGTTTCACCGGTAGGTCCGCAGATCCGCTGGTGGGACCCGCACCTCGTCGACATCCTCTGGTCCTCGCGCAACGGCCTTCTGAGCTGGTCGCCGATCCTCTACATCGGCGCGATCGGTCTGTTCCGCTTTGCGCGGACGCAACCCGCGATCGGCGTCCCCGCGATCCTGGCTATCGCCGTGATGACATACTTCAACGCGTCCATCCAGGACTGGTGGGGCAGCGCGGGATATGGCGGTCGGCGATTCGACGGAACCATTCCGCTCTTTGCGCTGGGCGTGGCCTCCATAGCGGAGAGGGCTGCCGAACTGACGCGGCGGTATCCGATGAGAGTCGTGGCCCTGTTCGGAACGCTGATGATCGCGTGGAACCTGACACTGATGAGCGCCGCGCAGCGTGGACGCGTCGGCATCGGCGAACCCGTATCGTTCGGCAACGTGGGCGCTGAGCAGGCGCGCGCCTTCCACCGCTGGTTCGGGCACCCGTTCACGTACCCGGTCAGCCTCCTGTTCGCCGCGCGCAACGACGTGCCGATCGGCGCCTATGACCTCCTCGCGGGCAATCGGCTCCTGAGCGATCCGCAATACCCGGCGGGACGCCTGAACATCGGCGAGGCCTACGACGAGGTGTGGACCGAGAGCGGATGGCACGCACCGGAACGATCTGGCACGACTTCGTTCCGGTGGGCGACGCGGACGGCATCGCTCATCGTGCCGCTCGATCACGCGGCAAACTTGCGCGTCGACGTACGCGCGCAGGCATTCAACTATCCAGGTGCGCCGCCTCAGACGGTCAGCCTCATCGTGAACGGCATTGCCCAGCCTGCTGTCGCGGTGAGCCCTGATTGGGGGATGGCGAGCTTTCTCGTCAATCGAGAGGCGTGGAGAAGCGGGGTCAATCGCGTCGCACTCGTATTCGAGCAGGAAGCCCGCCCCGCCGATGTCGGACTCGGCAACGACACGAGGCCCCTCGCAGCGGCCATCGACTACGTCCACCTGGAAGAGATCCGGCAGCCCTGATCGGCGGACCGTTCCCGTGGCGAACGGACGTTATCGGCCTGGCAGATACAGGATGTTCACTTCCGTCCGGCGCCGCAAACCGGAAATCCACTCGCGGACGGCCGCGGCGCGGAGCTGCGCGACGACAGCGGTACGCGCGGCGCCGCGGGCCTGTGCAAACGGCTGCAGCTTGCCGTCACGCGTGAACTCCGCAGGGTGCTCGCGATAGTAAGCGAGGATGTCGTCCTCGGTTGGCTGGAACGTCGCACCGAACCGCTGCTGGATATAGGCCTCGATACGCAGATCGTCGCGCACGTATAGCCGCAGCTGCTCGACCGACAATCCGGTCTCGCGAAGGATCGCGTCGAGCCGTTCTCCGGACCCGATGCGCTCGTCGATCTGCTGCACGCGGCGGTCGATCTCGACGAGCGGCGGCTCCGGCGGACCAAAACGATCCACTTCGATGAGCATCAGCCGGCGCTCGATCAGCCGATCGAGCGTCCACTGCAGCGCCTCGCGCCCGGCCGGCACCTGCACGAACCCGAGCCGTACCACCGCAACCGCGTCGCTCTGAAGGACGAGCCCCCCGCCGACCGTTGCCAGGATCCGATCGATGACCTCCGCCTGAGGGCGGAAGCCACACAACACGAATGCAAGGATCAGCAGCGCCGTTCGACGATGCTCCGTCATCTGCCTTCTTACCTGCACCGTTCCTCTCCTAGAACGCCTGGCCAAAGCTGAAATGGATCGCGTGGCGCGACTTGTCGCCCGCCTGTGGGTCACCCAGCTTGAAACCGACATCGAGCCGGAACGGTCCCACGGGCGATCGATACCGTAGACCGACCCCTGCGGAGGCGCGCAATTCCCCGAAATCGATCTGCGTGACGCGCTCGAAAACGTTTCCGCTGTCGACGAAGAATGCGACACCAAAATCCTTCCACACCGGCACGCGCAGTTCGCCGTTCAGCAGTACGAGCCCGTTGCCTCCTTTCGGGAAGCCGCTCTCCGAGATCGTTGCGGGGGTGCCAACGCTATCGAGGGCGAACCCGCGCATCGTCGTATCACCGCCGGCAAAAAAACGTTCGCTGGCCGGGAGGTCCTCGATGATCTGCGTCGTCTCGACACCGTCGGGGCCGATCACCTGCACCTCGCGCGGATACCCGTCGGCCAGACCCAGCGCGACGCGCCCGGCGAAGATGACTGGTCGGGCGCGGGGCAGCCGCTTGTACCCGGATACTTGTAAGAACGTCTTCAGGTAGCCAACCTGCCCACCGAAAGCGCGGGCGGCGAAGGTCCCGTCGCCGGTGAGGAACCATCCCTGCGAGGCGTCGAGCGCATCATCGCGCGTGTCGTAGATCATCGTGCCCGAGAAACCCGACAGCCGTACCTGCGGAAATACCCGGTCGATCGTTGCCTGTTCTTCCTCGGTGAGCGCTTCATCGAACGTTCGCGTCGTTCCAAAGGTGTAGCGGCCGCTCACGCGGATTGCGGGGGAGAGACGGCGCAGGACTTCGGCGTTGACTCCCTTGCGGGAAAACTTGAACGTTGAGCGGACCCCCTGCTCGACGAGGGCCGTGAACGTCACGTCCGCGTTCAACCCGAACGAGCGCGGCTCGCGAAAAGTCCCCACGACCCGGTACTCGGGAAAGCCGAACCGGCTCCCCGCCTCGGTCGCGGTGCCGCGATCCGAACGGAGACCAAGGCGCGTGAACAGGTTGACCGAACGGTTCTTGCCGCCGAGGTTCCGTCGGCCGATCTCGAAGAACCCGCGCGGCGTCAGTTCATAGTCCTCCTCCGCCGCGCCGCCTGTGCCGCTCACGAGGATCCGGCTGAGCTCGAGACCGCCGCCGTAGCCGATCGTGGTGGACGCCGCTTCCTCGACGTGAATGATGATGTCGTGGCGGTTCGACTCGCCGTGCTGGACCTGGTCTATGCGAATCCGCCGGAAGAGCCCCAGCTCTCCGAGTCGGCGGCGCGTCTCGAAGAGCGCGTTCAGGCCGAGCGGCTGCCCGGTCTTCAACTGGATTTCGCGTTCGATGACGCGCGCATCGGTCTTGACGTTGCCGACGACGAGAATGTGATCGACGATGCTTTGCGGGCCTTCGGTGATGTTGAATCGGAGGTCCAGCTGCGAACCGTTCGTCACCACGGGAATTACTGCGACCGTCGCATCGGTGAATCCCCGGTTCAGATACTCGGTGACAATGTTCTCGCGATCCTGGATCACATTTGCTTCGTGGTACGGCTGACCCTTCGCGATCGTGAGCCGCGCGAGCAGTTCCGCGGCAGGAATCGCCTTGTTTCCGGCGAACGTGATCTCACCGATTCGTATGAGCGGCCCCTCGGTGATCGCGATCACGGGCTTGACTCGACCCTCGCCATTCGCCGGAGGCGCGACTTCGTTGACGGCTGACTCCACCTTCACCTGCGCGAAGCCCGCGCGCAGGTAGATGCCTCGGATCGCGGCGGCTGCCCCATCGAGCGCCGCGCTCACGAACAGACCACCGTCTTCGAGGTTCACCACTTGCTTCTGGATCTCCGCCGGCGGCACGGCCACATTCCCGGTGATCTGCGGTCCACCATCGATGCGATACTGCGCGCCTTTCCGGACCGTGAAAACGATATCGATCCTGCCATTCACTTCCTGTCGCGCGGCCGTCGCGGTCGCTTTCCAGTAACCCTGCTGGTTCAGGAACGCGATGATCCGGCGTTCCGAGTCTTCGAGGATGTCGGGGTTCACGGAGCCTTCGCGGCGCACCGGCACCAGCTCTTCGATCCGGTTCTTCGGAAGCGGATCCCCTTCGAACCGCACCGACACCTCGGGTCCGGGATCGATCGTCACCGATAGATCAACGCTGCGCCCGTCGTCGGACTGAAAGACGATGCGGTGGGTTCCCCGCGCCTCGTAGCGGCCGTCGCGGCGGAGCCTGTCGAGGTATTTCGTCAGCTGGGCCTGCACGTCATACCGCTCGTACGTGCGGCCGGCATTCGCATGGATCTGCGCGAGAAAACGATCTTTCGGCTCGCCAGGCTGGCCGAGGACCTCGACGTTCCTGATGCTTGCCCGGGCGCCGGACTCGATCTCGAACGTGAGAATCGTCGCGTCAGGATCGTGCACTTCCTCTACGACCGGGCGGATCGCTGCGGCGAGATATCCGCGATCGAAGTAGTAGCGCTGCAACATCTCGGCGACGGTCGCGGCGCGTGACGCGGGCGGAGCGGCGCCGAACCGCGAGACCACCGCGTCCTTCAGCGATGACTTGCTCAAGCCGAGATTGCCGGTGAACTCGATCCGCTCGACGCTGTGGACGGGAACGAGGTCGTAGCGCAAAACAACGCCGGGATCGAGCGCGCTGGCGTCTACCGAGATGGTTTCAAACCTGCCGAGACTGTAGAGATGCGCGATCGTTTCGCGCACCGCCGCTATCGACAGGGGCGACCCGACCCGCGTCTCCAGCAGGTCGCGAAGCGTGCCATCGTCGACGACGTTCCCTTCGATCGCGATGTCGACGCGGACGATCGTGCGTCCGGCGTACGCCGATGCGGGCGACGCGCCCTGCGCCGTAAAGCCACTCGTCGCTGTCTGGGCCTGTGCAACGAGAAGGATCAGCGTGAACAGGATCCCCATCAGAAGACGTGCCGCACGCGGAAGTCGATGGCGAACGTCTGGTCGCCGTTCTGCGTGATGATCCAGCCCACCCGATCGCTCTGGTCGTACTCGAGCACCAGGATCTGCTGATTCGTGGAGTTGCCGAGACTTCTCGAGAACGTCAGGTAGACGCGATTCGAGAGCCGGCGCCAGATCACGACGCGCGTGCTCGTCGCAAGCGGATCCGCTTCGGTGCCGATGCTCGGCGTGATCACGACGCTCGTGCCGCCGCCGAGCACCCGCTCCAGCGCCTGGCTGACGGGGGTCGAGAAAGGCGAGGTGAGAAGACGCGCGGTGAGAGCGCGCAGCACCTCGGTTTCACTCTGCGTGGCGGCCGTGGAGCTCACGCTGCGGAGCTCGTTCAGGTTGCCCGTGGGGTCCTGGCCGAGGAGCAGGGCGACGATGTCGGCCATCGGGAGAGGCGGGTCCGAAGTAATCGTCGGGACGAATCGGTCTTTCGTCCCGAGAAAGGCGAGTGTCACGCGATAGGTCTGATCGGAGAAGCGGACGCGCGTTTCGGCTTCGATGTCGAAATACGGGTCGATCGAGGCCGGATTGACGAAGTCGATCGTGCCCCGTGTCACGAGGTAGCGATTCCCCTCGAGAACGACGTCACCGCGATTGATCTCTGCGCGTCCGGAAAGCTGCGGACGATCGTACGTGCCCTGAAGCCTGAGGTCCGCTTCCGCTTCGAGCCGCGCGACGTTGTTCTGGATCCTCAGGCTGCCCGGAGGCGCATCGATCTGAATGTCGAAGCGCAGCGGCACGACGGATGTCGTCCCGGGAGCGCCAACGGCAAGCGTGCGTCCGCCGAACTCGAACAGGTTCGGCGTGGTCTCGAACCGGCGCTCGTACACGGCGTCACGCACGCTGACTGTTCCGGTGAGGAGCGGCGATTGCAGCGTGCCGCGAAGCGTGAGGTCGGCGTCGATCTCGGAACGGAATCCCTCCGGATAGTTGATCCGCATCCCCTCACCAACCGCGGTGAGATTCAACTCTCCGGGCACGAACCCCTCGAGCGGGATGCGGCCGCCGAACGTCACCGATCCTCCACCCAGCGTGGCGGTGACGCCGTCGAGACGCACCCCGCCGACGCCGAACGACAGGGTGCCGTTGATCTGGTCGAGCGAGCGGGGCATGAGGAAGTGGCGGATGCGCCCATCGCTGATCGTCGCCTTGCCCGAGAACTCCGGCTTTTCGAACGAACCAGTGACACCGGCGGCGAGCGCGGCGGAACCTGACGCGCGCAGATCGCGGAAAAACCCCTGCAGGATTCCGAGGTTCGCGTCACCGGTCGCACTCACGTCGACCGTCTTCGCCGCGAGATCCGTGCTGCCCATGAGCTGCAGCTGCGTCCCTTCGCCTTTCAGTTTCAGCTGCCCGATCTCGACGCGCTGACGGTCCAGGTCGAGCTCGATCACGCCGTCGTTGCGGATCTGATAATCGAACAGCGTCAACGCGAGATCCTCGACGCGAGCTTCAACGAGCAGGTGTTCGGGATTGGCGAGCTCGCCAGTCACGCGCACCGTTCCTCCCGCGACAGCGTTTGTGAACGGCGAGAGGCGCGGTTCGAAGAAGCGGATGTACGGATCGAGTGACGTCTGGTTGAAGCGCAGCGTCAACTCGGCATCCATCTCGTCGGTCAGCGCGACGCGACCCGCCCCCGAGACGGCAAGACGGGGTGACGCGGCTTCGAAGTCGAGCGTCATGACCTCGCCGCGCAGGCCGAGGTGTCCGGTCGTCTGGCCGATCCCTTCGTCGGCGGCGAAGAGGTCGACAATGCCGAAGTTCACGTCGTACTGGGGCACGTCGAAGGTGCCGGTCCCCGACGCCTTGAATCTCATGATGCCGGAGAGCGGCGCCGTAGGATTCTCGAGCGTCTTGAGTGACTCCACGGGAATGCGGTCGCCATCCGCGGTGAAGGAGTAGTTGCCGTCCCATCCGACCCACGCCGCGCCCGACATCGTTCCCGTACTCTTGCGCACGTCGAACTTCTCGAGGCGGACTCCGGTCCCTTCGAACTTCAGATTCGCGGTCGCCTGCTCGAACGTCTCGCCGTAGGCGACGCCGTTGTCGATGAGCAACCTGCCGTTTCCCAGCGGCGTTTCATAGTGACCCGTCAGCAGGTACTCGCCCGAGACGAGACCGTCGACGGGCCAGTCGTCGAGCTCGAATGCATGGCGCAGGTCTTTCATGGGCCAGCGGCGCAGCACGACGCGCGCGTTGATCTCCTCGCCCTCGTCGCGGCGCGGGTAGCCGAGCGAGAACTTGCCGGTCGCGTCGATCTGCGCATCGGCGCTGGTGAGGGAACTGCGACTCACGTTGACGTAACTATCTTCGATGATCACGTCGGCGGATCCGCGTCCCCAGGTCACGTCCCACGCGCGCATGTTGTCGCCGGCGAACGTGCCCTCGATGCGCGGGGCACGGAAGGCGCCGAGCATCACCCCGTCGAACGTGCCGACACCACCTACCGGCACCGCGGACGTCGACGATCCGAACGTCGTGAGGATCCCTGCGAACACACGATCGGCTTCCTGCCAGTCGAGGCTGGCGGCGTGGAACGGAATCCGCGACCGCTGGTAATACGCCGTCTGTCCATCGAATTCGACGTAGGTCTTGGGTGTGGCAACCCAGCTCTTGCCGAGCGTGATCCATTCGGGATCGAGCGTGTAGTCGATCCGTCCGGCAATCGGCACGTACCCGAGCGGCGCGCGTGGATTGAAGGGCCCGGCCTGCTCCGGAAGCGCCGCCTGGGCCGCCACCATCTCCGCTGTCAGCTCGCGACCCATCATGTCGATGCCCGCCGGCGGCAGAAGATTCACCTCGCCTGCACCACGCAGTTGCGCCCATCCGCCAAGCGGCCATTCCAGACGGTTGAAACCGGACGCACGACCGGCGAGGCGGATCCCCTGCAGTTGCATGAAGTCGGTGAGCTCGGGCAGGCTCACGTCGTGATACTTCACGTTCCACACGGCGCGCCTCGGCCCTGACTTGCGGTCCAGCGACAGCAGCCGGTAGTCGAACTCCGCGTTGCCGCCGTACAGACCGCTGCGCGCGTTGGTGACTTCGAGGCGGTCCGGCAGCCACAGGACGTCGCCGCGCAGGTTGGGAAAGCGCCAGTTGTTGGCGCCGATCTTCACGTGCGCGACCGGCGCCTGCCACTTGCCTTTCAGCTCGCGGCCCGTCTTGAACAGGTGAAAGGTGCCTTCGAAGTCGGCGTTGCCCGCGGCCGTGAACCGCTCTTTGTTGAAAAAGATGTTCTTCTGCGTCGGGATGTCGATCTTCGACCGGATCTGGTAGGTCTGCTCCGGCCAGTTGTTCAACTGCAGGTCACCTTCGAGGACGGAGGCGGCACCGTCGGTGAGAAGGTCGATGCGATCGAAGTGGAGGTCCGGCGCCTTCATGCTCAAGCGTGACTGCATCCGCGCGCTGAATGGCTCGTACGTCTGGATGCGGACCGTGCCCTCGTCGAATGAGGCCGTGCCGCCGTAGTCATCACGCGCGTCGCGCCGGTACAGCAGCACGCGCATGTTCGGCGCGTTGATGCTCCACGGAGTGCCGTGATCGACGTAGGTGAAGTTCCCGCCCGTCGCCAGCACCTGGCTCAGCGTGGTCGTAAAGCGTTTCGGGCCCTTCGGTTTGCTCGGATCGCGCGGAGGACCCATCACGCGGGGAAAGCTGGAACGTCCGGTCGGGTATTTCTCTCCAGCCGGAAAATTCTCGATGACCATCTCCCAATCCGTCATCTGGACGGATTCGATGATCAGCTTCTTGCTGAAAATGGTCCACCACGGGAGGGAGACCGTCAGCCGCTTGACTTTCAGAAACGGACGATCGGTCGGTTCGAGGCCCTCGATGACGAGGTCATCGAACTGGAAAACACCGGGCGACATGCGGGCGGAGATCCTGCCGAATGTCATCGGCCGGTTCAGCCACTGGGAGCCCCGCTTCTCCGCTTCCGCCTTGACGTAGGGACCGAGATCAACGGTGAAGAACGTGACGAACAGCGCGGCGAAGACCGCGGTCACCAAGGCGAGGGAATAGGCGAACCACCGCGGCAGCCGGCGGCGCCGCTTCTCAGGTGGTTTCGGAGTCTCCTCCGTGGCGTCCGGCGGCGACTCTTCGTTCTGGTCCATCGATCATTCGATGACGACGAGAATGCGTCCGGCCTCGACCGACATTCCCGGCGCGACGCTGATGGCCTTGACGCGGCCGGCCTTGGGGGACCGCAGCTCGTTTTCCATCTTCATAGCTTCGACGACAACGACGGGCTGGCGGACGGCGACCTCGTCGCCGGGCGACACGAGGACGCGGACGACGCGTCCGGGCATGGGCGCGGCGACCGCCTGCTCGCCGTGCGCTCCCGCACCTCCGTCGGCGGCCGCACGTCCGGTCCGCCGGCCATTGACGGTGGCGGCCACGACGCGTCCACCGAGGG
>DATLLF010000204.1:0-6333 GCA_035537955.1 Vicinamibacterales bacterium | reverse complement strand
CGCTGGCGGTGCGGAGCCCGGCTTGCCGATGAGAGCGAGTGCGGGCTTCAGTTTGCCCGCGAGTTCGGCAGCCGTGCCGTGACCGTGCACGTGCATGTAGAACATCCGCGGCTCGTCCCAGAAGAAGTGGTTGTGCAGCGCGGTCACGTCGAGCCCGTTCTCGAGCAGCGCCGACATGACCGGATTGACTTCGTCCTGCAGCAGCACCAGATCGCCCATCAAGACTTGATGACCGCCGTCGCCCTTTGTCATCGCCACCCAGCCGCCGAACCCGAATGGCGTCGGCGTCGCGACGCCCGCAACCGTGACCTTGACGTCATTGCGCGGGATGTTCACCTTCAGTACGTTGTCCTTGAAATCCCCCTGTTTGCCGAGGGTCGAGAGGACCTGCTGGTATTCGGCTGGGATGTCTTGCGCGCTCACGGGCATCGGAGCGCTCAGCACCGCGCCGGCCAGAATCGACACCGCCACACACGACTTGATCATCATTGCGATTCTCCCCATAGGTTCACCGGTGCATTAACGTTCCGCGGTACGAGCCCACAGGACTTGGAAATAGATTCCGCCCGCGCTCAGTCACGCCACACCGAAGCGCACCGACGCCACCGACACACCTTCCATCAACGACTTCCCGCAACAACGATGTGAATCGGAGTCGTCCCGTCCCCAGGAATTGCGAGCCGGTTCAGGAGTCCGTCGTTCCACTCACTCACTTGGGCGGCCATTCCGTTGTCGGACCTTCTCTCCGGTCCGGCTGAGCCGAACCCGTCGCCGCGCACGGAACAGATTCCGGCGAGGGCTGGGCGAGACCGAGGCCTCAGTCAACAGGCAGGTTCATGCGTCGCAGCAGTTCGCCCCATCGCGGATCGGCATGGAGGCTGTCGTAAGCCGGGTCACGCAGGATAAAGATGGGCCAGTCGTCGTGCCGCTCGACCGCCTTGAACAATCGAGCAAAGGCCTGCTCTCGATCGCCGAGCGCGACGTAGACGTCCGGGGTGAGGTCTGGCAGCTCTCGCGCCTCGCGCTCACGCCCCATGCGCGCGTAGGATCGAGCGACGCGTGAGCGGTAGGCGAACGGCGCGCCGGCGAGCGCCCTCGCTCGGTCGAATGCCGCGAGCGCCTCGTCATGTCGCCCCATTTCCAGGTAGACATCACCCCTTCGCGCATGCGTCAGGTCGTTCCGTGGCTCGAGCTCGATGGCCCGGTCGAGACGCTGCAAGGCTTCATCGTACCGCCGAGCCCTATAGAGGATGCGACCGAAGGTCGATTGCACTTGAGCCGACAACGGGTCCAGTCGCGCCGCTTCTTCGATCTGCTCGACTGATTCCTCCAGACGCCCCATCGCCATCAGGAGCAATGCGTACACGTAACGAGTCTCCAGACTGTCGCGGTCGGCCATCAATGCCTGCCGAATCGTCGCCTCCGCACCTGCCCATTCCCAGTCGAAGACCCCCTGCACGTACGCCTTGGCCGCGAGGGCCTCCGCGAGATGGGGGTCCAATGCAAGCGCCTTCTGCGCCGCCTCCCTCGCTGGCAACGCCACTTCCCGCATGCTGAGCGGGCCGAGCACCCCCTGCATCCACCAGGCGTGGGCCAGGCCCGAATAAGCGGGCGCGTAGTCGGGCGCGAGCTCTATGGCTCGATTGAAGTGCGCGATGGCCCGTGTGCGATCCTCCCCGACAAATTTCCACAAGAGGTGTCGCCCGAGCAGGTACTCATCGTGGGCAGCGGAGTCGACGGCGGGTACGAAGGCAAGGCGAGCCCGCTCTTCGGAGGTGATCTGCACTCGAATCTCATCGGCGACCGCCCGCGCAACATCCGCCTGCAGAGCGAGGACGCTGCCGGCGTCTCTCTCGAAGTCGCGAGCCCATACGTGCGTGTCGGTAGGCGCGTGAATCAACTGTACCGAGATTCTCACGCGTCCGGCCTCTCGACGCACCGACCCTTCGAGCACGGCGTCCACATCGAGCACGCGCGCGACCTCGGGGACGGAAACCTGACGACCTTGGAAACTCATCGCCGTCGTCCTCGACACGACACGCAAGGACTGGAGCCGCGCTAGCCGGGTAATCAACTCCTCGGTCAACCCCGCGGCCAAGTAGTCTTGGCTCGAATCGCCAGAGAGGTTCGCCAGGGGCAGAACCACCAGCGACGTGATACGGGGGGGCGAGGCGACCGGTACGCCGCCGCGCGCGCTGAACATGACTCCGGCAACGGCGACGCCGACAAGGCACGCGATAGTCATCATCATCGCAAGGCGCCAGCGTCGGACGTCGACGAGGGCATCGACCGATGGAGGCGGCCTGGCCGGCGCTGGCACCTCGATCGCCGCGGGCGTGTGAACCGCCGCAGACATCTCAGACGTCAGGCCGCCACGGCCAATAGGCGTGCCGCCCTCGGCAGCGGACCAGGGGTTCGCCACCGACGAGGCTGGTGCTTCTTCAGCATGGCGTTCCGGCGCGCGAGGCGCGCGGCCGCGTCGCCAGGCATCGAGCTCGTGCCGATAGGCGTAGATCGAGCCCAGCTTGTCGTGGAGGTGCCGATGGATGGGCAGTCCTTCGCGGTGTTCCCATCGCTGCACCGTGCTGACGTCGCGCTTCAGATAGGCCGCGACATCCTTCCAGGAGTCCAGTCGCCCCGACATCCCGTCGTCGGCATCGTGAGCGCCGGTGGACGTACCTCCGGTGGTCATCTGGTCTCGGACCTACTGATCGCATCTTACCCCCCGCCTAGGAAGGCCGCAATCGACCGCATTGCACCGCACGCGCTCGGACGCCCTACTTTGCCGGTTGCCTGCACCCGCCGCGTCTCCGATGCTGAACCCTGAGTCATGGCGGCTGCCGGACCACGTGAATCAGGTCGCGCGGGCACGCCCGACCAGGGAGAGATTCCGATGCTGACACGACTTTCTCCGGTTGATGGCGGGGATCGCGGGAGCGGCGATGTGCGCCGTGCTCGCCGTCTGTCCCGGAAGCCAAGCGCGGGATCTCTGGGCGTCAACCCGCGCGACGCCGACCGCTGTCTGGTCGACGCCGGTGAACCTCGGTTCGGGCGTGAACGGTCCGTTCAACGATTCGCTGGCCGCGCTGTCACCGGACGGCAGCACGCTGGTATTCACGTCCGACCGCGCGGACGGCTTCGGTTTCGGGGGAAGCGATTTGTACATCACCTGGCGATCCCGTAAGTAGTTGCGCTTGCTACATGGGCTCAGGAATCGAGACACGCCGGCACTCTGAGCGTGCTGTTCAACGGAGGAAAAAATGCGACGAACACTTCGGCGGATTCTTGGTGGCATCTTCGTCAGCGCAAGCCTTTACGCAGGGAGCGTATTGGCGACGCCCGGCGACGGGTTCACGAGCTCGACCATCGCGCTCGGTCGCTTCGACGAGATCGACGTTCACAACAAGACGTTGCCTGCAGTCTTCTGGCAGTCTCGGCAGAAGACGCAGGGATTGTCAGACTTGTACGTGCAGTCCAATGTGTGGGTGCCCGGCGGAACCACCGGCTGGCACACGCACCCCGGGCACAGCCTGATTACGGTGACGTCAGGAACCATCACCGTGTACGAAGGTGACGATGCCAGCTGCACACCGCACTACTACACCGCTGGAATGGGCGTTGTCGACGCGGGCGGCGATCACATTCACGTGATCCGGAACGAAGGCGCGGTTGAGGCGCGAACCATCACTGTCCAACTGATTCCGGCCGCTGCTGCGCGGAGGATCGATGCGCCGGCGCCGGGTAACTGCCCCTTCTGAGTCGTTGCGCATTGCCCGGGAACTTCGTTTGACTCGAGTGCGGGCAGGCGCATGTGGTTTTCTTTGACGACCTCGCACCTGCCCCGCGACCGGGCGGCAATTCATGATCGCGAGACACGCATGCTCTCAGCGGAGGCGAGTGATAGCGGCCTGGTGAGCACAGCGCGGCGGCGGTTCTCTAAGAACGACACCCGCGTGTACAACGGTCGCCTGAACCGCTGTCTTAAGCGTCAACCCAGGAGTTAGTTCATCGATCGACTCTGGCGAATCAGGACGACCCCGACGAGAAGGAACCAGATCAACGGTGGGAAGTTGGCGATGATCGCGGGGCCCCAGCCTCCCGGGTTGTAGAACCCCGATGCGTCTGCTGGGCCCGCGAACATCGCCGGAATGGACAGCGCGCACGGCACGGCACTGATCCAGGCGATCCATCCCGTCCAGCGAGGGAGGACACCGCTGTCCAGCGTGGCCCAGCCCGCTGCGGCCATGAACAAGCCTGTAATCGCAAACGCGATTGACCCGTTGTAGATCAACAGCGTCCCGAATACCAGCGGGAGCGCGGCCGAAACGTCGGACGTGCCCTGCAAGGTGGCCAGAACAGCGCCGCCCATCAGTCCGTCGGCTGCCAGCGTCACAGCCAACCAGACCGCGGCGGACACGAGCGCCAAGAGACCGAGCCAGTCACTCTCAGGTCGTACGCGTCGCACCAAATGGCGAAAGCCGGCCGCGAAGATCATCATGCTGACGTAGATCCCTTGGTCCATCAGGATGCGAATGACCGCCGTCGTCCGGATGTTATACAGGTGCCGCGCCAACGCCTCGCTGTCGTAGAAGGGCGGAGCGCCGCCGATGACCCACAGAGGGAACTGAGCCCATGAGAGCAGAACGCAGGCCACGCCGAACATGCCTGCGGCTCCCGCCAGGACTGCGTGTGGCCGACTTGCTTGTCATCGGCATTACCGCGGCGATCGGCTTCACGGTCTGACGCTTCTCGCGGCGGTCGAGACGATCGCGCTTGTCCTGATCGCGTTCAACCCGGGTCGATCATGGTTGCTCGTCCTCGCCGGGACGATGGCGCTCGGCGTGATCTACACGGGCCGGGGCGCCGCGATCGCGACGCGCTACGCGTCCATTAACACCTTCCTGCTCCCGGCGTCTCTCGTGGTGACCTTGCTGCTCTTACCGCTCCTCGCGCATGTTGGGTTCGCCCCACGCAGCCTCTTCTTCTTGCACCCAATCGAACCTCCCTTAACGTTGCCGCTTGTCCCGTTGCTCGCTATCTCCTGGCGCTCGTGTCTGGCGATCGCGGCACCCGACAAGGTCGCCGGATTCGCTATCGTCAAGGTGCTCAACAGTCTGAATCTGTTGCCCGTTGCTGCGTTCTTTCTTCCGCGGCCGCTTCAATACGTGGCGGGCATCATCCCAGCGTACTGGCCAATGCGCGCCGTCTGGTCGGCGGCTGACGGTGAGGAATACGTCGCGTATCTCGCCATCGGTGCGATCGCCGCCGCGCTTGCTCTGGTGCTGGCCGCGGCCGTGTTCGAGCGAAAGCTGCGGCGAGGCTGAGGCTAGCCGTTCAACGTCGTTTTCTTTCACGCTCGCTCTCGTGCGGATGCACTCATTTACTAGGCGCAGCAGGATGCCTGCTTGGACGCGTCACGGCGTGGGGCACCGCACCCGCACCCGGTTCCGCCGGTCGACCTGACAGCCGCATCCTCCGCGCAGCACGCGCTGGTGCCAGCCGGTGCAGGGCCGCCGCAGCAGCCGCTTGCAGAACCGGTGTGCGTACGTGAGTTCTCCGCGTTTGCCTTCGGTCTGTTGTTCGTTTCCATGCTCATTTCTCCTCAAAAGCGAGCTGCATGCCCGCCGCTCATGTAGGAAGACGGCGGCAGTCCAGGATGGACGCAGAATTCCTTTCCGCCACGCCGCTGCGTCCTTTCCGACGATGTCCCGTCTGTATAGGCAACGACATGATTCGAGGAGGAGCTCATGGCAACGATAGTAGACAGTGAGCAGGTAAAGGCCGCAGTTCGTGAGACGTACGGCCGAATTGCAACCGAGGAACGGTCTGCGGGCTGTTGCGGCAGCACCGGATGCTGCGGCCCTAGCGCAGAGCCCACCTCGGACGCGATTGGCTACTCCGATGAGGAACGCCGCGGTGCTCCGGAAGGGGCTGATTTGGGCCTCGGCTGCGGGAACCCTCAGGCGATCGCTGAACTAAAACCGGGCGAACGGGTGCTCGACCTCGGGAGCGGAGCGGGCTTCGACGCGTTTCTCGCGGCGCGCCAGGTTGGCGAGACGGGCCGCGTGATCGGCGTCGACATGACTGCGGAGATGATCGCGAAGGCCCGCGAAAACATCGCGAAGACAGACCTGCGGAACGTCGAGTTCCGGCTCGGCGAAATCGAGCACCTCCCGGTGGCGGATGCGAGCATCGACGTGATCATGTCGAACTGCGTGATCAACCTCTCGACGGACAAGCCAGCCGTCTTCCGCGAAGCGTACCGCGTGCTCGCCCCGGGCGGACGCCTGGCGATCTCCGACATCGTCGCGCTCAGGGAGATTCCGGCTGCCG
>DATLLF010000203.1:0-27901 GCA_035537955.1 Vicinamibacterales bacterium | reverse complement strand
GCCATGGGACCACTGGTAAGGAGCTCACGATGCGACCTCCATTGGAGCGGCCTCTGCGATCGCGCCGGTCCGTTCGTGGCGTTTCGCCATGTAGTACAGGACCGGCACCGCCATACGCGACAGCAGGAGCGATGCCACTTCGCCGGCCATCAATGAAATGGCGAGGCCTTGAAAGATCGGATCGAACAGGATCACGCCCGCCCCGACGATGACCGCGGCCGCCGTGAGGGCCATGGGCCGGAATCGCACCGCCCCTGCGTCGACCACCGCCTGCTCGAGCGGCACGCCGTCGCGGAGTCGCAGCTCGATGAAGTCAACCAGAATGATCGAGTTGCGCACCACAATGCCGGCGCCGGCGATGAAGCCGATCATCGACGTCGCCGTGAAGAACGCGCCCATGGCCGCATGCGCCGGCAGGATGCCGACGAGCGAGAAGGGGATCGCGGCCATGATGAGGAGCGGCGTCCTGAACGACTGGAACCAGCCGACGACGAGCACGTAGATGAGCAGCAGCACGGCGGCGAAGGCGAGGCCGAGGTCTCGGAACACTTCGATCGTGATGTGCCATTCGCCGTCCCACTTCATGGCGTACTTCGACGTGTCGAAGGGCTGGGTCGCATTGAACACGTCCAGTCCGTATCCCTCCGGCAGCGTCAGACGCGCGATGGCCTTGTTCATGTCGAGGATGGCATAGACGGGGCTCTCGTTCTGTCCCGCGAGATCGGCCGTCACGTAGGTCACGGCCTGCAGGTTCTTGTGATACAGGCTCGGATCTTCCTGCGTGCGCACGGCCCGGGTGAGCTCGCCGACCGCCACCGGCCTGGTCCCGCTCAGCCGCAGCGACTGAATCGTCTCGAGGCTGCGGTCGGCGCGCGGCAGGCGAAGGACGATGGGGACGTCTTCGCGCGCGTGCGCATCGTGCAACAGCCCGACGACCTCTCCCGAGCCAGCCATCCGGACCACGGAGGCCACAGCGGCGGACGACAGTCCAGCAGCGGCGACTTTCTCGCTATCCACCACGAGCGTGACTTTTGGGTGCGGCGCCTCGACGTACCAGTCGGTGTCGACCACGCCCTCCGTCTGCTCGAAGATGGCTTTGACCTGGGCGGCCACCTCCGTCCGCCGGGTGGCGTCGGGTCCGTAGATTTCGGCCACCAGGGTCTGCAGGACCGGTGGTCCTGGCGGCACCTCCGCCACCTGCAGCGTGGCGCCGAGCGACGTGGCGATCGGCAGCAGCCGGTCGCGCACGCGACGGGCCACGTCGTGGCTCTGCGCCGACCGCTCGCCCTTGGGCACGAGGTTCACCTGCAGGTCGGCGAGGTGCGGCGCGCGGCGCAGAAAGTAGTGACGCACGAGCCCGTTGAAGTTGTACGGCGCGGAGGTGCCGACGTACTGCTGCACATCGACGACGGTCTCATCGGCCAGCGTGGCCGAGACCAGCGCGGAGGCGACACGCGCGGTCGCTTCGAGCGCCGTCCCCTCGGGCATGTCCACCATCACCTGGAACTCGCTCTTGTTGTCGAAGGGCAGCATCTTGACCGTCACCAGCTTGAGCGGCACGAGCGCCATGGCGGCCAGCAACAGCCCGGCAACGCCCGTGAGAAACAGCGCACGCATCCGGCCGCTTCCGATGAGTGGTCCCATCACGCGCCGATAGAGACGCGTAAGAAGATCCTCTTGGCCATGTTCGTGATGGCCTGCTGGCTTCAGGAGGCGCAGCGACGCCCACGGCGTCACGACAAAGGCGACGACGAGCGAGAAGACCATCGCCGCCGACGCGCCGACCGGAATGGGTCGCATGTACGGGCCCATCAGGCCGCCGACGAAGGCCATGGGCAGAATGGCCGCCACCACGGCGAGTGTGGCCAGGATCGTGGGGTTGCCCACTTCGTCCACGGCGCGAAGGGTGACGGCGGCGAGCGCGTTCGCCTCGCCCGTGCTCACCTTCGCATGGCGCACGATGTTCTCCACCACCACGATCGCATCGTCGACGAGGATGCCGATGGAGAAGATCAGCGCGAAGAGCGTGATGCGGTTGAGCGTGTAGCCGTAGAGAAAGAACATGAACAGCGTGAGCGCCAGCGTCACTGGAATCGCGATCAGCACCACGGCCGCCTCGCGCCGGCCGAGCACAAGCCAGATGAGGGCGGACACCGAGAGCACGGCGAGCAGCATGTGCCACAAGAGCTCGTTGCTCTTCTCCGCGGCGGTCTCGCCGTAGTTGCGGGTGATGGTGAGATGCACGTCGGAGGGCACGAGCGTGCCCTTGAGCGTGTCGAGCTTCTGCGTCACGTGGTGCGCGACATCGATGGCGTTGGTCCCCTTGCGCTTGGCCACCGCGATCGTGACCGCCGGCTGGGCGCCGGCGTCGCGCGATTGATAGGTGACGTACGACGTCGGCTCGGAATCGCCGTCGACGACCTCGGCCAGATCGCCGACGAGCACGGGACGCCCGCTCGAGGCGCTGACGACGACGCGCCGAACTTCATCAGCCGTCCGCAGCCGGCCGCCGGCTTCGATGCCGGTGACCTGCCCGCCGGCGACCGGCCCCGACACCGTGCCTCGCACGTTGGTCGCGCCGATCGCGCGCTGAATAGCCAGTGGGTCCAGCCCGTACGCGGCGAGCCGCGCCGGGTCGACGTCCACTCGCACCAGACGCGGCCGTCCGCCGATGAGGGTCACCTCGGACACGTCGGTGACCTCCGCGATCGCGTCGCGCAGCTGTGCAGCCAACGCCCGAAGCTGGTCGTCGCCGTAACGCGCCGACCACAGCGTCACGGCGAGGATCGGCACGTCGTCAATCGAGCGGGGCTTGACGATCGGGCCGACGACCCCTGGCGGGATCCGGTCGGCATTGGCCGCGAGCTTTTGATTGAGCCGTACGAGCGCCGCCTCCTCGGGTTCGCCGACTTTGAAGCGGACGACCACCATCGACTGGCCGGCGCTCGACGTCGAATAGACGTATTCGACGCCGGGCACCTCCCACAGGAGCTGCTCCATCGGCCGCGTCACGCGCTGTTCCACGTCGGCTGGCGTCGCGCCTGGCATCTCGACGAACACGTCGACCATCGGGACGATGATCTGCGGCTCTTCTTCGCGCGGCAGCGCCACGACCGCCAGCGCGCCAAGCGCCATCGAGGCGGCGATAAACAGCGGCGTGAGCTTCGAGTCGATAAACGCCGCCGCCAGCCGTCCGGCCGCGCCGTACGAAACAGCCATCAGCGGCCTCCTGCCGTGACGCGCGTGCCGTCGGTTACCGTTGGAGGGGGCGCGACGATCACTACATCGCCCTCCGAGAGTCCTGCAAGTACTTCCGTCCCGCTTGCGTTCACGAGCCTGACGCGCGCGACGCCTTGTTCGACGACGAAAGCCGACGTCATCTGTCCGCGGTGGACAAGCACGCCGGCAGGCACCGAGAGCGCGCGCCGGGGCCGGGCGCCGAAATGCGCGCGGCCGAATGTGCCCGAGCGCAGACCCCTGCTATCGGGCAGCGCGATCTTGACGAGAAAGGCGCGAGCATCGGCGTCGACCGCACGGCCGATTTCCGCCACCGTTCCATCGACGGTTGTCGCGCCGTCCACGCCTGAATCGAGCGTGACCGGCACGATGGCACCGGGCGAAATCTGTCCGATCCGCGACTCGTCGACGCGGACGTCGAGCCGGAAGCCGCGCGTGTCCTCCACGCGCACCAGCGGCGTGCCCGGCGAGGCCATGTTGCCAGGCTCGACCATCTTCTCGGTGACCACGCCGTCGAACGGCGCCGTGATGCTGGCGAACGACTCCGTGGTGCTGGCCGCATCGCTGGCGCCTCGCGCGCTGTCCACGCCGGATACGGCGCCCAGTACGCGAGCGGCGGCGCCGGCGGCGCGCGCCTCGGCGGCGCGCAGCGCCGCGGTGGCATCATCGAGCTCCTGTGCCGTAGCGGAGCGCTTCGCGTTCAGGCCTGCGATGCGTTCGTGCGTCGCCCGCGCTAGGACGACCGCCGCATCGGCCGCCTGTTTCTCAGCCGCCGCAGCGACGACATTCTGATCGGCCGACATCGCGGCCGACTTCGCGCTTCGCGCATGGGCGGCGAGGTCACTCCCGTCGAGTACGATCAGGACCTGGCCCGCGCGCACGCGATCGCCAGGCACCGCGCGGACCTCCCGGACCGGTGCGAGGATGCGCGCCATGATCGTGGCGGTCATCCGCGCCTGAAGCACGCCGCCCGCCTCGAATGTGCCGGCGATGTCGGACATGGCCAAGGTCGCGACGGTGACCGGAACCGGTGCCGCCTCGCTGGCGGGTGTCGTCTTCGCACCCGAGCAAGCCGTGAGGACGAGGCCGATGCTCACGGCGACGCCGCTTCCAAACAATGAATGCCTTTTCGCCAGCATGATCCTCATCGCCTTCCCAAGGTCCGCTCCAGCACCGCGGCTTCAGTGATGACAGCCACCTGCGCCGCTGTCTGTTGTGTCTCGGCCTGCGCGACGGCCTCGGCCGCGCGCAGCAGCGATGCCACATCCGTCAGGCCCGCCTCATAGCGATCGCGGATGATCCGCCGGCTCTCGCGCGCCTGGTCCACGCCTGCGCGCCCAACCGCCTCGCTGGCCCGGGCCGCGTCCAGCCGTGCGACAGCCATGTGGACGTCGAGCCGAGCCGCCGTATCCGCTTTCATGCGCTCCAGTGCACGCCTCGCCGCCTGCTCGTGTGCTTCGGCGAGCCGTGCCTTGTCGGCGAATCCATGAAAGACATTGATCCGCGCTACGGCGCCGACGACCCAGCTCGAGGAGCGCGAGTTCCAAGCGCCGCCGTTGAATTCCCATCCACCCTGGGCCGCTACCTGCGGCAGAAACGCCGCGCGCGCCGCTGTCTGAGCCGCACCCGCCAACTGCTCCTGCAACGCCGCGAGCTTGACGTCCGGCCTGTTCTTGACCGCTTCCTCTTCGAGCGATGCGAGATTGGCCACATCGATCGTCGCCGTGGCGGGGTACAGCTCGAGAGCGAACACCTCGCCAAGCGGCTGGCCCATCAACTGATTGAGCTGCGCACGGGCAATTCGCTCGTCGGCGGCCGCTCTGATTTGCTGCTCGCGGGTCCGGGCCAGGTAGACGTCGATCTGAAGGACGTCGGCATCGGTGACCAGCCCCGCGTCGCGCCGGTTGCCGGCGAGCGTGCGATCCGCGCGGGCGGCCTCCGCGGCTGCGGCGGCAGACTGGCTGGCGGCCGTCGCCACCAGCACGCGTCCGTACGCGCCGGTGACGCTGGCCGCCAGGTCGTGGTCAACCATCACCCGGGCGGTCGCGGCCATATCACGGCCGATCCCGGCGGCGGCGACGTTCGCGCGGGTCGCGCCGTCGAACAGCGACTGCTCGATCATCACGGCCGACCGGAAGTTGTCGACGGCATCCGGGTGATTAAGGGCGTTGAGTGCGAAGTCGGCTGCGGTGAACTGGCGCTGCGACAGAAGCGAGCTGAAGACGAACACCGGCTGGTTACCGCGCTGCCACGACTCGGCGACGTCCACCTTGGGCAGATAACCGGCGCGTGCCTGGGTGAGCCGCTGCACCGCCTCGCGCTCGGCCGCCGCGCTGACGCCGGCGTCGGGGTTGTGCGCGCGGGCACGGGCGATGGCCTCCGTGACAGTTAGCGGGGTTTGGGCCACCGCCGGCGCGGCCAACCCTAACGTGGCTACGAGGAGGCAGGTCGAGGCGGGACGTATCATCTCTCTGACGAAGATTCATGAAACAGGGAACCGTGACAAAGACGGGGGCTGAGAGGCGTGTCACCAAAACGCCGCGGATGAATCTTCTTGGCGAGGGTGACCAGGTACAGGATGAGTACACGGGCCTCGTCCGTTCGGCCGCCACCGGCGATCCCGAGGCACTGAATCAGCTCTTGATGCGCGCACAGGAAGTCGCCTGGCGTTTCAGTACCGCGGTGTGCGGGCATGCCGACGATGCGGAGGACGCGATGCAAGAGGCGCTGATCAAGACGTATCGCTACGTCGGACGCATCCGCGAGCCTGAGGCGTTCCGACCATGGCTGTATCGCACGGTGCGCAACGCCTGTCTCATGGCGCGACGAAAGAAGGCGGGCGAGCCGGCGCGGCTGCAGTCGCTGGATGACGTGCTGCCTGGCGGCGATGGTTCGACGCGCCTAGAGGCGACGGATCCAGGAAAGAACCCTGAACAACTGGCGGACAACGCCGGGCTCCGCCGTCGCCTGCGAAGGGCGATGCGCACGTTACCGGGCCCCTACCGCGCCATCGTGTTCCTGCGAGAGATGGAAGGCTTGTCGACGCGCGAGGTCGCGAAGGTGATGGGTATTTCTGAGGATAACGTCAAGACGCGCCTGCATCGGGCTCGTCTTCAACTTCAGGCGGACTTGGAGAAACGCGAAAAATGACCGCTCCGACCCGCCCGTCCCCGCGCTGCCGCGCATTGCTGCTGGAGTTGTCGCGCTATCTGGATGGCGAACTGATGCCCGCCCGTCGTCGGATGGTTGAACGGCACATCAACACGTGCACGTGCTGCGGAACGATGGCCGCACGCTTGCGGAAAACGGTGGCCGCGTGCCGCGCCGAAGGGAAGAGGCAGCCGCCTCGCGCCGTGATCTTGCGCGCAGCCAAACGGATAAGGGCGTTGGTTGAGCGAGAGAGCGTCGACCGCGCGCATCCGCCCTCGGTTCGGCGCTGACTTCAGCATTGTCCCCACGATTGTCCCTGCGAGGCGCCAAACGCGCGCCTCCAGAGCCAACCCCAGCGAACTCGTTCGATCTGTGAAGTGGAAGAGCTGAGTGATTTGCGAGGAAAATCGACGATGGTCGAGAGGCGGATTTCCGTTTAGCAAACCGCCGCTCGGGAACATCCCATTTTACGAAGGAACACGAAGGAGGGCGAAGATGAACGGCACTGGCGTTCTGCTCCTCACGCTCCTGGCCACCGGCGGTGGTGGTGGGTGCGTGATTGGATGCGGTTCTGAACCCGCATATCCTGATCCTCCCGCGGGCTCATACACCGCAACCCAAATGTCAGTGCGGTCGGGCGATCGCGAGGAAACGGCGAACGTGGCGCGAGTGACGTCTGCCTTCTTTTCAGGCGCCAGAGTTTCGCCAATGCTCGGACGGATCTTCACCGCCGAGGAGTTCCGAACTGGTGGCCATGGAGTCGCCGTTCTTTCGCAGGAGTACTGGAAGCAGCGCTTCAGCGGCTCCCCCGGAATCATCGGCAAGACGATCGAGATCGATGGGCGACGGTATGTGGTCGTCGGTGTCGGTCCGCCTAAGTTCCGGTTTCCTGGGGACACACGCGTCTGGATCCCCGATGTGAGATGAGGGAGGCCCATTGTCGATCGTTGTCCAGAAGTACGGCGGCACCAGCGTCGCAGATGCCGATAAGATCCGCGGCGTCGCCGAGCGTGTGATGCGCACGCGGAAGGCGGGCCACGACGTCGTCGTGGTCGTCTCCGCAATGGGCGACACGACGGACGAACTGCTCACCCTGGCCAAGAAGGTTTCCGCGAACCCGGATCGGCGCGAGCTCGACATGCTGCTCTCCGCCGGCGAGCGGATTTCGATGGCACTGCTTTCGATGGCGATTCGCGAGCTGGGTGGCGACGCGATCAGCTTCACGGGCAGTCAGTCCGGGATCATCACCAACGATCGCCATATCGACGCCCGTATCATCGAGGTCCGGCCGTTCCGCGTTCAGGACGAACTGGCGCGCGGACGCGTTGTCGTCGTGGCCGGCTACCAGGGCGTGTCGTACCGGCGCGAGGTGACGACGCTCGGCAGGGGAGGCAGCGATACGACGGCGGTCGCGATGGCGGCCGCGCTGAACGCCGAGTATTGCGAGATCTGCTCCGACGTGGATGGCGTCTACACGGCGGATCCGAGAGTGGTTCGCGATGCCCGCCGTATCGGAACGCTTTCGTACGAAGAGACGCAGGAACTCGCTGAGTCAGGTGCGAAAGTCCTCAACGCGCAGGCCGTGGAGTTCGCCAAATCGGCCGGCATTGCCATTTACGCCCGCGCGACGCTCTCGGACCTTCCAGGATCGGATCCTTCGTCCGACGGGACGGTCGTCCGGAAGCACGCGCCACGCATGCCGGGCTCGGTTGTCGGTGTTGCAAGCGAACGGGACATCTTTGTTCTTCAGACCGACGGCGACGCCATCGAGCTGCTGAACCTGCTCGACGCCCGAGGCGTCGTGGGCAAGCAGCTCCAGGCGAACACATTTGGAGTCCCCGGAGATGGCGTCACGCTGGTCATTTCTCGCGAAAACCTCCACGACGAAGGCCGCCTTCGCAAAGACATCGATCAGTCGTTCAGCGCCGCCGCGAAGCTGATCGACGACATCGGCGCAGTGAGCGTCGTCGGCGCCGGAATCAACGCTGCTTACCAGAACCTGCTCAAAGGAACGGCGGCGCTCCGCAGTGCCGGCGTGTCGCCCCTTGCGACTTCCACGTCCTCTTTCAGGATCACTTGGATCGTGGCCCGGTCCTGTGTCGACATTGCGGTCCGAGTCCTCCACCAGACACTCGTGGACCCCCAACCTCAGCCTTTGCCCTAGACTATCGCTTCTCGAGGCGATGCAGCGCGGGTATAGCGATCCCTGCTGGACCTGCAGCACGTCACGGGAGATCTGCTGCAGCTGCTGCGCCACGGTGTAGCCGTGGATCGGACCAAGCGCGATGATCTTCAGGATCAGCACGTCGCGCGAGCGAAAGCATGAGATCCCATAATTCGCCCCGCCGCAGTTCGTGGTCGTGATACGCTCGCCGCTCGCACAGACAGGGCCCGGTGACTCTGCAATGGCTTTCCGATGCTGTGCGCGAAGTGCGACTGACGTCGCGACCGTCGCCGGCCCTCGAGCCGCTGCCAGTCCTGACCCACCGCGTAATTTCCCTGTTCGAGGATTGCCGCCCCTCGAAGCTCCAGCCCCAAGGACGCCAGGACGGGCGTCTCGATGCCTTGGCAGGCCGGTAACCGAAGAACAGAACGCTCGATGAGGGGCGTTCTAGATGAAGGATGATCCTATGGGACTCTTCGTAATAGGTCTGCGTCGCGTCGTACTACTGCTGCTGATTCTTACCGCCACGGCGAGCCTCGCCGCACAGGGCGCTGTTGAGTCCGAACGCGCGAAGCAGAATCTCAGCAAACTTGCGGACGCCCTCTCGAACATGCATCCGGGCAACGCCGACCTCGCGCGGCGCGTCGCCGATCTCAAGGAGAAGCTGAGCACCCTCACGCCGGAGCAGCTCTCGCCGCTCGCGCCACAGTTGAGTGGAGCCGAGTTCACCGCCGCCGTCGATCGGCTCGCCAACGCGGGCACGCAAACCTTCCAGCAGAGTGCCGCGCAGATCATGTCCTTCGCCGGGCAAGGTCCGCTCCCGGGAGCGGAGTACGATTCCTGCGGTGACACCCGCTCCGATACCGATCAAGGCCGCAACCTGGTGATTGCGTCGGACTCGCTCGCGCTCGCGGCCATCGGCGGAGACGTGGTCTGCAACACGGTCGTGACCATTCTTGGCGAGGGCACGAACCTGCCGGGATGCATCGCGGCTGGTGTTCTGCACGTAGCTGCCCAGGCCACCCAGTTCGAGTTGGACCTGCGGTCCTACTGCGATAGCGTCATCGACTCCAACGAGATCCGCGGCATTCTCAACAACACGACGGTGATCGGTATTAACCTCGCCAGCCACGACGCCGACATCAAGACGGCTCTGGCGCAGCACGACACCGACATCAAAGCGCTGCTGGCGATCCTGCAGAAGAGCGTCGACGAAGCGAATCAGCGCTTGAAGGTGTCGGAAGCATTAGAGCGCCAAACGATCAAGCTGCTGCTCACCCCTGAGGGGTTGCGGACGGTTGATCCAGCGGTGATGACCTGCACAGGCGACAACTGTCCGAAGCTGGTGCTCTGCCCCGGCCCCGAGTGTTCGTTCGCGCTCGTCAAGAAGTAACGAGTGCGCAACTTGCCCTAGAGCGCCCGCACGAGAAGCCGGCGGTGTGCCAAGGTCGCCCGCGATTACAGAACGGGCCTGAAATCGAGGATTTCAGGCCCGTTTTTATTGGTCGCTTGGTTGACGTTGGCTCCTTGACAGGCAGGCGTCACACCATCCAACGATCGGCCTGACGGATCGTCGCCTTGCCACCTGCATGTCGATCTGACGTGCTCCCATTCGACCATCTGCTGAGCGGCCATCATGAGCTTTTGCACGGGAGCACGATATGAAGTTGCAGACTTATGTGAATTTCGCCGGCAAGTGCGCCGAGGCATTCCGCTTCTACGAGCAGCATCTCGGCGCGAAGATCCTCATGTTGACAACGCACGGCCAGGCACCCGGTCAGGGCAGAGCGGACGCGGCATGGAAAGACGCCGTGCTGCACGCGCGATTGTCGCTCGGCGCCGACGAACTGATGGGCGCGGACATCCCGAACGCCGAACCGATGCGCAGCGCCTACCTCTCTCTGAGCGTCGAGAGTGATACTGAAGCCGAACGCATCTTTGCGGCGCTCGCAGATGGCGGACAGATCTTCATGCCGATGCAGGAGACCTTCTTCGCCACTCGCTTCGGCCAGCTGCGCGACCGTTTCGGCATCAACTGGATGATCCTGCGTCAGCGAGCGGATGTTTGAGCGAATTGACAAGACCGGGATCGCCACACTCCGGCGGCCGGCCGCTGAATACCCACCGCGCGCTCAGGCGACGCTCTTGCCAGACTCGGGCACTCCACCGGCGAGCTGGTTGCGCATTTCGGCTGCGTCCTGGTCCGCATGGAGGCCCACGAGCAGGTGAAGCGTCTGACCGCCCACGCTGACCAGGGCGGCGACGCCCTCGGCTCTGAGCGCCGGCTCCCGAACCTGCTCCTCGTCCCGGACGACCACGCGCAGACGCGTCAGGGCGCAGGCATCGACGCGGACGATGTTCGGCTTGCCGCCGAGCGCGGCGATGCAGGCGGCGGCTCTCCGCGGCGCGTCCGGATCTCCGACACGCGGCTGCTGCACGACTGGCGGCGCCGCATGCGCCAGGGAGGGTTCCTCGATTTCGTCGGCCTCGGGTCCCGCGCTATTCAGGTATTCCTGCATGTCAGTCTTCAGGTTCTCGCTGCGCGTACCGAAGATCGCCTGTATCCCGTCGCCGACGACGACGACACCAGTGGCGCCGAGCGCCTTGAGCTTCTCGGGACTCGCCTTCCTGATATTCGCCAGGGATACGCGCAGCCGCGTGATGCACGCGTCCAGGCTGACGATGTTCGAGCGCCCGCCGAAGGCACGAACGAGCTGAAGCGCGAACGAGTCGCTCGATACCGCGCGCGCGGTCGTGGGCGCCGGCTCCACTTCCCGTCCTGGCGTGAGCAGGTTGAACCGGCGGATCGCCAGCGAGAAGATGACGTAGTACATCACCGCCCAGATCGGCCCGATCACGAGGAGCCACAACGCGCCATGGGACTTCTGATAGAGCACGATGAAATCGATCAACCCGTGCGAGAAGGTGAAACCGTGTTTGATGTTCAGCGTGACGCACAGGAAGTAGGCAAAGCCGGCGAGCAGCGCGTGGATGAAGTAGAGGATCGGAGCGACGAATAGGAAGGCGAACTCGATGGGCTCGGTGATGCCTGTGAGGAACGCGGTCAGCGCACCTGAAATCATGATGCCGCCAACCGCCTTGCGCTGCGCCGGCCTCGCGGCGTGCCACATCGCGAACGCCGCCGCCGGCAGTCCCCACATCTTGAACAGGTAGCCGCCGGTCATGTGGCCCGCCGTCGGATCACCGGCGATGAAACGAGCGATCTCGCCGTGCACGACCGCGCCGGTGGCTGGATCCGTGTAATCGCCTGCCTGGAAGAAGAACGGCACGTTCCATACGTGGTGGAGCCCGAACGGGATGAGCGCGCGCTCGACGACTCCATAAATCGTGAATGCGAGCGCAGGTTGCTCGTCGACGGCCCAATGAGAGAACCGGTCGATCGCGCCGCCAATCGGTGGCCAGACCAGGCTCAGCGCGCCGCCGAGCGCGATCACCGCGAATGCGGTGATGATGGGCACCGATCGCTTGCCGGCGAAGAAACCGAGATAGCTCGGGAGCTTGAGCCGATAGAAGCGGTTGAACGCCGCCGCGGCAATGAGTCCGACGAGGATCCCGCCGAACACGCCGGTCTCTATCGACGGAATGCCCATGATGGGCTTCGTTTCTATGCCGAGGAGCTTGGCGAACGTGCCCAGCGCTCCGAGAAACACGACGTACCCGACGGTGCCGGCGAGCGCGGAGACACCGTCGTTTTCCGTGAGCCCGATCGCGACGCCAATGGCGAAGAGCAGCGGAAGATTCCCGAAGATCGCGCTGCCGGACGTCGCCATGACCTGCGACAGCGTTTCGGGCAGCCACGGGAAGTTCGCGCTGCCGACGCCGAGCAGAATGCCCGCGACGGGCAGTACCGAGACCGGCAGCATCATGCATTTGCCGATCTTCTGAAGAAGCGAGAAGGCGTGCTGGAAGGTGCTCATGAGATCAAAGCCTCGGGAACGAGTGCGCGCACATCCTCCGCCGACTCCGCGGCGAGGGCACGCGCGGCGAGTTCCTGGCAGGCGTCGAGGCGGAGCGCACGAATCTGCGCCTTCACCGCCGGGATCGCGGGCAGACTGACACTGAGTTCGTCGACACCGATGCCGAGCAGGATCGGCACCGCGCGCGGGTCGCTTGCAATCCCCCCGCACACGCCTACTCGTCTCTGCTCGGGATGTGCACCCTGGACGGTATGCGCAATGAGCCGGAGCACCGCAGGGCTCAACGCGTCCACTTGCGGTGCGAGCTTCGGATGGCCGCGATCCATCGCCAGGGTGTACTGCGTAAGGTCGTTCGTGCCGATGGAGAAGAACTCCGCCTCGCGGGCAAACTGCGCCGCCATCACCGCGGTGGCAGGGATTTCCACCATGATGCCCGCGGGCAGGGGCGGCACACCGAGACTGGCGGCCTCTTCCGCCAGCATTGCCTTCACGTCCTTCAATTCGTTCAGCGTCGCGATCATCGGAAACATGACGCTGACCTTGCCGAATGCGGCGGCCCGCAGAATCGCGCGCAACTGCGTGCGCAGAATCTCCGGACGATCGAGGCCGACCCGAATGCCCCGCTCACCGAGAAAGGGGTTGTCTTCACGGGGAATGGGCAAGTAGGAGAGCGGCTTGTCGCCGCCCACGTCGAGCGTGCGGATGATCACTGGATGTTCGCGACCAACCGCCTGCACGATGGCGCGGTACATATCGAACTGCTGCTCCTCGGTCGGAGCATCGGATCGTTCCATGAACAGGAATTCGGAACGAAGCAGGCCGACACCTTCGCCGCCGAGGGCCGCGATCTGCGTCGCGTCCTTGAGTCCACCGATGTTGGCGAGGACTTCGATGCGCGCGCCATCGAGCGTGACGGCCGGTTCGAGCGCGTGTGAGACGTTCTCCTGGCGCACGCGTTCCGCGCGCTGCTGCACCTGACGGATGCGCGACACCTCTTCCGGTGATGCGTGCAGTCGCAGCGTGCCCGTGTTGCCATCGAGAATGACGAGGGTGCCGTCGACGACGTCGAGGGCGCTCGGCTCGATGCCCGCCAGCGCGGGAATACCCAGCGACCGCGCGAGGATGGCCACGTGCGACGTCGCGCCACCGCGCGTCGTGCAAAAACCCGCCACGCGCGAGCGGTCGAGCGCCGCCGTGTCCGACGGCGTCAGATCTTCCGCAATGAGGACGGAGTTCGGGCGATAGTCCGGCGTCCGCATTTCCACGCCCGTCAGCGCCGTCAGCACCCGCAGACCTACATCCCGCAGGTCGTTGGCACGCTGCGCGAGCAGCTGATTGCGAAGCGCTGCCAGCCGCTCCGCGTGGGTCATCACCGCCGTCTTCCACGCAAATGCCGCACTCTTTCCCTTCGCGATGGCCGATTCCGCGAGCTCCAGAACGTCGGGATCGGCGATCAACTCCTCATGCGCTGCGAAGATCGCCGCCCTCGCGGGATCGCCCTTCGCCTGGAGTTGTGCGCGCAATGCGGCGAGCTGACCCTGCGCGGTGGCAATCGCGGCTGCAAGGTGGCGGCGCTCGACATCGACGCCCGCACCGGCTTCCGTTACAGCCATTTCTGCGCGGCGGACCTGAAACACTTCGCCGACCGCCAGACCGGGCGAGGCCGGCACACCCAGCAGCAGGTTTGGATCCTCAGATTTACGCCGTCGTGCCGGCGCAGCCAGTGGCGACACAGACGTCGTCGCGGGTGCCGGAGCCGGCGCACAACCCTCGTCGCCGCTTCCCTGCCCCAGTACTTCGGTGATCCTCATGACAGCGGTTTTCGCATCGGGCCCGCTGGCCAGCACCTGCACCTTCGCTCCTTGCTGGACGTCCAGCGTCATGATCGAAGTTACGCTGCGGGCATTCGCCTGGCGGTCGCCGAGCTGGAGTTTGATCGTCGATTGAAACGTCTTCGCCAGGCTCGCAATCACGGCTGCCGGCCGCGCGTGCAGACCGGTCGGGTTCGGGATCACAACAGCTTCAGAAGTGATCGTCGTCGTCGGAGCGTCAGCGGCACGGTCCGCTGCCTCTTCCGCGAGGGTCACCGTGAACAGCGTGTCGCCGGCCGACACGTAACCGTTGGCGCGCTCCCAGGCGGTCACGCGCTCGCTGTTGGCAATGACGATCTGCGTCAGCACGCTCTTCGCGTGCGTCGCGAGAAAGTCGAGGTCGAACGCAATCAGCGGCTGGCCGGTGCGCACGCTGTCTCCGACCTTGACACGCGGATGGAACCCTTCACCCTTCAGGGTCACGGTGTCGATGCCGACGTGCATCAAGAGCTCCGCGCCCTCCGGCGTACGCAGCGTCACCGCATGGCCCGCGGCATGGAGCGCGATGACCTCCCCATCGCAGCCCGCGACGAGCAGCGCGTCGGTTGGATCGATCGAAAGGCCGTCCCCCACCATCTTCTGCGCGAATACCGGGTCGGGCACGCGTTCGAGCGGCCAGATCTGACCGCTCAACGGCGACAGGATCTTCAGTTGAGCCATAGGGGCGTCATCTTTGTTCGACTATCATCAGGATTCCGGCTGCACATCGAACGCGCCCCCGTTTATAGCATTAGGGTTCGTGCAAACGGGTCCTGGTCTGAATCGCGGTCCGGCGAACCCGCGCGGACGGGGCGGACGTGATTATCGGGCAGAAGACGATGATTTGAGCGTCGATCAGTCGCCCAGGCGAGCCGCTTGTGTGGCACTTGCCGATGCGAGCCAGCGCGATACGACGAGGTCGACGGTCTGCCCAGGCTCCAGGACGCCATGCTCGCGTTCGAACCCGATCCGTCGGAGAGCGTCGCGCACTTCGCCATGGGCATCGGCGACGCGGAACTCGAGTCCGCGCGCGCACAACGACCGGTGAAGATCCGCGATCAGCTCGGCGCCGGCGAGGTCGATCTTCGGAACGGCGCCGAGGAACAACACCACGAGGCGGATGGCGTCCTCCCGCCTGCTCAGGATTTCGAACACACGCTCTCGCACGTACTCGACGTTGAAGTAGAGGAGTGCCGACTCACACCGGACGATGAGCACGCCGGTGATGCTTTCGTTGTCCGGCTGGCGCGAACGATCGGCGAAGTACGTCGTGCCAGGAACCCTGGTCAGTTCGGTTACGCGTGGACGGGCAGCCTGGCGCAGCAGCAGAACGATGGAGATGGCCGCGCCGAGCAGCACGCCGTTCACAGGTCCGGATCCCAATACACCCAGGAGCGCCGCGATGGCGACGCAGAACTCCGCCCGGCTGAAGTGCCAGATGTGCCGGAACGCGCGAACGTTCACAAGGCTCATGACGGCGGCGAGCACGATGGCTGCGAGCACCGGCTGGGGCAGATTTCGCAGCAGCCCAGTCGCAAAGAGCGCCACGAAGAGCGTGAACAGCGCAGCCACCAGACCCGATAACGGCGTTCGCGCCCCGGCGCTCTCGTTGACGAGCGACTGCGACATGCCGCCACTCACGGGAAACCCGCGACCGAGCCCTGCGAGAAGATTGCTCGCACTCAACGCGAGCAGTTCCTGATTGGCGTCGAATCGATTGCCGTGTTTCTGCCCGAACATGCGGCCGATCGCCGAAGTCTCCACAGCTCCGAGAACGAAGCCTGCCAGCGCCATCGGCAGAAGCGCGTTCAGGTCATGCCGGGTGACGTCGGGCAGCCCCAGGGATGGTAACCCTTGATGAACCTCGCCCAGCAGCGTCACACCTTGCGACCCCAGATCGAGAATTCGAGCTGCGACAATGCCGGCGATCACGACAAGGAAAGCAACGGGGCGGTGTTTCAGCCAGATCTTGCCGGCGATGAGCGCCGTGAACGCGACGACTCCTACGATCACAGAGGTCTGGTGCGTGTCGCCGAGATGAGAGATGAAGTACGCGGAGCGTTCCCAGAAGTCCCCGTGCGTCCCTTTGAAGCCGAACAGCTTCGGTAACTGGGTACTGGCGAGGTAGAGCGCCAGTCCGGCTTTGAAACCGACGAGCACGGTTTCCGAGAAGAAGCTGACCGCCGTTCCCGCGCGAACCAGCCAGGCGGCGAAGGCGATCGAGGCCACCATGATCGTGACGCAGGCCGCCAGCGCGGCATGCCGCGAGGGATCGCCGGCACTCAACTCCCCCACTGACGCTCCGATCAGGAGCGACAGCGCCGACGTGACGGTGACGACGGTGTGCTTCGAACTGCAAAGGAGCCAGAAGACCAATCCTGAAAAGAGGCATGCGTACAGGCCGGCCTCAGGCGGCAGCCCGGCAAGCGACGCATCTCCGATTCCGGCGGGGAGTAAGTAGGCGGCGAGCGTGAGACCGGCCACGAGATCGGGCCGGAGCCAGGCCGCCTGATACTGCGAGAACCACGGCCGTACAGGGAGGATCCTGACGTCCATACAAACCCCACGACATGCACTGACCGTGCTCAGTCGGAATTAGGAAGCGGAGCCCTTCCTCTTGCTCAGGGCACCGCTTTCTCCGGCGCACGGGAGCAACTCCGGCGGGACGGAGTTTCCGCGCTCTCGCTACGGAGTTTCGTGTTCTGACAAGTCCTTTCAACGGCGCACTTCCAGTGCGCCTTCGTATGGCCCCGAGTGGGGAATACGGCTTGCTCCTCCCTGATCGCCCTACGACCACGCGAGGAGTCGGTATGTCCAGACGGATTCAAGTACTGCTGCTGGCACTGATCGCCGCTCTCACGGCGATCGAACGGCTGCAGGCACAGGGATCCGGCCGCGGTGCGGCGGCAGACGAGGTCGCTACGGCGCCGGTCGAGATCGACGGCGCAGTGTTGTTTCGACTGCGTGGTGTGTCGTCGTTGCCCGCCGAGGAGCGCGCGCGTGCCGCGAGCGACCGCATCGTCGCGGCCGCCGCTGACCCCACCGTATCGATTGACTCGCTTCGCGTCATCGAAAGCGAGAGCGTCGCCGACGTCGCAGCGGGCGACAAGCCGCTCGTGCGGGTCGTCGATGCCGATGCGGCGCTCGAGCAGGTCGGGCGCAGGGAACTCGCCTACGCGCACCTCAGTCGCGTGCGCCAGGCGATCGTCGACTACCGCGAAGCACGTACGCCGGCAGCGGTGCGACGGGCAGCCAACAGGACGGCGATCGCCACGGCCCTGCTCCTCCTCGGCATCGGGCTGGTCCTGTGGTTCTGGCGGCGCCTCGATGCATTTTTGACCCGTCGCCTGGAAGCGCG
The DNA here is from genome assembly GCA_035537955.1 of Vicinamibacterales bacterium. GTDB lineage: Bacteria > Acidobacteriota > Vicinamibacteria > Vicinamibacterales > 2-12-FULL-66-21 > JACDCA01. The sequence continues at coordinate 10,204 of DATLLF010000203.1, read as the reverse complement.
CATTCACACGGTGGGCATTCAGTCGTTCGAGGTGATGCGCGCGGAACGGATACGGTCGGCACTCAAGAGCGGGATGGTCGCGATCCGGAACGTTGTTCTCCTCGCAGGCCTGCTGATCTACCTCGGATCCGTGCTCGCAACGTGGCCGCGGACGCGGGGTTTGTCGCGGGACATGTTCGGCCTGGCGCTCGCGCCGCTGCGGGTGATCGGCGACGGAGTCGTGGCAAACATCCCCAGCGTCGTCTTCCTGGCGGTCCTCTTCTTCGTGACCCGCCTCGTGCTCAGGGTCGTTCGATTGTTCTTCGAGGCGATCGCTCGCGGTACGGTGAAGCTCTCCAACTTCGATGCGGATTGGGCGGCGCCGACGTACAAGATCGTGCGTGTCGTGATCGTGGCATTCGCTCTCATCGTGGCGTATCCCTACATCCCGGGGTCGGAGTCGGACGCCTTCAAGGGTGTATCGCTGTTCATTGGCATCGTTTTCTCCCTGGGATCATCGTCGGCGATATCGAACATCATCGCCGGCTACATGATGACCTACCGCCGCGCCTTCAAGGTGGGCGACCGCGTGAAGATCGGCGAGGCCATGGGCGACGTGATGGAGATGCGCCTGCAGGTCACGCATCTCAAGTCGTTCAAGAACGAGGAGATCGTCATCCCGAACTCACAGATCCTGGGGGGCGATGTGGTGAACTACAGTTCCCTCGCCAAGGCGCAGGGGCTCATCCTCCACACCGATATCGGGATCGGCTACGAGACGCCGTGGCGGCAGGTGGAAGCCATGCTCCTCACAGCGGCGGCCCGGTGTGCGTCGCCCTCAGACGACTCGCCCCGTGCGTTCGTCCGATTGAAAAAACTCGGCGACTTCGCCGTGACCTACGAGTTGAACGTGTACTGCACCAACATCCCGGCGATGCTGCCGATGTACACGGCGATGCACAGCAACATCCTCGACGTGTTCAACGAGTACGGCGTCCAGATCATGACGCCGGCGTACGAGGGTGATCCTCCAGAGCCGAAAGTCGTGCCGCCCAAGGACTGGTTCACGGCGCCCGCCGCGGCCCCGTCGAGCGGTGCATTTGCGCCCACACCCGCGGACGGGCCGCCTGCGAAGGGGCTCACGGTCCCTTGAGGCCGCGGGGCATCGCGCGTGGAATGCCCTCACAGCCGATGCTGTCGCAACTTTTCATCGCGTTCTCCCTGATGGCTCTGACGGTCGCCATCCACGCCAGTGGAGTCGCCTCGGCCCTGCACTGGGTACGAAGACACGCATATTCTTCTCAGCAGATCTGGCGCTGGACGTGGCTGTTCATCGGCGTCGCGGGCTGGATGATTCTTCTGCATCTCTCCGAGATCACCGTGTGGGCTTCGATCTACCTGTGGAAGGGCGCGATACCGGACCTGCAGTCGTCGTTATATTTCAGCTCGGTCACCTACACGACCACGGGTTACGGCGATGTCGTGTTGCCTGAGGAGTGGCGCCTCGTAGGAGGCGTGGAAGCTTTGACCGGGATTCTGATGTGTGGCTGGTCCACCGGCTTCTTCTTTGCCGTCGTCAGCCGCATGTACGACACGCCACGCGCGCGCACGCAGCCCTGAACCCGATGGCACTCTCCTTCAAACCGTCGATCAACTGGTTGCTCGCTTTCATCCCGATCTCCGCCCTGCTGGAGCTCGCGCACGTTCCTGCGCCGGTGTTGTTCTTCTCGGCGGCGCTCGCAATCGTGCCCATCGCCCGCCTCATCGTGGTCTCGACCGAGCAGCTCGCAGAACGCACGGGGGATGCCGTGGGCGGCTTGCTCAACGCGACGTTCGGCAACGCACCAGAACTCATCATCGCCGTGGTGGCGCTGAAGGCCGGCTACTTCGATATGGTGCGCGCGTCGATCATCGGGTCCATTCTCGCCAACCTGATGCTCGCTACGGGCATCGGTTTCTTCCTCGGCGGCTTGCGCTATCACACGCAGGAATACAACGCGGGGGCCGCGCGGCTGTACAGCTCGATGATGCTGATCTCGGCAGTCAGCCTGGGCGTGCCGAGCGCCTTCAACCGCTTCTTCTCACCGACTGAAACGATCCGCGAGGAAAAGCTCGTGAACCTCGGCACGGCGTTCGTGCTGCTCGCCGCCTACGCTTTGTATCTCGTCTTTCTTCTCAAGACTCATCCGGATTACTTCCAGAGCGTGGTCACGACAGCCGACGACGAGCACGGTGGCTCGCGATGGAGTCTCGGAAAGACGATGGGGAGCCTGGTCGGCGCCTCAGTTCTTGCGGCATGGATGAGCGAGATCCTCGTGGGAGCAGCCGAGGGCACCGGTCAGGCCCTTGGCATGTCGCAGGTGTTCATCGGCATCGTGTTCCTGGCAATCATCGGCGGCGCTGCCGAAAGTGGATCGGCCATCGCCATGGCGCGCAAGAACAAATTGGATCTCACCATCGGCATCGCCATGGGAAGCAGCATCCAGATCGCGCTGTTCGTCGCGCCCGTGCTGGTTCTGGTGAGCGGCTTCATCGCGCCACAGCCCCTGGAGCTGTCGTTCAGCCGTGCCGAGATCGGCACGTTGTTCCTCGGCGTGCTGATTGGCGCGATCGTCGCAGGCGATGGCCGGTCCAACTGGTACAAAGGGATCCAGCTCGTGCTCGTGTACGCGATGATCGCCATCCTGTTTTACTTCCTGCCCGAAGCTCCGCACTGATATCGCTGAGAACGCACACAGCGCTGAACGGTGTAGGACTCTCCAGCTTGCATCAGATCCGCCGAGCGACCATATTGGGAGTTTCTGCGACAAGAGGAGGAGTGCAATGGCCAAAGCAGCCAGACCCGTTCCGGAGGGCTATCACACGATCACACCGCAGTTGACGCTCGAGAGCGCCGCGAAAACGATCGATTGGTACAAGAAGGCTCTCGGCGCTGAAGAGATCAGCCGCAGCGTCGGTCCCGATGGGAAGATCATGCACGCGGAGGTCAAGATCGGTGACTCGCGCGTGATGGTGAACGACGCGATGATGGGTTCGAAGGGACCGAAGAGTCTCGGCGGATCGCCCTCGGCGATGTGGCTCTACGTGAACGATTCCGACGCGCTGTTCAATCGCGCGGTGGGCGCCGGCGCGCAGGTCGTGATGCCGCTTGCCGACCAGTTCTGGGGGGACCGCGGCGGCGCCGTCTCCGATCCCGAGGGTTATACGTGGTGGATCGCGACCCGGAAGGAAGATTTCACCCCGGCGGAAATGCAGCAGCGGGCTGCGGATTTCTTCAAACAGCCGGCGAACCGCTGACTGTTCGTATGCGCGAGGGGCCCGGTGTCGTCCGGGCCCCTAGCGGCACTCGATATAGAATCGTTCGTAAGCCGCGTGCGAGACCGATCACTTCATCGCCGCCAATCCCCACAGTCGAAGAAGCCCAGCCGGTCGCGGCTGCGTCGCATGATGGCGTTTCTGCTCGGGGTAACCCTGGCGTTCGGCCTCGGCTCCGCCATCGGTATCGCTGATGCGGCGCAGGCGCGGACCGGCGCGATCCGGGTGGAGGTCGTGCGGGGCGCCTTGCCCGTCGCAGGAGCGATGGTTTCTGCGGGCGGGCAATCCGCCACGACCGACGCAGCCGGCCTCGCCACTCTGGCGCTTCCCGCGGGGCCAGTCTCGGTGATCATCACGAAAGACGGATACGAAACGGCCACAGTACGCGTCGATGTCGTCGCGGGCGGCGAGCACGCGGTGCGCCTCGTGTTGACGCCGGCAGCGACTGCGCCAGATCAGAAAACCGTCGTGGCCAGCACGCGCACCCGTGCTCACGTGGATGAACAGGCTGTTGCCGTCAAGGTACTCGGTCGCGCCGAGATCGAAGAGAACATGCTGAGGACGCCTGGCGATACGGCGAGCTCGCTCGACGAGATCGGTGGCCTTCGCCTCCAGACCACATCGCCCGAACTCGGCCTCGCGACGATACGGATCCACGGGCTGCGCGGCCAATACACGCGGCTGCTCTCCGACGGTGTGCCCCTCTACTTCGACATTCCACTCGGGCTCGGGCCGGTCCAGATCCCGTCGATGGATCTCGACCGCGTCGAAGTCATCACTGAAGGTGCGTCGGCCCTGTTTGGAGCGAATGCTCTCGCCGGCGTCGTCAATCTGCTGTCGCGGCGGCCTGGCAAACAGTGGAATCGCGAATTCCTGTTCAGCCAGTCCACGCCCGACGCCACGGATGGCGTGGTATGGCTGGCGTCGCCATCGACTGGATCGTGGAGCCATACGTTCCTCGCCAGCGCGCACCGGCAGGACGAAAAGGATCTGGATGATGACGGCTGGTCGGACATTCCTGGTTATTCACGAGGGGTCGCGCGCGAGCGTGTGTTCTGGAACAACGGACGAGGCAAGGCGGTCTCCGGCACGGCGGGCGTGACGTTTGAAAAGCGCAAGGGCGGCAGCGAGATCGCGCATCAGGAGATCGAGACCAAAATCGCCGACGGTGCCCTCTTCGCCGAGATGCCCCTCGGTCGTTACGTACTCGCCGCCGCGGGTTCCCTATATGTGCAGTCGCGCGTTCGCGACTTCGTCGACACGCGTGAACACGATCGGCGTCAGGCGGCAACTCTCGAGATTGCGCTTCGCGGTTCAGCGCCGCGCCAGACCTGGGTCGCCGGGATCGACGCCGACTGGTTCGCGATTCGAATCCCGGAGCCGGAACCGCTGGCGTCGTCGTACGTCGCCCCGCGAGGTGGCATTTTCATCCATGACGACGTGCGTATCGCGTCATGGTTGCTCGTCTCTGGAAGCGGCCGCTTCGATTACACAAAAGGAGCGAATGACGCCCTGCGGGTAGACGACTTCTTCTTCAGTCCGCGAGGATCGGTACTCGCGCGCAGGGGGCCGTGGGGGGCTCGCATTTCCGCCGGGCGGAGCTACTTCGTGCCGACGGCGCTCACCGAGGAGACCGAAGCGGCGGGCTTCACGCGCCTCTCGATTGACAGCCCGCTCGAAGTCGAGACCGCGCGCAGCATGTCGGCCGATCTTTCGTACAAAACCGGCGCCGCGGAAGTGACGGTCACGGTGTTCGATTCGCACATCGATGATCCCGCCGTGATCGACCGTGCGACGTACACGCTCCGCACCGACGAGGAGCCGAACGTCACGCGCGGAGTCGAGATCCTCGGCAGGGCGCGGCGGGCGCCGCTCTCGCTGACCGGCACCTACATGTACCTCCGCGCGCGCGAGGGCGATGAACGCGACGTCGCGCTCACGCCACGGCACAGTGCGGGTCTGATCGCGGCAGCGGAAGCCGAAGGACGCGGCCGCATCGCCGTGCGCGTTTCGTACTCCGGCGTCCAGCGGCTCGATGCCAACCCGTATAGATCGCAAAGCGAACCCTACGTTCTGCTCGGGCTGCTTGGCGAGTACCGGTTCGGCCGCTGGCGCGCGTTCGTCAATGCCGACAATCTGACGGATGTCCGCCAAACAGACTGGGATCCGATCGCGCGGCCGGTGCGTGACGTTGACGGCCGCTGGACGGTCGATGCCTGGGCGCCACTCAGGGGCCGCACGATCAACGCCGGCCTCAGGGTCTCGTTCTGATGCTTTCGGAAAAATCCTCCCACCGCATGCGCTCGCTTTGCTGGCTCGCACTTCCTCTCTTTGCCGCCGTCACGACAGGTGGCGTCGTGGATCGGGCGGCGGTGGCGAATGCGTCCGCCATCAGCGCTGTCGTGCCGGATCTTATCGACAGTGGAAGGCAGGAGGAGTCGGTTACGGCAAGCTGGCCCGGGTATCGCGGTCACGATCGCGATGGTGTCTATCGCGGGGCCATCCGTCTCTCATGGGAGGGGCTCACGCCAATGTGGAAGAAGCCAGTCGGCGGCGGCCGTTCGTCGTTCGCGGTCGCCGGCGGCCGCGCGTTCACGATCGAGCAACGCGCTCGAAACGAGGTCGTGGCCGCCTACGACGTCATGACCGGCCGTGAGCTGTGGACCAATGCGTGGCCGGAGCGCTTCAGCCAGTGGATGGGCGGCGGCGAAGGTCCCCGAGCCACACCGGCCTGGGCGGACGGGTTGGTGTTCGCACTCGGCGCCAGGGGCGAGCTGCGCTGCCTTGACGCCGCCACTGGCCGGCTCGTGTGGCGCACGAACATCCTGCAGGATAGCGGCGCCAAGAATCTGAGGTGGGGCATGGCTGCCTCGCCGTTGATCGCCGGCAACGCGGTGATCGTTCTGCCCGGAGGGCCGGCGGGCCGATCGGTCGCGGCGTACGATCACCGCACGGGCAAGCGCTTGTGGACGGCGCTCGACGATAAGCAGGCCTACGTCGCGCCGATGCAGGTGACGCTCCTCGGCGTGCCCCAGTTTCTGGTCGTCAGTGCCAAGCGTCTCGTGGGGCTCAGTCTCGATCGCCGCGACGTGCTCTGGGAGTTTCCCTGGGTCACCGATCACGATGCGAATGCGTCCCAGCCGATCGTCATCGGCGACCGGCGCGTCTTCTATTCGTCGGGCTATGGCACGGGCGCTGCTGTGATCGAGCTGACGAAGGACGGCGACCGCTTCGCGGTTCGCGAGGTCTGGCGGAACATCCGCATGAAGAACCGCCAATCGAGCTCGGTCCTGCACGACGGCTTCATCTACGGGCTCGACGAAGGGATCCTCGCCTGTCTCGACGCGGCGACCGGTGAGCTGAAATGGAAGGGCGGACGCTACAGACACGGTCAGCTGCTGCTCGCCGGCGATCACCTCGTCGTCATCACCGAGGAGGGAGAACTCGTTCTCGTCGCCGCCACTCCCGAGGGGCTCAAGGAGCTCGCTCGCGTGCCGGCTCTCGACGGCACAACCTGGAACGTGCCGGCCTTTGCCGACGGCATTCTCCTCGTCCGCAACACCGAAGAGATGGCCGCCTTCGACTTGCGCGCAGACACCAAATAGATCAGCCGCGTCGATGATCCATTTCCAAAGCCTGAGCTGGATATAATGCGCGTCGATGTCTTTCCTGAGTTTCGGCGGCGCGTGTCTGTTCTGGATCCTTGCACAGCCGAACGTTGCGAAGACCCCTGCCGGCGACTTCGAAAGACCCCGCGCAAAGATCGTTGATCAGGCGGCCACCCCCGCTCAGTCCGGAACATCGGCCGCAAAGGCAGGGCGCGAGTTCTTCGTATCCTGGGGCTACAACGGCGACCAGTACACGAAGAGCGACCTTCACATCGACCAGCCGTCCCTCGGCAACGACTTCACGCTCCTCGGTGTGAAACCGCGCGACAGCAAACCGTGGGGCAACATCATCGGCCACAGCCTGTTCGTTCCGCAATACAACGTGCGGGCCGGCATCTTCTTCAACGAGAGATGGGGTCTGGAACTGGCGCTCGACCACATGAAGTGGATCGTCAGGCAGGATCAGGAGGTTCCCGTCACGGGCACGTTGAACGGGGCCGCGGTCGACGGGCCGGTCACGCTTACGGAAGATGTCCTGCGGTATCAGCTGAACAACGGCGCGAATCCTATCTTCGTCAACGTGATCAGACGCGTGCGCCTCAGAGGTGAGCCGACGCGCACCGGCTCTATCTCCTTTCTCGCGAAAGCTGGCGGCGGGTTCGCCGTCCCTCATACAGAGAACACGGTTTTCGGCGAGCCAAACGAGAAAGGGTTCCAGTTTTTCCATGGCTGGGACGTCGATGCCTCGGCTGCCGCGCGCATCCACATTTTCAAAGCGCTGTACTTCGAATTCGAGGAGAAGCTCGTGTACGTGCGTTATTTCGGCGTGAATGTCGATCAGGGCACGGCGCGGCACAGCGTCAAAGCCAACGAGATCACGTTGAACCTGGGCATGGCGTTCAGGTAACGAACGCCAGCGAATCAGTTACCGTGCAGGGTCAGCCGCCGGTGAATCGCCGCGTCCCGCGGCGAGTACCTGCAGCAAGGCGTCGAGTTCGACGGGCTTGACCAGGTGACTGTCCACCCCGGCGGCGCGCGCCCTTTCGACATCGGCAAGCTGACCATAGCCAGTCACGGCGATGATGTGAACGTCGCTCAACCCTGGCAGGTCCCGAATCGCACGCGCGGCTTCGTAGCCATTCATTCGAGGCAGGCCGATGTCGAGGAGGACGACGTCGGGCCTGAACGCGGCGGCCGACTCGACGGCGGCCAGACCATCGTAGGCGAGACGAACCTGAAATCCCTCCAGCGTGAGCGCGAGTTCCAGCATGTGCGCGGCATCCACGTTGTCTTCGACGACAAGGCAGCGCGATGAGCTGATGGGCCGGGACCGGCTCGCACCGTGCGTGCGCACGGGCAGGGACTCGCCGTCGAGCGGCAGCGTCACGGTGAAACGGCTGCCTCGCCCGGAGCCCTCGCTCGAGGCTTCGACCGTGCCGCCATGAAGTTCGGTGATGCGGCGGACGATCGTGAGCCCAAGCCCCAGACCTCCCTGCGCACGATCCAGCGTGCGATCGTCCTGTGTGAACAGATCGAAGATCTTGGGCAGGAGCCGGGCGGGGATCCCGAGCCCCGAATCGACGACTCGCAGCACCGCGCGACCGTCTTCTCGTGCTACCGACACCTGGATCGTCCCACCTTCGTTCGTGTACTTGATCGCGTTGCTGAGCAGATTGACCACGACCTGAACCAGCCGCGTTTCGTCGCCTCGAATCAGCACGGCCTCAGAAGGGAGCGCGGTTGTCAGCTGATGCCGTCGTGCGGCAATCATCTCGCGCGTCGTCTCGATCGCTTCGGTGACGATGCGACGCATGTCGAGGATCTCGATGCGTAGATTGATGCGGCCCGTGGTAATCCTGGCGACGTCGAGCAGATCCTCGAGCAGGCGGGCGATGTGGCTCACCTGTCTGTCGATGACACCCTTGGCCTTCTGAGAGACGTCGTCTTCGGCGCCAGCACGGCGCAACAAATCCACAGCCGTTCGAATTGGTGCGAGTGGATTGCGCAACTCGTGACTCAGCATCGCCAGGAACTCGTCCTTCTGCTTTGCGACGTCCGCGAGCGCAGCCGCATGCTCGCGGATGGCCGAGTCGGCGATTTTGCGCTGCGTGATCTCGGCCATCGCGAGGCCGATGCCGAGCACCTTCTGCTCGACGCCACGCACCTGATAGAAGCTGACGAGGAAGTGGCGCTCGTCTGAACTCGCGGCCGTCCGGCCGCCGATCTCTACGTTGAGTACCGTCTCTCCGGCGAGCGCGCGACGGAACAAGGGAGTCGCGCGCGACGAGATGCCGGGGACGACCTCCTCCATCGTGTGTCCGAGATGCGCGGCCACCGGAAGGCCGTTGATTTTTGCCAGTTCATCGTTCACTCGCTGAAAGCGGCCTTCGCGGTCCATGAATCCGATGCCGATCGGCGCATGTTTCTGAAGCGTATCGAGCAGCGCCAGAGCTTCCGCCGTAGTCTCCTGCAGGCGCCGGCGTTCAGCCAGCTCCGCTTGAAGCTGTCGATTGAGCACCACGAGCTGCGATCGCACGATCGCATGGTCGATGGCGTAAGGGAGTCGCGTCACATAATCGTCGCGTTTCACGATGTAGTCGTATGCGCCCAGTTTGAGCGCCGCGACCGCAGCTGCCTCGTCTCCGCCACCGGTGACGACAATGAAAGGGACGTGAAGACCGCGCGCTCTCGCTTCCTTCAGCAGATCGAGCGCATTCATCTCCGGCAGCCGCAGATCGGTCAGCACCAGATCGAACTCGGCTTCCGCCAGACGACCCAGCGCGTCCGACGCGGATGACACGACCTCCACGTGCAGATGGGGAGCGATCTCTGCCAGACGTGCCACGGTCAGGTCGACGTCGGATGGATGACGCTCGGCGTAGAGAATGCGGCGCTGCGGGTTGCGGCTCTCATCATGTTCGACGATCGCATTCCTGAGCACGATCGGCAGCCGGGCGATGTAGTCACCATCCTTGGGCACATAGTCGTGCGCTCCGAGCTGAAGCACCTTGACGGCGAGCGCCTCGTCGCCGACGGAGGTCGTGACGACGACCGGCAGTTCGTTGCGCCGTGCCGACAGATGTCGCAGCACGTCGACGCCGTCCATGTCGGGGAGAAGGTTGTCGAGCAGCAGCGCGTCGTAACGGCGGCTTTGCAGCCGTGCCAGACACTCTTCGCCGGTGTGGACGATGTCGAGCGCCAGGTCGCGTACGTTGGCGTCGAAGTACGCGCGCGTCAGATCGGCGTCGAATCGGTTGTCTTCCGCATACAGCACACGCGGCGCGGCTGCGGGATCTTCAGCG
>DATLLF010000202.1:0-17088 GCA_035537955.1 Vicinamibacterales bacterium | reverse complement strand
CAGCAGCCCTGACGTCCATCTGGCGAGCAGGATCCCCGCGACACCACCAAGCCCGGCGAGCAGCGTGCTTTCCACGAGGAACTGTCTCACCACGCGCCCGCGGCTGGCGCCGACTGCAAGGCGTACGGCGACTTCCCGTTGCCGGCCCGCCGCTCGTGCGAGCATCAGCCCGGCAAGATTGGCGCAGGCGATGAGCAGCACCACGCCCACCACCGCCATGAGTGTCGTCATGACGGGCAGCAGGAGGCCGGCGGCGCCGTCGCGCCAGACCGGCTCGGTCGCGATACCGCGCCGGTCGTTCTCGCGATGATCACTCCACAGGCGCGCCGCCGCTACATCCAACGAAACGTGCGCCTGCTGCATCGTCGCGCCTGGCGCGAGTCGCGCGTAGACCTGCAGAAATGCAGTCCCCCTCTGCGCCAGCCGATCGCCCGACATGAACGCCCGCTGCATCGTGATCGGCACGAACACATCCAGCGACAATCCGATCATCGTGCCGCGGAATCCTTCGGGCGCGATCCCGATGACCGTGAACGGCCGGCCATTCAGCGTGATGTTGCGCCCAACGATCGCCGGATCGCCGATGAAATGCTTCTGCCACGCGGCGTAACTCAGGACGGCCACCGCCTCCTTGCCGTTCGTCGTGCCCTCGGCTTCGGTGAAGCCGCGGCCGAGGACCGGCGTGATCCGCAGGACATCGAAGAAGTTCGGCGTCACCATCTCACCCCAGAGGCGGACGGGTTCGCCATCGCCGCGAAGATTCATCGCCACGCCGCGGAATGCGATGACATCTTCCAGACCTTCGAGGCGAGCCGAGCGTATGTCGATGAAATCAGGGTACGAGAAGCTCAGGTCGTCTCGCGACGTGGTTTTTCCATGCAGCGCGATGAGGCGCGACGACTCCACGCCGGGGATCGGCTGGAGCAGCACCGTCTCGACCCAGCTGAAGATCGTGGCGTTCGCCCCGATGCCGAGGCCGAGGATCAAGATGGCAACCAGCGTGAACGAGGGGCGGCCGACGAGCATCCGCCAGGCAAATTTCAGGTCGTGAGAGAGCATGCGGGGACTCCATTGGTGGAGACGAAGAGCGATCGCGTGCGGAAGACAGCCGGCCGTGCGTGAGGCCAGAGCGAGTGCGCAGCGCGTGGTCCCCGTGGGACCGTGGCGATCGAGCCACTGCGCGTAGTGAAAAAGGTCCGCGCGCCATTGCGCACGCCAGGTGGCACGACGCGAAGACGGCACGATCGGCGCGGCGAGCGCGACGCAGGCGAGCGCGAGACGCAGCCGCGTGCTCACGCCTCCTCCAGCGTGCGCGGATCGATGCGTAGCGGACGCAGCGCACGGAAGCGCTCGAGGGCCGCGGCGAGCGCTTTGGCGCCGGCCGCGGTCAGGCGGAAGTATCGTCTCGCGGGACGGCCTTCGGCGTGAGCGACGCTATCGTCCTCCCAGTGCGATCGCAGGAAACCAAGCTGCTCGAGACGGTCGAGCGCGGGATAGACCGTGCCGCTGGTGAGCCCGGTCGCCGCCATGATGTCGAATCCGAACCGGCTGCCACCGGCAATGGCGTGGAGGATGGAGACCGACCCGAAGCTCAGATTAGTTCTGCCCATTCGTCCGCCCTGTGTCGAAGTCCAACATAGGGTATAGAACGACGGGCGCCCGCGAAAAGTTCCATGCTCGCGCCGCACGCGTCAGTAAAAGTGCCGCAGTGGACCGTAAGCCGAATTCTGTTCCCCGCCTCCGCTCCCCTTGCGAGGAGCTTCGGCGAGGTGACGATCATTCCTCTAGCCCCGCCATTGCTGGCGGGATCAAGCAGCCTACCCGGATGCCTCGGACGGGCCGTCCTACGTGCGCATCCCTATTTGGCCTTGCTCCGTGCGGGGTTTTGCCTGCCACCGATGTTGCCACCGGCGCGGTGCGCTCTTACCGCACCTTTTCACCATTGCTTGCTCCGGGCCGGCTGAAGCCGGCCCCTGCGAGCCGGCGAACCGGACCCGCGTGGAACGTCAGCTGTGTGTTTTCTGTGCCACTTTCCTTCGGGTTGCCCCGACCGGGCGTTACCCGGCGCACTGCCCTGCGGAGTTCGGACTTTCCTCCTCGACGAACGTCGAGGCGATCGTCTGGCCCACTGCGGCGACCTGCTACTTTACATCTGCAAGGCTGAAGGCTGAAGTCGCTCAGCGTTGCAAGGATCAAGTTCCATCGTTCTCCTGAGAGATCCCGTACTGCTCGAGCTTTTTGTACAGGTTGCTCCTCGGCGTGCCGATGACCTCGGCGGTCTTCGAAATGTTCCAGTTGTGCTCGCGCAGTTTGTCGACGAGGAACGCGCGTTCGGCGACTTCCTTGAACTCGCGTAAGGTGCCCGGCCGCTCCTTGTCATTGTCCGGCGCGGCTGGCTTGCTTTCAATCCGGACGATATCGCGCAGGTCGTCGACGTCGATCACGTCGCCGGGCGTCATGATGATCAACCGTTCGACGGTATTCCTCAGCTCGCGGACGTTTCCCTTCCACCGCGCCCTCTGCATGTACTCGAGCGCCGCCGGCGTGAACCGCTGCGGACGTCGGTTGTGCTCACGGCTGAAAAGGTCCGCGAAATGGCGGACGAGCGGCGGGATGTCGTCGCGGCGATCCCGCAGAGGCGGCACGCGGATCGGGATGACGCTCAGGCGGAAGAACAGATCCTCGCGGAAGGTCCCCTTCTCGATTTCCGCTTCGAGCTCCTTGTTCGTGGCTGCGAGGACCCGAACATCGACCTTGATCGTGCGCGACGAGCCCAGGCGCTCGACTTCACCCTCCTGAAGCACGCGCAGCACTTTTGCCTGCGTCTTCGGACTCATGTCACCGACCTCGTCGAGGAAGATCGTGCCGCGGTCCGCCTGCTCGAACTTGCCGATCTGCTTCTCCGTCGCGCCGGTGAAGGATCCCTTCTCGTGGCCGAACAGCTCCGACTCGATCAGCTCCTCGGGGATCGCCGCGCAGTTCACCTGTATGAACCGTTCGCGGCTGCGCAGGCTGTTGCGATGGATCGCACGCGCGACGAGCTCCTTGCCCACGCCGCTCTCGCCGAGCAGCAGCACGGTCGCATTGGTCGGCGCGGCGCGCTTGATCGCGTCGCCGACCTGACGGAGCGAGGCGCTCTCACCCACCATCTGATACCGCGCTTCGGCGGCCCGCTTCAGCGTCCGGTTCTCGTCGCGGAGCCGGCTCGCATCGAGCACGTTCCGGATCGTCACCAGCAGGCGCTCGGCGCCGAACGGCTTCTCGACGAAGTCGATCGCACCGCGGCGCGTGGCTTCCGCGCCCACCGACGCGCTCCCGTGCGCAGAGATCATCACCACCGGGAGCGACTCGTCGATCGCCTTGATCTTCGTGAGCGCCTCGAGGCCGTCCATCCCCGGCATCTTGATGTCCATGAACACGATATCAGGCGACTCGCGCTGGATCGCGGCGATGCCCTCTTCGGCCGAAGCCGCCGACGAGTATTCGTATCCCTCGTACTCGAGCGGCATCCGCATCGACTCGCGGATCCCGGCGTCATCATCGATCAGCAGAATGCGGGGCATGACGACAGAATACAGAACACAGAAGACAGAATGCAGAAGCCAGAATGGCGGTGACGCAGTAGCGCAGACGCGTGACTCACCGTTCGACGGTGACGGTCACGAGTGTACGCTGGGCGACGCTCGGGTCGTAGAGATACATCGCGAGCACGTCGCCGGCGCGGGCGGCACCGACGATCCGGTCGTAGTCGGCGATCGACCGAATGAGGTGCCGGTTGATCTCCGTGATCACGACTTTCGGACGGATCTGCGCGGCGAAGGCCTCGCCGGTGGGATCCACCTTGTAGACCCGGACGCCTCGCACTGAATCCGGAACATCGCGGCCGCCGCCGAACACGTCATCGAGCTCGCGCACCGTGAGCCCCAGCCTGTTCTCAGGCGCCGGCTGCACGATGCGATCGCGCGAACCCGGCAGCACCTCGTCGTCTTTCGACGACGCGCGCGGCCGCTCGACGAGCCGCACGGGCAGCATCAGCTGCTTTCCGTCGCGCGAAATCTGCACGCGCAGCACAGCACCAGGGTGCTGCGCGGAGACGTAGCGGATCAGATCCTCGTTGCTCCCGATGTCCTGCCCTTCGACGTCAATGACGACGTCGTAGACGCGAAGCCCGGCGCGCTCGGCCGGAGAATCCTCCGTGAAGTCCTGAACCAGCGCGCCGCGCGCGACCGACAGGTTCAGCGCACGCTGCAGCGAAGGGGTAACGTCGGTGAGCAGCACGCCCATGAAGCCGCGCGAGACACGACCCGTCGCACGCAGTTGCGGGAGGATGGCGACCGCCTGGTTGATCGGCACGGCGAAGCCGATGCTGTTGGTTCTCGAGCTCACGGCGGCGTTGATGCCGATCACCTGTCCACGCGAATTGATGAGGGGGCCGCCGCTGTTGCCGAAGTTGATCGCCGCGTCAGTCTGGATGTAATCGTCGAGGCTGACATCGAACAGCTTGCGGCCGATGAAGCTGACCACGCCCACCGTCACGGAGTGGACGTAGCCCAGCGGGTTGCCGATCGCGCACACCCATTCACCCACGCGAAGATCGTCGGAGTTGCCGAGCGGCGCCTCTGGCAGATCGCGTCCGCCGGGGATCTTCAGCAGCGCGATGTCGATGGCGGGATCCGTTCCGACTACCTCCGCCCGAAAGGCGCGGCCGTCGGCCAGTGTCACGGTGATGCGCTCGGCATTGTCGATGACGTGATGGTTCGTGAGAACGAGCCCGGCGCGGTCGATGATGAACCCGCTGCCGGCGCCCCGGCTCGGCCCGTCCAGCTCGCGCGGCGTTTCATCCGGGCTCCGCCGCGGGAACCCCTTGGAATTGAGCGTGACAAGGGAGCGGTTCGAGGTCGAGTCGATGTTGACGACCGCGGCGTTGATCCGCTCGGCAACGTCGGCGAAATTGGCGGTGCCTGACGCGGGCAGCACCGCCGCCCGGACAGCCGATGGATCGGGAGTGTAGCGCGGCGCGGTCGTCACCACCGGCGTCGGCGTGAACTGCCCCGCGAGGATCAGGCCGACCAGGAACGCAATGATCGAGGTCAGCGAAACGGTGATGACGGTGAACCTGCGCACTGTTCAGATTATAAGGCGCTTGAATTCCTCCTCATCGAGGATCGGAATTCCGAGCCCTTTGGCCTTTTCGAGCTTGCTGCCGGCTTCCTCCCCTGCCACAACATAGGCCGTCTTCTTACTCACCGATCCCGCCACCTTGCCGCCGAGACGCTCGATGGCCGAGGTGGCTTCTTCGCGTGTCATCGACGACAAGGTGCCGGTGAGCACGAACGTTTTACCAGCCAGCGGGCCGGCCGCCTGCTGTTCGACCGGCGCCTGCCGGCTCGTCATGTTGACCCCGGCTGCCGCGAGCCGGGAAACCAGCGCCCGATTGTGCGGTTCCTCGGCAAACGCCCGGACGGACGCGGCTACGACCGGTCCCACGTCGGGGATCCTCTGCAAATGCTCTACCGGCGCGTCGAGGATCGCCTCCATGCTCCGCAGGTGACGCGCGAGCGTGGCCGCGGCCTTCTCGCCCACGTGGCGGATCCCGAGCGCGAACACCAGTCGCGACAGGTCGTTGCTCCGGCTGCGGTCGATCTGCTCGGCAACATTGCGTCCCACTTTACCGAGCTTGCGCGGCACCGCGCGATCCGAACGAGGCGTCTTCGCCGCCACGACCAGCTCTTCGAGTTGCGCCGGCTGGAGGTGATAGAGATCGGCGAAATCGTGAACGAGCGACTGTTCGATCAGTTGATCCACGAGCGACTCGCCCAGCCCTTCGATGTTCATCGCGCTCCTGGACGCGAAGTGCTCCAGGCTCCTGCGAAGGCGCGCGGGACACGATGTGTTCTCGCACCGCCACACCACCTCGTCCTCATCGCGGCGTAGGTCGCTCCCGCACGCGGCGCAGCGGCTCGGCATCGTCCAGGGCTGTGCGTTCGCCGGCCGCAGGCTGAGGATCGGCGCGATGACACGCGGAATGACGTCACCGGCCTTTTCGATGACCACCGTATCCCCCTCGCGAAAGTCCTTGCGGGCGATGTCGTCCGCGTTGTGCAGCGTCGCCATCGAGATGGTGGATCCGGCCAGGAAGACCGGTTCCAACACGGCGTAGGGCGTGTTCGCGCCGGTGCGGCCGACGTTGACGTCTATCTTCAGGAGCCGGGTGTGCGCCTGCTGCGCGGGGAACTTGAACGCAGTAGCCCAGCGCGGAAACTTGGCGGTCGTGCCCAGTCGCGCACGCAGACCGAGGTCGTCGACCTTGATGACCACGCCGTCGGTGTCGAACTGCAGCGATTGACGTCCGTCCGCCCACTGATTGCAGAAGGCGATGACTTCGTCGATGCCGGCGCAGGTCGCGAAGTGCGGCTCGACGGGCAGCCCCCAGGCGCGCATCTGATGGAGCAGGGCGCAGTGCGAGCGGCGCCAGTCGTCGTCGGCTGGAAGGCCGAGGCCACCGGAGTCATCGGGGACCGTGTGGCTTCCGGCCTCACGCGGAAGAACAACCTGGTAGGTGAACGCACCCAGCCCGCGCCTGGCCACCAGCGCCGGATCCAGGTTGCGCATCGTGCCGGCCGCCGCGTTGCGGGGATTCGCGAACAGCGGATCGCCCACCTCCTCACGCTCCTTGTTGATGCGGGCGAATGACGCACGCGGCAGGAAGACTTCGCCGCGGACCTCCACCCGGCTGCGCGGCCCTCCCTTCAACGTGAGAGGAATCGAGCGGATGGTGCGGACGTTTGCCGTCACTTCTTCGCCGCGAACGCCATCCCCGCGCGTGGCGCCGCGAACGAGTTGGCAGTCCTGGTAGGTCAGCGCGATGCTGAGTCCATCGATCTTGAGCTCCGCGGTGTAAGTGACAGGCGCATCACCGAGCGCCGCTCCCCGCCGCACGCGCTCGTCGAACGCGCGCAGCTCCCCCTCGTTGTACGCATTGTCGAGGCTGAGCATCGGCGAAATGTGCTCGACGGTCGCAAAGCCCTCGATCGGCCGGCCGGCGACGCGCTGTGTCGGCGAGTCGTGCGTGACGAGATCGGGATGCTGCGCTTCGAGCCCTTCGAGCTCATGCAGCAGCGCATCGAACTGCTCGTCCGAAATCTCCGGGTCGTTCAGAACGTAGTAGCGGTTTTCGTGATGGCGAATCAGCTCGCGGAGCTCTGTGATGCGCTCGAGAGGATCCATGTCTGTCGTCCGACCCGGTCGGACCTACCTGTCACGAGAAAGGACGTAGTCGGGCAGCGCCAGGAGCGCGTCGCGCTCGCGGCTGGGTGGAAAGACCGTGAGACACTCCTTGGCGCGCTCCGCGTACTCGACCGCGCGGCCATAGGCGAGGTCGATCGCGCGGTGCTCCCGCAGCAGGCGGAGGATCTCGCGCCATTGCTCCGGGGCGACGGTGCGTTCGGCGACGACGGTGCGGATCACGTGGTACGCCTCTTCGCCCGCGCGCTCGCGAAGGAAGATGATCGGCAGCGTGACCTTGCCTTCGCGAAGGTCTCCTCCGATCGGCTTGCCGAGCGCGGTCTGGTCGGCGGTGTAGTCGAGCAGGTCGTCGACGAGCTGGAACGCGACGCCAAGATTGAAGCCGTACTCGCGAAGCGCGGTTTCGCGCTCTGGCGACACGCGGCCGAGAACGCCCCCGATCTGCGCGCATCCGCCGAACAGATACGCGGTCTTGCGACGAATGATGTCGAAGTGTTCCTCTTCCGCGAGGTCCACGTCACCCGCTTTCGTGAGCTGATACAGCTCGCCTTCGATCATCCGCAGGGTCACGTCGCACAGCAGGCGCACGAGGTCCAGCGAATCGTGCGTGAGGGCGAGGGCCATCGACTTGATGTAAAGGTAATCGCCGAGAAGGACCGTGATGTCGTTACCCCAGCGCGAGTGCGCCGCCAGCCGTCCTCGCCGCATATCGGCGCCGTCGATGATGTCGTCGTGCACCAGCGTCGCGGTATGGATGAACTCGACGACCGAGGCGTAGAGCACGGCGCGATCGCCGGTGTATCCGCTCAAACGGGCGGCCATGAGCAGCACGGCGGGACGAACGCGCTTGCCCCCGCTCTTCTGCAGGTAACGCCCCATCTCGGGGATCAGCGCGACGCGCGACTGGATGTGACGGACGAATTCCTGCTCGACAGCCTCGAGATCCTCGCGGATCGGCTCGAAGATCAGGGCGAGGTCGGCGGGTGATTTCTGCGCAGTGTCGCTCAAGGGATGCGGATGAGAATGGTCGACCCACAATACTGAACTTACGCGCGCAGTGTCAACGCGCTAAGCCCTTGCGACCGTGCAAATTAGCCAAATCGGGGCCTGTCCCCTTAAGGGGCCCGGCCCCTTAAGGGGACAGGCCCCCTCATCGGGAGAAGAGCTGGGCGAAGTTGCGGTCGATCTGCGCCGACATTGCCGGGACGTCGATCCCGTGCAGTTCGGCGAGCGTTTCCACGACGCGGACGACGAAGGCGGGCTCGTTTCGCTTGCCGCGATGCGGCGTCGGCGCAAGGTACGGCGCGTCGGTCTCACTGAGCAGCCGGTCGCGCGGCGTCATCTTCGCCGCCTCGCGCAGGTCCCCTGCTTTTGGAAACGTCAGGATCCCGGCGTAAGACAGAAAAAACCCGAGATCCAGCGCCTCTCGCGCCATCGCGACGTCTCCCGTGAAGCAATGGAACACTCCGCGCACGGCGGATCCGCCCTGTTCACGGACCATCTGAAAGGTGTCATCAGTGGCTTCACGCGTGTGGATGATGATCGGCAGATCGAGCTCGCGCGCGAGACGGATCTGCGCACGGAAGACCTCCTGCTGCGCATCGCGCGGTGAGAAGTCGTAGTGATAGTCGAGCCCGATCTCGCCGATCGCGCAGGCCTCGACGGCCTTCGCAGCCGCGCGGACGACGTCAACGCCGGCACCGACGTCGGCAGCGAACCTGCCTGCGTGGTGCGGATGGATGCCGGTGGCAAACCGCACCGAGGGCCATGCGGCACGGACCGGCTGTGCCCGTGCGACCTCGGCTGCGTCCTCCGACTCGAGAATGCAGAGTGCGCTGGTCACGCCCGCGGCAGTGGCCCGCGCCGCAACGCCCTCGAGATCTGCCGCGAACTCCTCGCCGGCGATGTGGCAGTGTGAATCGATCACCGCACGCGCGTACCTGGCGGCACCTCGGCCTCGAAACCGACCAGCGTCGGCTTGCCGCCGTCAGGACTCGCGGCGAGCACCATGCCGTTGGATTCGATGCCCATCAGTTTGGCCGGCTTGAGGTTGAAGACCATCACGATCGTTCGCCCCACGAGTTGCTCGGGCTCGTACGCTTCAGCGATCCCGGCGACCAGCGTGCGCTGCTCGGTTCCCACGTCGATCGAAAGCTTCACCAGCTTGCGCGAGTTCGGCACCTTCTCAGCAGCCAGGACTTTCGCGACCCGCAGATCGACCTTCATGAAATCGTCGATGGTGATCTTGCCTTCTGCCGCCGATGGTGCGGGTGCTGCCGCCGGAGGTGCGGGAACTGGCGATGAGGGTGCGGCAGCTGACGGTGAGGGGGCGGGTGCCGGGCTGTCGGCCATCTTTCTGAGTTCGTCCACGGTGTGCTCCATCCTCGGAAAGAGAGGTTCTGTGGGACCGAGTGCGGTGCCCGATTCCAACGTGCCTGGACGAAGATCCGCCCAGCTCTCGTCGGCCACGCCGAGCATGGCGCGGACGCGTGCCGACGTCGACGGCATGACCGGGTCGATGAGCGCCGCGATGATTCGCAGCACGTCGGCCGCGTTGTATAACGTGGTGTCGAGCAGCGCGCGCGAGTCCGCGTTCCTGGCGAGCGACCACGGTTCGCGCGTCACGACGTACTTGTTCAGGACGGAGATCAGCCCCCACACCTCGCGCAACGCCGTGCTGAAGTCGAAGAGCCGCGCCTGCTCGAGCGCGCGCGCGATCGTTTCACGCGTCGTCCTGATCAGGTCGGCGTCCAGACCGGCATCGCCAGCGTCGCCGCGAGGCGGCACCATCCCCCCGCAATACCGATGCACCATCGTCGTGACGCGGCTCACGACGTTGCCGAGGTCGTTGGCGAGATCCGAGTTATAGCGCGTGAGGAACGTCTCGTCCGCGAAACTCGCATCTTGCCCGACGACCATCTCGCGCATGACGAAGTAGCGCAGCGCATCGACGCCAAAACGATCCACGTATCCCTGCGGCTGCACGACGTTACCAAGCGACTTCGACATCTTGGCCTCGTTCATCAGCCACCAGCCGTGGCCGATGACCCTTTTGGGGACCTCGAGCCCCGCGGCCATCAGGAAAGCCGGCCAATAGACCGCGTGCTGCCTCACGATTTCCTTCCCCATCAGGTGCACATCGGCAGGCCAGTATCGCCGCAGTCGCGACTCATCGTCTGGAAAGCCGGCCGCGGTGAGGTAATTCGTCAGCGCGTCGAACCAGACGTACATCACATGCGCGGGATCGTCAGGTACGGGGATGCCCCACTTGAAAGAGGTCCGACTGACACTCAGATCGCGAAGTCCCGCAGAGACGAACGCGATCATCTCGTTGCGGCGGATCTCGGGAGTGATGAACTCGGGATGCGTGCGGTAGAGCTCGAGGAGCGGCTCCTGGAATTTCGAGAGCTGGAAGAAGTAGCTCTGCTCGCGCAGCCGTTCCACAGGGTTGCCGCATGTCGGGCACTTCGTGCCATCGACCAGCTGCGCTTCAGGAACGAACAGCTCGTCGACGGTGCAATACCAGCCTTCGTACTCGGATTTGTACAAATAGCCGCGATCGCGCACGCGACGCCAGATGTCCTGCGCGGCGCGGATGTGCCGCGGCTCCGTGGTGCGGATGAAATCGTCGTTCGAGATGTTCAGGGATCGAAAGAGCGTCCGGTATTTGTCCGCAATGCGGTCCGCGAACGCCTTCGTTTCGACGCCGGCCTTCTGCGCGGCCCGTTCGACTTTCTGACCGTGTTCGTCGGTGCCGGTGAGAAAGAAGACGTCCTCGCCCATCAAGCGGCGCGATCGCGCGATCGCGTCGGCCACCATCGTGGTGTACGCGTGCCCCAGGTGCGGCTCCGCATTGATGTAGTAAATGGGCGTGGTGATGTAAAAGCGAGGCATCGAATCTCTAATCGCTAATCGCTCATCACTGATCTGTTCAGCCAGGCTTTGAGCACGATGGCCTGGACGTCCTTGACCGGGAGCTGCTTCTCAGACGCGATCTTCGCGCAATCCTCGAACTCGGGGGATGCGTTCATCACTCGTCCGGCGCGGCGGGCAACCTTGAACCGGACGGGCCCGACCGGCGTTTCAACTGTCAGCAGCTCACGCTCGAGGCATTCGCGCATCATCTCCTGGTAGCGGACGCCTATGGTCGTCGTCTCGCTGAACAGGATACCGGACAACTTCTCGCGGTCCTCCGGCCGGGCCAGTACCGTCACCAGCGTCCCTGGACGGTTCTTCTTCATCTGCACGGGCGCATAGAACACGTCGAGCGCGCCGCCCTGGTGCAGCTGGTCCATGAGGGGACCGAACAGCTGCGGGTTCATGTCGTCGATCTCGCAGACAATTTCGACGACCCCGTGCGAATGCGCTGCGATCGCGCTGTCCCCGACGATCATCCGCATGACATTCGGGTGGCGTTCGGGATCGCGATCTCCGGCGCCGTAGCCGATCGCCGCGATGGTCATCGGCGGCATCGGGCCGAAGCTCTCGGCGTACCCGGTGACGATCAGCGCACCGGTCGGGGTCACGAGTTCCATCTGCACGTCGCCCGAGTAAACCGGTACACCGCTCAAGAGTCTCGCGGTGGCCGGAGCCGGCACCGGAAATACGCCATGGGCGCAGTTCACGGTGCCACCGCCGACGTTGAGCGGCGAGCTCACGATTCGGTCCGCGCGAAGCTGCTCCAGCCCGTGGACGGCGCCAACGATGTCGACGATCGAATCGATGGCACCGACCTCATGGAGGTGGATGCGCTCAACGGGGATTTCGTGTATCGCCGCCTCCGCTTCGGCGAGGCGCTCGAAAAGGTGAACGGCGCGATCCTTTGCCGCCGGAGAGAGCGCCGAGCGCGCGATGAGCGCGTTGATCTCCTTCAGCGAGTGATGGTCGTGCGCGTGGTGATGATGCTGAGGGGAATGTTCGCGGTGATCGGGCTGCGCGTGAAACTTCGTCGCCGAGATCCCGCTGCGGAGCACGCGCGTGGCCGTCACCTCTCCCAGTTCGGCTGACAGGCTGCCGAGCGCGGCGCGCAGGTCGTCGATGGGCAGCCCGAGGTCGAGCAGCGCGCCGAGGATCATGTCGCCCGAGGCGCCGGAGAAACAATCGAAGTAGAGCGTCTTTGCCAACCGTCAACACCTTCTGTGCTCGCGGAAGCTGTAGTACTTCACGTCCGCGAGGATCACGTGATCGAGCACGTCTATCCCCATCAGGATGCCAGCGGCCGCCAGCCGTTCGGTCAGCCGCACGTCATCGTCGCTCGGCTCGGGATCGCCTGAGGGGTGATTGTGGAACAACACCAGGGCGGCGGCGCCCGCCGCCATCGCCTCGCGGAAGACCTCTCGCGGATGCACGATGCTCGCATCGAGGGTTCCGATCGAGAGGACCGACGCGCGCAGCACACGATGTTTCGTATCGAGCGACAGCACGCCGAACTGCTCGACGGGCCGGCTGCCGAACTGCGGCAGCAGGTACTCCGCGACGCTTTTCGGCGTGCGCAACTGCGGCCGGTCTTCGTCGATCCGCGTGAACGATCGTCGCCCGAGTTCGATCGCCGCGAGGACTTGCGCGGCGCGCGCGGAGCCGATCCCGGACACACGCTTCAACTCGCCATGGCCGGTGCGCACCAGCGTTCGCAGACCGCCCGCGGCGAGCATCGCATTGGCCAGATCCAGCGCACTTGCGTTCGCGCTGCCGAGCCCGAGCACGATCGCGAGCAGCTCGTTGTCGCCCAGCGCAGCCGCGCCGAGGCGCTCGAGTTTTTCGCGCGGTCGATCGTGCACCGCGACGGTCTTCATGCTAACACCAGAGGGCGCTGTATACTTTTCATTTGATGCGCCGCCTTCCCGCCCTGCTGTTGCCGCTCGCTCTCGTCGCGGCATGCTCGGCTCCCCCCCAGAAAGAACTCGACATGGCCCAGGGCGCGCTCGACGCCGCGCGCGCTGCCGGCGCCGAGCAGTACGCCGTGCAGGAATACTCCGCCGCGAGCAGCACGCTGCAGCAGGCGCATGACGCCGTCTCCCAGCGCGACTATCGGCTCGCACTGACGCGCGCGCTCGACGCGCACGATCGTGCACAGGACGCGGCAAAGGCCGCCGCCGACGGCAAGGCACGCGCGCGCGGGGAGGCCGAAGCGGCGATCGCCGCCGCAAGCGCCGCCATCACCCAGATCCGCACGCGCATCGCCGCTGCCGAAGCCGCACGCATGACACGCAAGGACGTGGCGCAGGCCGTGAATGCCGCCGACACCGCAGATGGTGCCGTGCAAAAAGCTCGCGCAGCCATCAAGGCACAGGACTACCCGGGGGCGAGAGAGCTGGTGAAGGAGATTCCGCGCCAAATCTCGGCGGAATTGATCGCGCTCGACGCGCTGGCCGCAAAACGGACCGCGAAGCCCGCACGGCGCGGCCGGTGAACACCTCGCAGCAATCGCCGCACTGAACCGCGGCGGCTGTCGCAATCCCTGCACCCTGGGATCCGCGGTCCGCGGTCAGCTTTCCGGGTCGGCGGTCCGGTCAGAAAAATCTACCGAACGCGAGCAGCAGGCCGACGATCACCAGGAAACCCGCGACATCGAGGACGAGGCCGTGGCGCATCATCGCCGTGATCGGCACGTGCCCCGAACTGTAGACGATAGCGTTCGGGGGCGTGGAGATCGGCATCATGAACCCCATCGACGCGCCCAGCGTCGCGCCCAGCGCCGGTTGCAGCGGATTCACCCCCGCAGCCTGCGCGACGGCGATGGCAATCGGCACGATCATGTTCGCCGAAGCGGTGTTCGACGCAGCCTCCGACATCAGGATCGCGACGGCCGTGAACAGGATCGTGAGCGCCATCTCGGAGTGGACCGGCAACACCGAAGTGATCCCCCGGCCCATGGATTCCGCGAGCCCGGTGGTGAATGCCAGTTCCCCCATCGCCAGTCCGCCGCCGAATAGCAGGATGATGCCCCAGTCGATCCGGACGGCCTCTTCCCATTTCAAGGTGAACTGCCGCGAGCGCCAGTGCAACGGCAGCACGAACAGCAGAACCGCGCCGGTCATCGCCGCCACCGATTCGGGAACCGCGGCGTTGAAGCCTGCGGCAAACGGCGTCTGCCCGAAGCCGAGAATCGCGAGCACCCCAGGAAACAGCCACAACGCCACCGTCACCCCGAAGGCGATCAAGGTGTTGCGCTGCCCCGTCGAGAGCGGCCCGAGACGGCGAAGCTCTTCCTGGATTCGATCGGCGCGCGCCGTGTTCAACACGAGCCCGCGCAGGGAGCGGAAGTAGAAGTTGGCGACGAGAAAGGCGAACAGCACGACCACGATGGGAACGCCGAGCAGCATCCAGCGAAAGAAGCTGATCTGAACCCCGGTGATCCGGTTCAGCATGCCGATGCCGATCAGGTTCGGTGGCGTACCGATCGGCGTGCCGATGCCGCCGACCGACGCGCCGAACGCGCAGATCAGCATCATCGCAATCGCGAAGTCGCGGCTGCCCGGCTCGCGCTCGCGGCCGTGCGTGAGATGCGAGACGATCGACAAGCCGATTGGAAACATCATCGCGGTCGTCGCGGTATTGCTGATCCACATCGAGATCAGCGCGGTCACGCCGCCGAAGACAACGAGGAGCCGGATCGGGCTCGCGCCGACGAGGCGCGATGACAGGGCGCTGAACGCAATGCGCCGGTCGAGGCCGTGGACGAACATCGCCTCGGCCAGAATGAAACTGCCGATGAACAGGAAGATGATCGGATCCGCGAACGGCGCCAGCGCACCGCGCGCCGGGGCGATCCGAAACACGATCGCCAGCAACGGTCCTATGAGCGCGGTCACCGCGAGCGGCAGCGCCTCCGTGACCCAGAGGACCACCATCATCGCGAGCACCGCCGCGAGACGATGGGCCGCCGGCGCGATCGGCAGCGGCGCGAGGATCAGTCCCAGCAGAATCGCCGGCGCGAGAAAGAGGCCCGCCGTCCGCCGCCGGCGATTGAACAATTCTTCGGCCGGGGAGTACACCTCGACCGATACCGCGGCTTCGTGAACTTTGCGCATCCTTGTGGTGAGGCTCTGGCGAGCGTACGGCTTCCGCCTTCAGGCGAACGGCTCCCCGCCCCGCCATTGGCAGGTGCCAATGATCTCAGCGGAGCCGGTCAGATACAAGCCGTCCTCGCGCCACTCGACCCGCTGGACGCCGCCGGGAGAGAAGACCTGGACATCACGGTTCGCGCCGCCGTAGGTCATCGCGGCAACCGCCGCCGCGCATGCGCCTGTGCCGGATGCTTCGGTCGGGCCCACGCCCCGCTCCCAGATCAGGATCCGCACGCGCCCCGGATCCTCTACCGCCGCGAGCTCGACGTTCGTGCCGTGTGGGAAGTGCGGATGAACCGCCAGCTTCGACGCGAGCCCGTGGAGACGGGCCTGCGTGACCTCGCCGAGCACGACGCATTGCGGATTGCCGACCCGCAGCGTGACCGCGTCGATGACGCTGCCGTCGACGTCGAGGCGCGCCATCGTGATCGCTTCCGGCTGGCCCATGGCCGCGCGAAACAACAGCTCCCGCTCCCCGCCTTTCAGCAGCGTCAGTCGCTTGCGCCCAGCGTCCGTGTCGACGTCGACGACACCGCCGGCTGCGAGCGCCTGCCGGTCTGCGACCCAGGCCGCGAGACAGCGCACGCCGTTGCCGGAAACCTCGGAGTAGCTGCCGTCCGCGTTGAGCAGTGCCATGCGGACGGAGCCGGCGGGCGGTTGTTCGGTGGAATCGCCATCTGCAGCCGTGAACAGAATCAGCCCGTCCGCGCCGAGCCCTCGATGCCGATCGCACATGCGGCGCGCGAGAGCGCCGCGATCGACCCCCGCAGGAACAGATGACTCGTCGAGCAGCAGAAAGTCGTTGCCGTATGCGTGCGCCTTGACGACGATCAGCGTCTTCACGGATGGCTGCGCAAGCGTTCCTATGGAATGGTGAAGGCGCGGAATACCCACGTCAGGCCGCCGGTGAACCCGAAACTCGGGTCGCGTGAGGTCAAGCCGATGATCATGCCGCCGTCGACACGCACCGGGCCGTTGGTGAACCGCGCACCGACGCGAAAGGCGCCGCGGTTCTCGGTTCCTGGCGCCGTCTGATCATTTATGTCGACCCGTCCGTTCACCTCGCCCACCACTTCGGCGCCGCCCCCGATGGCGCGCGCGAGCGACATGCCGTAGGTGAGCACGTGGTTCTGCTCGTGTCCCGCCGTTGGATCCGCCAGGATCCCGAGGCCGCCGTTCCCGACGACGCGTATGGATTGAACGGTTTTTCCGATCAGAAAGGATGCAAAGAAGTCGGTCGTTTCGAGCCCGAGCCCGCTCTCGTTCGATGCCGTCGGCACCTTCGTCGCAAACCGCAGGCCCACCGCCGGATGCCCGGGAGCCTCCCCCACCAGGCGGACCTTCGCGCCGATCACGAGATCTTCAATTGCGCTCGTCGTATCGCCGCTGAAATCGACGAGAGACGACAGCGGCGCGAAATCGAAGTCCGTGACCTTCAGCCGGTTGTAGAGACCGCCGTCGATCTGAATCTCGGCAATCGACGAGACTCCGAAGCTGATGCCGAGCGTCGGCACCCGCAGCAGGTTCCCCGTCAGCCCCGATACTGGATAGAAGATGTCCTGCCCATGGTCGAAGCCGGCTTCGAGGAGGACGAGGCCCGATCCCACGGTTTCCGGGTCCTCGGTCACAAGCGGGCGCTGCTGCGCGTCGGCACGCGCGGCGAAGAGCAAGAGGCCGATCAGCACACAACACGAAACGATTCGTCGCATTCGTTGTTTCCTTGAAGGAGAACGGCGCATGAGAGGCCGGCTGAAGCCGGCCTCTGCGCCGCGGACCC
>DATLLF010000201.1:0-14336 GCA_035537955.1 Vicinamibacterales bacterium | reverse complement strand
CTACTACACGCTGCACAAGATTCTTTCCGGTCTGCTCGACACCTACGAGGTGGCCGGCAACAAGAAGGCGCTCGAGATCGCGCGTGGCATGGGCACCTGGGTCAACGCGCGGCTGACTGCGCTGCCGGCCGAAACGCGGATCCGCATGTGGAGCCGCTACATCGCCGGTGAGTACGGCGGCATGAACGAAGTCATGGCGCGCCTGTACCGTCTCACCGGCGACAAGCGTTTCATCGAGGGCGCGAAGCTGTTCGACAATACCAACTTTTTCTTCGGCAACGCGAGCCGGGATCACGGCCTCGCCCGCAACGTCGACACCGTCCGCGGCCGCCACGCCAACCAGCACATCCCGCAGATCACGGGTGCGCTCGAGACGTTTCGCGGTACGAAGGAGCTGCCCTACTACCTGATCGCCACGAACTTCTGGGAGATCGTGAACGGCAGCTATATGTACAGCATCGGGGGGGTGGCCGGCGCGCGCAATCCGAACAACGCGGAGTGCTTCACGGCACAGCCGAATTCGCTGTGGGACAACGGGTTCGCCAGTGGCGGACAGAACGAGACCTGCGCGACGTACAACCTCCTCAAACTGGACCGGCAACTCTTCATGTACGACCAGACAGCGAAGTACATGGATCACTACGAGCGCGCGCTCTACAACCACATCCTCGCCTCAGTGGCCGAGGACGATCCGGGGAACACGTATCACGTGCCGCTCAACCCCGGCGCGCAGAAGCGGTTCGGCAACGCGAGGATGAACGGGTTCACCTGCTGCAACGGTACTGCGCTCGAGAGCAACACGAAACTGCAGGACACGATCTATTTCAGGAGCGCCGACAACCGCACGCTCTACGTGAACCTTTTCGTTCCCTCGACTCTGACCTGGCGCGAGCGGAACGTGGTCGTGCAGCAGATGACGGATTTCCCTTACGCCGACACGACGCGGCTGGTCGTCAAAGGAAGTGGCCGGTTTGATGTCAAGGTGCGTGTGCCGCGCTGGGCGACGCAGGGCTTCTTCGTGAAGATCAACGGCGAAGAGCAGAAGCTCAAGGCGGAGCCCGGTACCTATCTGACGATCGCCCGCACCTGGCGCGCGAACGACACGATCGAGGTTCGTATGCCCTTCCACTTCTACCTGGAATCCGTTGTCGACCAGCCGAACGTCTCCAGCATCTTCTACGGCCCGGTCCTCCTCGCCGCGGAGGAATCAGGTGCGCGAACCGACTGGCGGCGCGTAACGCTCGATGCCCACAACATCGGGAAGTCGATCACCGGCGATCCGGCGACCCTCCGCTTTACCGCTGATGGCGCCGCGCTGAAACCGTTCTACGAGAGCTACGGGCGCTACTCGGTGTATCTGCACGTCACCCAGAGGTAGTCGCCGGTGACAACGGGCGCTTCGCGCCGATCACGACGATCGCACGGTCACCAAGGGCACGAAGGAAGGCACGACGCCGCAAACAAGACGCACGAGGCTGGGAACCGCGCACCGGCGATTCGCCAGCCCCGCGCTCGGTTCGTCCTCAGGCGTGAACTCTTTGTGTTCTTCGTGTCTTCGTGAACAGCGCCGCAGGCGCCGTAATACGCGTGGCCGTCGGGCACTACCAGGTATCGTGGACGTGCGCCCGGATCAGATCGTCGTAAACCACGCGGACGGCCGCCATCGTCTGGTCATCGAGCGGCGGCAGCAGCGCCGCGCGGACGTTGTCGCGTGCCTGCTGCTCGGTCTTCGCGCCGGGAATTGCGCACGTCACGGCGTCGAACATCAGGATCCACCGGAGCGCCATTTGTGCCATCGTCGCGTCACGTGGCGCGAGCGAACGCAGCCGGTCAACCGCCTCGAGACCGACGTCATAGGGCACACCTGAGAAGGTCTCGCCCTTGTCGAACATCTCTCCCTGTCGATTGAACTGTCGATGATCGTCGCTCGCGAACGTCGAGTCACGGCGCAGCTTTCCCGTCAGCAGTCCGCTGGCGAGCGGCACGCGCGCCAGAATGCCGATGCGCCTCGCCCTGGCCTCCGGGAACACGCGATCGGCAGGCTTCAGCCGCAACATGTTGAAGATGATCTGGATGCTCTGAACACCCGGATGCTGCATCGCCTCCAGCGCCTCGTCGGCTGTTTCGACGCTGACGCCGTAATAGCGCAGCTTGCCGGCCGCCACGAGATCGTCGAGGACGCCGAAGGCGTCGTTCTGGCGGTAGAGCGCTGAAGGCGGACAGTGCAGCTGCAGCAGATCGATCGCTTCGGTCTCCAGGTTCTCCAGGCTGCGATCGATCCAGGCGGTGAGGTTCTCGAGCGTATACCCTTCGCACGTCTGCTGCGCCAGGCGGCGACCCGCTTTCGTCGCCACCCAGATCTGGTCAGCACGACGCTCGCGCTTCAAACGTGCGATCAGTCGCTCGCTGCGCCCGTCGCCGTAGACGTCCGCGGTGTCGATGAAGTTGACGCCTTCGTCGATCGCCACGTGCAGCGCGCGCATCGACTGCTCGTCGTCGACCTCCCCCCAGAAGCCGCCGATCGCCCAGGCGCCGAAACCGATCTCAGACACCTGCATGTCGGTCCTGCCAAGCTGCCGGTATTTCATGATCGTACCTGGCTCTGGCCGCGTCCTCTGTGCCCTCCGCGGTGAGATGTCTTTGACAATGGTTCACGACCCTGAGCACCCCGGCATCCGGAAACCTCCGATGCGGGTCGCGTAGTTGGTCGCACCCTTCTTGTAGTAATCGCCCACGTACCAGATCGTGCAGTCATCACTTGGATCCACGGCGGTCTGCGAGTAGTCCTCCCAGCGGTTGGTATTCGTCTGCGCGGCCTCACCTTCGATGAGGACGGTTTCGCGAAGCGAGAGGACACCTGGAGGATCGGATGGAACGCGCCCCGCGAGCCGCTGACCCGCAAAGTGCGGCGTGCCGCCAAAGGAGTAGCCAATCCCGATGTTGCCGAACTTGTCGATCGCCGGGCTTGCCATCCAGCGGTAGAAGCCGTCAGGCGCGTACGTCCCCTGTTGATGGAGTTTCACGGCGCGGTCCGTGCCGATCCGGAACTCGTACCACCGCACACCACCGGCGGCGGCTTCGGTGTTGATCGAATGGACGGCGACGATCGACTCGGCTCCGTTGACCCGTCGATAAACGAGCCGCGCCATGATCTTGTCGCCCTGTGCGTCGAGCCGGCGTTCGACATCGGGTTGCGACACGCAGTCGCTCAACTGTCCGTTGCACAGGTAGTGGTAGGGAGCGACGGCGATCTTCTGCGGGCCCGTCAGTGTCGTCCGCTCCGCTCGCTCCCAGTCCACCTTGATCTGCCAGGTGTAGATTGCGTCGTCGTCGAAATCGCTCCTCAACTGCGTACCGCCCGCGGCCATCATCACGTTTGGCGCGCCCGCAGGGGGGAGTACCTTGCCATCCAGATCCGCGTTGTTGAGGAAGTTCACACCTTCGATCACCAGACACTGCTCGGTTGCCGGCTCGCCCGCGAGCATCTTTCTGCGATCGACGACGCACGCGTGCTTCTCGACGATGTCATCGCTGGTGCTGGTGGGGACGTAGTAGCCGTCGGGCCACACCGCGGGACGCGGGTAGTCGGGGAAAAGAGGTCGCAGGAACTCGTAGCGGTACCACTCGCCGAGCGGATCGGATGTCGCGCTCACCGCGTAGCACATCGAGTACGGTCCCTGCTCCTGCGGCGGCGCCTGGCCGCGTTGACCGCGCTGCACGCCAGGCGCCTGCGGCGGCGGGGGCTCCTCGCGCGGCGGAACGAACAGTTTGGCGGCGGCGCCAGGCTGGCCGGTGACACCGGCGGGACTCAGATAGACGGCGGTCCCGGGCTTCCAGGCAGGAGGCTGATCCGGGCGCGTCGCGGCACGCCTGAAGATCGGCATGACGATCAGCCAGCGATCCGCGAGCTGGTCGTAGCGAACAACAGTGTCTCCGTTGTTGCGCTCTTCGCAGCTGCCGCCGAAGCCCTTGAACACGGTGTTGTTGGGGACGGCGCCATAGAGGACCCGGCCGGTGGTGTCGAACTTCTTTCCCTTCTTCGTGAAGATCGCCAGACGCGAGTTCACCGTCTGCATTATGTGATCGGCGCCAACCGCGATGCTGTTGTCGGAAGGATTGCGTCCATTCGACGATCCTTGAGGTCCATCGAATCCCGCGCCGAGGCCGTCGAAGCTGGCGACCAGCTCCGCACCGGGCCGCGTGCCTTGCGCACGCTGCTCGATCGCGGCGCCTGCGGGATTGTTCGGGGGAAATGCGGGCGCGCCGCCGCGCGCCTGTTCGGCGCGCGAAGAGAGCAGCGCGAGCGCGGCGCCGCCCACAGCGATCAGACCTGCAACGAGACGACGCCTGATCACGGATGCACCCTCAACGGGCACGTCGCCATGACGCGACATCGAAATCGTTTTCAGAATGCTCCGTCGTGCCGTCGAGTCGCCGTGCCAGCCGAAGGCGAACCGTCATCCGGTGCCTATTTAACTTTCCATTCCTGCACGCCAGCCGACACGCCGGGTTTCATGACGATTTCCAGCCGCAGCGCAGTCGTGTCCACAGGCTTGAACGCGATCCTGTTCCACGCGTCTTTCGCCGTGCCCAATGGATCGCTGGTCTCGACGGGCTTCCACCCTTCTCCATCCTTGTAGAGCAGCTTCCAGGATGCCGGCACACGCACGCCACCGCGGTTCGCTTCGTCGTCGAACCAGTAAATCTCCGTTTGCGAAACCGTGGACGGTTTTGCGAACGTCATCTCGATCCACTCACCTTTGCTGCACTGGCGGCGCTGGCCCTGGGGCGCCGGCGGCTGATCGCACGCGGCCGTCCAGCCCTGCACCGGCCACCAGTCGAAGTAGGATCCGCCTTCCGCGGAGTTGCTCGGCTCTTCGCCATCGATGATGGGCCGTACGTTCTTGCCGCGTCCCTGCGCCGGGGTTGACGCCACGACGGTGCTCGTCGAGGCGACGGTGGGGAAGGGTGTGGGGCGTGCGGCGCCATCGGTGCGCGCGAGCCAGACGTTCATCTGTCCGCGTCCGCGGTTGGCCCAGGTCGCGTAGGGGATCGCCATGAAGTCCTGTTCGCTTTTCGTCACGCCGCCCGACTCCGTGCGCGCAAGGCCGAACGAACGTCCTTTGATGATCTGCACGCCGTTCAGCAGGTCCGCCCGGAACTCGGTCGTCAGCGCGTTGGCGTCGGGCAGGACGATGTTGCGCGTCTTTCCGTTTGGATTGTCCACCCATTCCGCCGCGTAGACGATCGGACCGCGCTGAAGCGCGACGCGATCGCGATCGGCTTCGACGCTTGCATGCGCGACGACGCGCCGGACGGGCATGGGCAGGGTGAGCTCGACGACGTCTCCGGCTTTCCAGCTGCGATCGATCTTGACGAACCCCTTATCGGGCGTGAGCGGCACGTTGGTGCCGTTGACCTTGAGCGTCGCCGCCGTCGCAGCGGTGTCCATGAAGCGATACAGGTCGCTCGGCACCGGTTCGTTGCGCGCCCATCCGGGTATACGGACGTTGACAGCAAATCGGTGCGCCTTCACGGGAGACATCGTGAGCTTGACCGAGCCCTCCCATGGATAGCGCGTCTGCTGAACGACCTTGATCGGCCCCGCCGGCGTCTCGATGTCCGCGGTGCCGCCGGCATACAGGTTGACGAACAGATCGTTGCCTTTTGTCGCGTAGATGTAACCGGGCACCGACGCCATGAAGCGCGTGATGTTGCCCGGGCAACAGGCGACGCCGAACCATTCGCTGCGTGCGTGTTGACCGTTGGATTCGAGCGGATTCGGATAGAAGAACGTCTTGCCGTCGAGCGAGACGCCAGAGATCAGGCCGTTGTAGAGCGTCCGCTCCATGATGTCGATGTACTTGGCGTCACCGTGGAGGAGAAACAGGCGATGGTTCCAGAAGTCCATGCCGACCGACGCGCAGGTTTCGTTGTAGGCCTGCATGTTCGGGAGCTCGTACGGATTGCCGAAGCCTTCGTGACCGCCGGCGGCGCCGATGCCTCCCGTCAGATACAGCTTGCTGTTGATCAGGTTGTCCCAGATCTTGTCGCCCGCGTTGCGGATGTACTGATCGTTGGTGAGCGCGGCAACGTCGGCCATGCCGGAGTACATGTACATCGCGCGCACCGCGTGGCCGACCGGCTCGGTTTGCTCGATCACCTTCGTCTGCGCCTGGTTGTAGTCAAGGCCGCGCGGGTTCGCGCGCTCGCCGTTGGGGAACTGTGTCGGGTTCGCTGGATCCGGCCCGGGCCCGCGCTCGTCGAGGAAGAACTTGGCAAGATTGAGATAGTCCTCTTTGCCGGTGACGCGATACAGCCGCACGAGCGCCATCTCGGTGATCTGGTGACCCGGCCATGTCGACCGCTTGCCCGGACCGAACGTGCGCACGAGCAGGTCGGCGGCCTTCGTCGCGACGTTGAGGAGCGAAGTTTTGCCGGTGCCGAGATTGTGGGCGACCGCGGCTTCGATGAGATGGCCGATGTCGTAGAGCTCGTGGCTGTCGTTGCGCTCGAACACCCAGCGCTCGGCTCCCGCCCAGCGGTGCGGCGCCTTCGGGTTGATCGTCCGCGTCGTGTAGATGTAGCCGTCCGGCTCCTGCGCTGCCGCGATCTTGGCGATGAGCTCGTCTACGTATGCATCGAGCTTCGGATCCTTGTAGACGCTGAGCGCGTATGATGCGCCCTCGATGACCTTGTACACGTCGGTGTCATCGAAGGGATAGCCGGGCGGCCGCGTGTCTTCGAGCGGTTCCCCGCGCAGCGCCTTCGCCGCCCGCTCGAAGTGATAGACACGCTGCGTTCGCTCGCACTGCTGAAATGCGACCGGGATCGTGACCTGGCGATTCGTTTCGATGCGCGGCGCCCAGAACACATCGTCCAGGTGCACGCTGGTGAAGGGCACGGGCTTGAACGGGTAGTCGGGCCGCGGCTGGCTCGCCACGGTGGTCAATCCGGCGGTCGCGGCGATCAGCGCCAGGGTGAGGATGTGTCTCTTCATGGTCCTTGCCCGCATCTTATAGAAAACGGGCCGCGCCGGGGCGCGACCCGTTCGGTCTCCCCGTCGAGCCGTGGCTTAGAACGAGATCTCGGTCCGCAGGTACATCTGTCGAGCGCCGTTGATCGGACTACCCGTTTGGCCGAATGTCGTGCTGTTGATACTCGGGTTCCCGCTCCAACCGGGCGTACCCCAGATCGGATGGTTGAACACATTCGTGACGGTGACATGGAGGCGCAGACTCGCCCGGCCCGGCAGGTTGAAGTCCTTGTTGAGTGCCGTGTCGAACGTCCATGTCGCCTTGCCGCGCAGAATGATCAGGTCACCGAGCTCGCCGGGCGTGCTTGGAAGCTGGATGAATTCCGGATTGGCACGGCCATCCGGACCGATGTACTTGGGATCGATCCAGTAGCGGTTGAGGCCGGGTCCCGGACTGATTCGGACGGCGTTCTGCAGATCCTCGACGGTTGTCCCATTCACGAGGACGACGCCGGCATCGTACTGGTTGAACGTCGCCCGGCCGCTGGTCAGCCGGAACGGAGAACCGGACTGGGCGGTGAGGGTCCCGCCCAGCGTCCACCCTCCCACGATGCCGTCGAGAATGGGATTGCTGATGCGGAAATGGCGATCCCTGCCGAAGGGCAGATCGTACGTGCCGAACGCCTGCAGCACGTGACGGACATCGTAGTGCGCGACCGTATCGTCCAGCGACCGGTCACGCAACGTCCGGTAATTGGCCTCCTGCGTCGAGTTCTCCGCCCAGATGTCGCCGGTACTCTTTCCCAGCGTGTAGTTCACCGACATCTGCAGCCCGTGCGAGTACCGTTGCCGGAGCTGCATCTGCAGGGCGTGATAGCGCGTGAACGACTGATCGTCGACGATCCAAGCGCCCTGGCTCCCGGCGAACGGGTTCGCGTAAAACATGTTGATTGGATAAGGGCCGGGCGCGTTGTAGCCAAGCCTCACGCATGGCTCGAACGTGTTGCCGTAGAGACGGCAGACGTAGTTGGAATTGGCGGCAATGCTGTTGGCGAGCGTGCCGGCCACTCCCTGCTGCAGGTTCGTGATGAAGGTGCCGTTCGTGAACCCGGATCCGGAGGGCAGCGCCGCCGCCGACCCGCGAGGGCCGAAGGCGGTCTCGAAGATCGGCAGCGGCACCTGTCCGGGAAGGCCGCGGTTCTGGAAGCTGGAGACGCCGGCCGCCTGACTGATGGCGAGGTTCGTCTGCGCGTTCTTGAACTCGTCGAGGAACCTGTTCTCGAGGATGTTCACCTCGTTGATGTTGTAGGTACGCCAGACATTCTCGCCACGGGTGCCGAGGTATCGCGCCTCGAGAACCAGTTGCGGGGCGATCTGCCGCTGGAAGCCGATGTTCCAGGAGTGCACGTACGGGGTCTGCAGATCGTCCTTCATCGTGCGGAAGCCGTTCGAGAAGGTGAAGTCGGACTGCGGGAACACTTCTTTGTATTCGAGCGGAAAGGCCACAAAAGGCGGGAGCGGTGTCTGCAGTGTGAGCTCGCCGGGTTGGAAGCCGATGCCTGGCTGCAGCCGCAGCGACTGCCCATACCCCGGATTGCTCCCCGCGTTGAACGCGAACATGTTCGTGCCTTCGTCGTAATAGGTCAGCGAGTAGCTGCCACGGATGACGGTCTCGTGGCCGCTGCCGAGCAGCTTTGCGAGGAAGCTGCCTTCAGTCGCCATCGGCGTCCAGGCGAACCCGACGTTCGGTGCGACGTTGTTCCAGTCCGTTCTTGCGGCGGACTTGCCGCGGGTGATCGTTGGAATCGGCACGCCATTGAGCGTCCCCGGCTGGAAGAGTGCTGTCGATGGACCGTAGAGATTGGCGACATCAGGGAAGTTCGCGTTCTCAAGCTTGCTGTACGGATGGCCAGTGACTTCGTATCGCAACCCGTAGTTGAACGTGAAATTGGGCGTCATTCGCCACTGATCCTGCGCGAACACGCCGCCCATCTTGGAAGCGGTCCAGTTTTCGTTGTAGACCGAATCGGAGTACTGAAGCGTCGCGGGATCGAGAATGCGTCCGGTGGTCACGTCAGAGACGCGGCCGGTCAGCAGGGCATACAGGTTCCGAACGTCCGCGAGATCGCTGTTCTGGATGCCGGGTATCGAGGCGGCGCTGAAGATGCTCTGCGCCGGGTCGCCGGCCGGCATCCCGAGCGAATATCGCGGCAGGCCGAGGAATCCGGCGGATCCGGGACCGTCGAACGAGGTATCGCGCCAGTTGGTGAAGCGGAACGTGCTGCCGAGGGTCCACTTGTGGTTTCCCTTCATCATCGTCAGCGTGTCGCTAACGGTCGTGATGTAATGACGGCCGGTGATGGGAGCCGCATCATTGGCGACGGGGCCGATACCATCGAGGCCGGTGTTATTAAAGAACTCATTCGGGAAGCGCACCGGCTTGCCGTTGAGCACACCGTTCCACTCCTCGTAGTACCTCGCTTCACGATACGGAATCACGTCGCCACTGTGTTGAACGCCGTAGCGGAACTCGTTGTGCGTGACCCCGTTGATCGACCAGTTCAAGCCGGTCGAGGCGATCCACCACGTCTGGTTCTGAAGATCGATTTGCGGCGGCAGCCCTTCGAGAGGAAGTTTCCGACGGCCGGTGGTGCTCTGCGCTTTGACGTTGGCACTGCTCATCCATGCCAGGTTGTTCGAGATCTGGTAATCGAGGCGGGCGGTCGGATAGTAGAGGTCGGTCTGCTGCGGCTCACGCCACGCGATTTCCTCGGTCAGGAGGCTGTTCGTACTGCTGACGGTGGCGTTGCCGCGGGCGGTGCGGTGTTCCGACAGCATGCGCGCGATGAGCGGATCGATCGTCGACGGGTACCCAGCCGCCGCCGCGATGTCGAGCACATTCGTGGTCCGCACCTCACCGCTCGCGGTCTGATACGTGAAGATGCCCTGCTCGGTTGACGGCTTGAGGACGGTTGCTTCCTGCGTGTTGGTCTGCGGGATGTATTCCTGCTCGTAGTTCACGAAAAAGAAGAGCTTCTGGCTGAGGGCGGTGCCCGGCGCGAGCGGACCTCCGAAGTTGGCACCGAAGTCATGACGACGGAGCCGGTTCTTCTCGATCTGCCGGGCATTGTTCGAGAAGCTGTTGGCATTGAAGAACTCGTTACGGTGCTGCCAGAAACCGCTCCCGCGCATCTGATTGGTCCCGCGCCGTGTCACGAATTTCAGGTTCACACCGCCCATAGCCCCGGCCTCGGCGCCTTGGCCCGTTGTCTCGATGGTGACCTCTTCGATTGCCCCGAGACGCGCCGGCACGGTGCCGAAGAAGCTCGTGCCGCCGCTCTTCCATCCGTTCGACGAATTGTTGACGCCGTCGATCGTCGGATTGATCGTGCCGCCCGGCATGCCGTTGTAGTGGGGCGAGCCTCCCTGAGGGCTCGCGGCGCCTGGAATCAGCGTGGCCATGGTGAACACGTTGCGGCCAGCCAGCGGGATCTCGGTGATCGTTTTGCGGTTCAGCGTCGCCGAGATCATGTTCGAGCTCGTCTCGAGCACGGGGCTCGCCCCTTCGACCGTGACGGTCTGCTCGATGGTGCCGACGCCGAGCTTGACGCGCAGGTCCGTCGTGCGGCCCGATTCGACAGCGACCTTGCTGTAGACGGCGGTTTGAAATCCCTGCAGGCTGACGGTGACCGTGTAGGTGCCGTGGTTCAAATCAGGGAACGAGAAGATGCCGGAGCCATTCGTGACGGTGTCCTTGGTGGCACCGGTCCCCTCATCCTTCAGCTGGACGGTCGCGCCGGGCACGACGGCAGCCGCGGCGTCGCTGACGGTGCCCTCGATGCTGCCGGTGATGCGGATCTGCGCTGCGGCGGGAGTAGCAAGAGCGGTGAGAGCAAGCAGGACGACAATGCGACAAGTGTTCATAATGCTCCTTCGTGGCCCGTGTGATGCCTCGCGCTCGAGGCCGTGCCGACTGTAAGCGATTACACTTGGGCGCGAATGGTAACGCTTACACTGGCGTCAAGCAAGGGGATTTACGCGGGTAGCGGTCGTGGTACGATGCCGCCGCCCCAACTGTGCCGGAGGATCCATGACCCGCTTCTCGGACGACCAGCTTGCCTTCGCCGCTTCGCGATCCGGCTACCTCGATCGCGCGCAGTCGATCGAATTCCTCACGTCGATGGACATTCGAATGAGCGTCGGCCATTGGTCCGCCGGAGATTTCTGCGATCGCTTCGCCCCTCCCGGTTATCACTCCAACGAACCGGGTTTCAGGAACGACTTCGAAGGGCAGTGCCGGCGTACGAAGGCGGCGGGCGTGGACGCCATCGAGATCCACCAGAGTGTGTTCGAGAAGACGCTCAACGGAGATCTCGACTGCGCGGCGATCGAGCGCGCGCGGAACGGATTCCTCGCCGAGCTCGGGATGACGGTGCCCGCGTGCAACATCAACACCTGGACGCACCCCAAGTTCCGTCTCGGCGGGCCGTGCAATCCGGATCCGGCACTGCGGCGGGCGGCCCTCGACGAGATCCTCAAGGGCGTCGAGATCTGCCGCACGATGAAAATCCCGGTGCTCAGCGTGTGGCCGGGGTCCGATGGCGCCGACTATCACTTTCAGATCGATTACCAGCAGTCGATCGAGTGGTTCACCCAGGCGCTGGTCACGGCGAACCGCAAGTGCGTCGAGTACGGGATCCGGCTGGCCATCGAGCCGAAGCCGTACGAGCCGCGAGAGCTGTACATGATCATTCCGACGGCGGCCGCCGCGATCCTCGTCGCGCAGAGAGTCAATCAGACGTGCGGCGGCAACAACTGCGGGCTGACGATCGATTACGGCCATCAGAAGATGGAGGCGACCACCGCGTCCACCGCGTGCGATCTTGCCGCGTACGCCGGCGTCCCCGTCCACAAATTCGACGTGAACGACGCACGCCAGGGTCGCAACGACCAGGACTGCATGTTCGGCACGCTGTCGATTCCGGAGTCGGTGGAGTATCTCTACACGACCTTCCTGCGCAACTATCGCGGGTGGTACAGCCAGGACCAGTTCACCTACCGCGAAGACCCGACGCGCGCGATCGAGCGCAGCATGATCAACTTCGCGAATCTCTCGTTGAAGGCCGTGCGGATCCTTGCGAAGCAAAGTGAGCTCGATGAAGCCAGACGAGCGGGGACGGGACCCGACGTGCTCGACATTGTTTCGCCCGTTCTCGTCGGTTGACGCGGCAACGGTTGGCCGCGGATTACACGACGGCTCGACGATGCAACGGTATTGGGTCGATGAAGTTCCTCGTCGCGCCGTCGTGACGTCGTGTCCGAGCCCTCAGCTGGTTCAAGCGAGACACTGAATGGCGTCATACACGATAGGAATCGACTACGGCACCAACTCGGTCCGCGCGATCGTCGTGGACTGCTCGAACGGCGCGACGGTCGGCACGAGCGTGTTCGACTATCCGAGCGGCGACCACGGCGTACTGCTCAACCCGAAGGATCCTCACCTCGCGCGTCAGAATCCGGCGGATTACCTCAGTGGTTTGCGGTCCTCGGTGCGCGGCGCCCTGGCCGAGGCAGGAACCAACCGCGAGTTCACCCCCGACCGTGTGATCGGCATCGGAGTCGACACGACGGGGTCGACGCCGCTGCCGGTGGACGCGAACTGCCGTCCGCTGGCGCTCGATCCGAAATGGACCGCGAACCTCGCCGCGCACGCGTGGCTGTGGAAGGACCATACGTCCACGAGCGAGGCCACGCGAATCACCGAGATCGCGCGCGACCATGCCCCGGAATACC
Organism: Vicinamibacterales bacterium; assembly: GCA_035537955.1. Classification (GTDB taxonomy): domain Bacteria; phylum Acidobacteriota; class Vicinamibacteria; order Vicinamibacterales; family 2-12-FULL-66-21; genus JACDCA01. Next base: position 1,567 of record DATLLF010000201.1, on the reverse strand, counting down.
TCGCGCCGATTGGTGGCGCGTATTCATCGGAGTGGTGGTGGTCGAAGATCTGGCACTGCCTGAACGTCGCGCCCGAGGTGTTCCACGCGGCCTCGAGCTGGGTGGAGCTCGCCGACTTCATTCCCGCCGTGCTCGGCGGCGTCACCCGCCCCGAGCAGGTCTTCCGCTGCGTGTGCGCGGCGGGGCACAAGGCGATGTACTCGGAGGCGTGGGGTGGTCTGCCAGCAAAGACGTTCCTCGCCCGGCTCGATCCCAGACTCGCCGATCTGCGCGACCGCCTCTACGATCACGCCTACCCGCCGGACCGGCCGGCCGGTACCCTCGCAACGGAATGGGCCGACAGGCTCGGCCTGCAACCAGGGATCACCATCGCGATGGGAGGTTTCGATGCGCATTACGGCGCCGTCGGCGCCGGCATCCGCAGCGGAACCTTCGTGAAGATCATCGGAACATCCACGTGCGACTGCGCGATCGCACCCGTAGCGGGCGGGATGACCGACATCCCCGGCATCTGCGGGATCGTGAACGGTTCGATCATGCCGGGCTACTACGGCATCGAGGCGGGTCAGTCGGCAGTCGGCGACATCCTCAGGTGGTGGGTCGAAGGTGTGTGCGGAGGCGACGACTCGCTGCACGCGTCGCTGTCGCGTGAAGCGGCGAGCTTCCGGCCGGGCGAGTCGGGACTTCTGGCGCTCGACTGGAACAACGGCAACCGGACAATCCTTGTCGATACCCGGCTCACCGGCCTCATCCTCGGCCAGACGCTTCACACGACGCGCGCGGAGATCTATCGCACGCTCATCGAAGCGACGGCGTTCGGCGCGCGCGCGATCGTCGAACGGATCCGCAGTTACGGCGTTCCTCTCGATCGCGTCGTCTGCTGCGGGGGCATCGCGGAGAAGAACGATCTGTTCATGCAGATCTACGCCGATGTGCTCGGGCAGCCGATGCTCATCGCCGGCTCGCCGCAAACGCCTGCACTGGGCGCCGCGATTTCGGCCGCGGTCGCGGCCGGTTCCAGGGCGGGGGGCTATGACGAGTGGACTGCAGCGCAGGAGCACATGTCAGCGCTCAAGGAGAAGCGCTTCGTGCCCGATCCACGGGCTCGTGCCGTGTACGATGACCTCTACGGCATGTATCGCGAGCTCCACGACGTGTTTGGCGGCGTCGCGCCGGGCGGCGGCCTGGGCACGCTGATGAAACGCCTCCTCGCACTGAAAGAGCGCGCGACACGCCCAGACCGCGATGAGCCCGTGATGAGTCCCCAATGAGTTACGACGCCTTGAAGCGCGCGACGTGCGAGGCGAACCTCGAGCTGAATACGACTGGCCTGGTCATGGGCACGTTCGGGAACCTCTCCATCGTCGATCGTGCCGCCGCCGTGTTCGCCATCAAGCCGAGCGGCGTACCCTACGAACAGCTCGCGCCCTCCGACGTCGTCGTCGTATCGCTGGCGAGTGGGGCGGCGGTGGACGGGGCGCTGCGTCCATCGTCCGACACACCCACGCACCTCGAGCTGTATCGCGCCTTCGAATGTGGCGCGATCGTCCACACGCATTCGGAATAC
>DATLLF010000200.1:0-3548 GCA_035537955.1 Vicinamibacterales bacterium | reverse complement strand
GAACTCGTCCATCCCCGCCGCGGCGCAGCGGACGCGGTGCGCGGCGCTCACGTCGGCTGTGAGGGCGACGATGAAAGACCGGCGTCCCGCCAGCTCTTTGCGCCTGATCGCGGCGGTTGCCGACAGGCCGTCCATGTCGGTCATCTGGCAATCCATGAGGATCAGCTGGTAGTCGCCGCTAGCGGCTGCCCTGACGGCGCTCTTGCCGCCGGTGACCGCGTCCACCAGGTATCCGAGACGGGCGATTTGAAGGCACGTAACCTGCCGGCTCGCCGGGTCGTCGTCAACAACGAGCACGCGGCCGGCTGCTGGAAGGTTCGACTGGTCGGCGACGTTGTGGCGTGTGATCAGGGCGCCGTCTTTGAGGTTCCGGCCTCTCGCAGCGACTGCCTTCAGGCACTGGAACAGTTCGGCGCCCTGGAACGGCCGCGGGATGTATGCGCTGTATCCCGCTTCGCGGACGTCGCGCGCGTGGCCACGGACGCCCGCGACAGGTGTCAGGACGAGTGGAACATCCGTGAGGCGTGGATCGGCTTTGATGGCTGTGGCAATCGCCAGGTCCCCGATGTCGTGTTGCACGTGACCGACGATGGCGACATCCACCGGCTGCCGGGCCGTCCTGGCAGCGCGGAGGGCCTCGGGTAGCCCCGCGGCCGATCCGCTTCCCGCGATGCCGACACCCGCGGCCGCCAACGACCGCAGGAGCTCGCTCATCGAGCGCGGGTCGTCGTCCGCGACGTACACGGAGAGCTTCCCGACGTCGAGATCATCGCTCTCGCGGATTGCCGCCGGTTTGAGATCTTCCTTGAGACCGATTGAGAACGAGAACGTTGACCCGCGCTTGGGAACGCTCTCGACGTCGATCCGGCCGCCCATCAGCTCGACGAGCTGCTTCGAGATGGACAGGCCGAGACCGGTGCCCGGCTTCGGGGCGACACCTGGGTGACTTAGACGCGAAAACGGCTGAAAGAGGTTGACCTGCACCTGGTGAGGTATTCCCGGTCCGGTGTCGTTGACGGACAGACTGACCTCAACTGCGCCGTCTCGTGTTCTGAGCGACGCCGCACGAATAGTCACGCCGCCGGCATCCGTGAACTTGATGGCGTTGGAAACGAGGTTGGCCAGAATCTGACGGATTCGACCCGGATCGCCTGTCACGTTCGGGTGCTTCACATCGTCGGTTTCGAACCGGAGGCTGAGCCCCTTCGCTGAGGCGGCTTCACTGAACATGTCGGTGACGCCGCGAACGAGGGTGATCAGGTTGAATCCCGTCGATTCAAGGCGCATCGCGCCCGCATCGAGAGCTGACACATCCAGGACGTCGTCAACAACCGCAAGCAGCGATTCAATGCTCGCGTGCAGGGCGTTCGCGAACTGGCGCTGCTCGGTGGTCAGATCTGTTCCGAGCAGGAGCGCGGAGAAGCCGACGATGCCGTGGAGCGGCGTGCGGATCTCGTGGCTCGCATGCGAGATGAACTCGCTCTTGCGGCGGAGCCGTTCCAGCGCGAGATCCCGTTCGGCGCTGATATCCGCGGGTCGACGACGCTCAACGGCCCGTCTGGTCATTGCCGGTTGGCCGGAGAGGCGGGGCTGGAGGCGACCTGGCTGCTCCAGTCCGCGGTTCGCGTCATGACGCCCCACCGCGCCTTGGCGCCGGTGAGCCACTGTGCGAGGCCAATGAGCCGCCAGTACGCCGTCAGCTGGCGATACCCCAGGTTCTCGGCCACTGCGGCAAGGAGGAGAACGACGATCTGCTTCTGCTTCGGGTACGTGTGATTCGAGATCTCGTCAAGGAGCAGCGACGTGACGGACAGGAGAGTGCCAAAGCCGATGTTCACCACGAGGAACAGGAGCGCGAGCTCCCAATCCAGGTAGCCGGTGAAATAGCCCACGCCGAAGAAGACCCAGCCCAGGCACTCGACGATCGGACTCAGGCACTCGAAGATCAGCGCAAAGGGGAAGGCCAGCCAGCCCGCGCTGCCGCCGCCGCGGCTGAAGAGCAGGCGTCGATTCAGCCAGAGGCTCTCGCAGAGGCCGCGCTGCCACCGAATCCGCTGGCTGCGCAACACGGAGATGTTCTCCGGTGCCTCTGTCCAGCACACCGGTTCCGGTGCAAAGACGATCCGGTAGGGTCGCTTCTCACGTTTCAGCGTGCGATGGAGCCGGACAACCAGCTCCATGTCCTCGCCGATCGTGTTGCGGCGGTAGCCACCGACCTCGATGACCGTTTCCTTGTGAAAGACACCGAAGGCGCCGGAGATCACGAGCAGGCCGTTGACCGGATTCCAGCCGAGGCGGCCGAAGAGGAACGCGCGGCAGTACTCGACGACCTGAAGAAGCGCCAGGGGGCTGCGCGGGAGGCCTGTGCTCACGAGCCAGCCGTTCACCACGTCGCACCCGTTCGCGATGCGGATGATGCCGCCGGCGGCAACGGTACGCGGATCGTCCAGGAACGGGCGTGTAATGGCCTGCAGGCTGTCCGGGCGCAGCACGCCGTCGGCGTCCAGCGCGCAGAAGAGCGGGTACTGAGCCGCGTTGATGCCGGCGTTGAGCGCATCCGCCTTCCCGCCGTTGTGCTTATCGATGATCTTCAGCTCCGGATACTTCGCCGAGCGATAGACGCCGCGGATAGGTGCGGTCTGCAGGCGCTGGCGGACGACCTCTGGAAACCGCCGGAGGCCGAACGACTCCTTCAGCACGTCGAGCGTCCGGTCGGCCGATCCGTCGTTGACGACAATGATCTCGAAGTGTGAGTAGTTGAGCTGAAGCAGCGAGCGTACGGTTGCGGCGACCGTGGCTTCTTCGTTGTACGCCGGGATGATGAGAGTGACCGGCAACTCGAGGTTCGAGAACCGCGTGGAAAGTGGACCGAGCGTCTGCCGCTGCTGATGGCGCCGCAGGACCGCGAAGGACACAGCATTGAGCGTCAGGTAGACGAGGTTGAGCCCCAGCAGGTAGACAAGTGAGGCCCACCCGAAGAGTTCACCGAGCGATGCGGCGGACATCATGCGCCTGCCTCCGCGAGCACGTGGACGAGCATGTCGCGAGCAAACGCGTCGTGATGCTGCTCGCTGAGGATTCGGATGCGCGCGAGCTCGACGCCCGGAAGCGAGCACAACGCCTTTGCGGCGCGATATCGCACCCACCATTCCCGGTCGGAGAGCAGCGGCAGCAGCGCCGGGTAGTCACCCACGCCGCCAAGCCTCGCGATGACGTTGACCGCCTGGACTCGAACCTGCCATGAGGGATGGCGCAGGTATTCCCGCACGGTATCGAGGTCGTCAACGTCGGCGAACACACGCAGGCACGCCGCGAGGCACTCGACGCTCGTCGTCCGGGCGATGATCGCGCGCACCGCAGGCACCGCATCCGTCACATGGGTGGCGCTGAAGTACTGCACGAGCCGCTGCGCGCGCTCGACTGGCACCTGCATGGCGGCCTCGGTAATCGGACGCGACACGACATCGGCTCCCAGGTCCACGAGCATGCCGAGCACGTAGTTCCTGGACCAATCCTCGCGTTCCGCGAGATGCGGAACGATGACCGGC
>DATLLF010000199.1:0-28266 GCA_035537955.1 Vicinamibacterales bacterium | reverse complement strand
TTGCGATGTGGTCCGAGCTGGCGGGGGGCGCGCGCCATCTCGCGTTCGCAGGCAAGGAGGGTCCGCTTTCGCCGGCGATCCTGTCTCTCGGCGAAACGGCCGGAGTCGTGACGCGAAACCAGGCCCTGTTTGCTCCGCTTCGTCCTCGGACCGGCGGCGTGCTGCGGATCTCCGGCGCCGATCCGAAGAGCCGCATCGAGGTACGGCTACTCGAGTCCCCTGACGCCATCGTCATCATCGGCTTGAATCCCGATGCGGCGCCGCAGAAGGTGACGATTGCGTTTTCCCCCGAGATGCCGGAAGCGATCTGGCAGAACCTCGAGACAGGCACGTCCGTGAGCTTCATCATGACGAAGGAGGGGCCGTCATTCGAGCACCTGTTCGGTCCGCGCGACGCACTCGTGCTGATGATCAGGAAGCGGCTACGCTGATGGCAAGCCGCAAGCCGCAAGCCGCAAGCCGCAAGCCGCAAGCCGAGAGCCGGAAGCCGAGAGCCGGAAGCCGAGAGCCGGAAGCCGTTATTAGAGCGCGTTGCTGAAGAACAGGTCGTGATCGCCGGGAGGTTCGAGCCCGGCGAGCCGGACGGCGAGGGCGACCTGCGCCCAGTGGCGGATCTCGTGCACGAGGATGTGGAAGAGCAGCTTGCGCGGCGTCATCGGCCACTGCTGCTCGCGTACCTCGAACACGCGCACCTGGCCCGCGACGTCTTCGTCGAGCTCGTTCACGTATTGTTCGAGCTCGCGCCGCACCGACGCACCATAGTCGAACAGCGGCGGGGCGTTGTTCCCTGTCAGACCGGTCTGGCTGGCCAGGGGCTCCGAGCGGAGCCGCTGAAGATGACGACGCTCTACGAGAAAGATGTGATCGATCATCTTGCCGACCGTCGGCAGACGCCCTGCCGGCTGAAGCGGCATCTCCATCGATTCCGGATGATCCGCGAAGAACCGGCGCCACTTCGCGCGTTCTTCACCCGTGTATCGCAGCAACTCGTCGTACGTGAGATTCACCATGTTCGGCTCGGTGCAACGTAAAGCGATAGTCTAGTTCTGATGTTTTCCTCGCGCATTCCGCGCGACCTCGCGTTGAATCGTCTGGCCTCGTCGATCTCGGCTCATCGCGCATCCGGGCGGCCCCTGATCGATCTGACGGTGACGAATCCGACGGCTGTCGGCATTCATTACGACGCGGATCTGCTCGCCTCGCTGTCATCGGCCGCCGCGCTCACGTATTCACCTGAACCGTTCGGCATGCGTGCGGCGCGGCACGCTGTTGTCGCCGGCTACGCGGCACGTGGAATCAGTGTTGCTGCGGATCGCATCGTGTTGACGGCGAGCACCAGCGAGGCATACTCCGTTCTGTTCAAGCTTCTCTGTGCGCCTGAGGGGGACGACGTTCTCGTTCCGCAACCGAGTTATCCACTGTTCGATCATCTGACCCGTCTCGATGGTGTCTCATGCCATCCATATTTCCTCGAGTACCACGGCAGATGGGTCGTTGACGAGCGCAGCGTCGAAAACGCGTGGACGACGCGAACGCGCGCGATCCTGGCGGTCACGCCGAACAATCCCACGGGCTCGAGCCTGTCGGCTGCGGAGCTGTCCGAGCTCTCGCGCCGGTGCGCGGATCGCCACGCGGCGTTGATCCTCGACGAAGTGTTTGCCGATTACATGTTCGACGAGGCGAGCGACGCAGGCGGGCGATTCCCGAACGGTGATCAGGCGAGCGCGGCACTCACGTTCCGTCTTGGCGGGCTGTCGAAGTCCGCGGGGCTTCCCCAGGTGAAGCTCGGGTGGATCGCGATCGATGGGCCGGGTGAGCTAATAAGTGAGGCACTCGCCCGGCTCGAGTTGATCTGCGATACCTACTTGTCGGTCTCGACGCCTGTCCAGGTCGCGGCGCCCGCCCTGATCCAGCGCGGCGCGTCGATCCGGCGTCAGATTCGCGAGCGCGTCAGAGCGAATTTCGCCTTTCTCCGTCATATCACCGCGGCCGAGCCCTCCGTGGAGCTGCTGAACGCGGACGGCGGATGGTCCGCCGTGATCCGCGTGCCAACGCGATGCTCGGAGGAGGAGCTCGTGATCGCGCTGCTCGACGGCCGCGACACGCTCGTGCATCCCGGCTTCTTCTTCGATTTCGCGCACGAATCGTTTCTCGTCTTCAGCCTGCTGCCCTCACCCGAGTCGTTTGCTGAAGGAGCGCAGCGCGTGCTGGAGCACGTCCGTGGCTGACGCTTCCGTGCGCCGGCGGCGCGCCGGCTTGCTCGTGCCGCTCTTTTCGATTGCGTCCTCGAAGAGCTGGGGCATCGGAGAGATTGCCGATCTCCCCGCGCTGGCGGCCTGGGCGGATTCCGCAAAGCTGTCGTCGATTCAACTGCTACCCGTGAACGAGATGGCTGACGGCGAGAGCTCCCCCTACTCGGCGATGAGCGCGATGGCGATCGATCCGATCTTCATTGCTGTTCGAGAGCTGCCGGAGTTCATCGCCGCTGGCGGCGAGGCAAGCCTCACGCGTCCGCAACTCGAGCACCTCGAAGAAATACGTCGCTCGCGCACGGTCAGCCACCGCCTCGTGCGGGACCTGAAGTCTGGCGTGCTGGAAGCGATGTTCGAACGGTTTCTCGCCGACGAGTGGCGCACCGGAACAAGTCGCGCCGGGATGCTGAACGAGTACATCGAGGGCGCGCGATGGTGGCTCGACGACTACACGTTGTTCCGGGCGCTGCACGCCGAGAATACTGGACGGTACTGGCTCGAATGGGAGCCGCCGCTGCGGGATCGCGAGGCGTCGGCGGTGGCTGCGGCCCGCCGCCGACTCCAGGACCGGATTCTCTACTACGCGTGGCTGCAATGGACGGCGGAACAGCAATGGCGAGCCGCTCACGGCGCGACCGGGATGGAGATCCTTGGTGACTTCCCGTTCATGGTGAGCGGCGACAGCGCTGATGTCTGGGCGCGACAGCACGAGTTTCGTGTCGATGCGTCGGTCGGCGTACCGCCGGATGCCTTCTCGGAAACCGGCCAGGACTGGGGTCTGCCGGTCTACCGCTGGGACGCGCACGAAGCCAGCGGCTATGAATGGCTGCGGCAGCGTGCCCGCCGTTGCGCCGATCTCTTCGACGGCTTCCGCGTCGATCACCTCGTCGGCTTCTACCGCACGTTCGTCCGCGAACCCGACGACACGACGTACTTCCTGCCACCCGACGAGCGCGAGCAGCTCGCGCAGGGCGAGCGCGTGATGAAGATCTTTCAGTCCACTGGTGCGGCGATCATCGCTGAGGACCTCGGCATCGTTCCCGAGTTCGTCCGCGGATCGCTCGCGCAACTCGGTGTCCCCGGTCTCAAAGTGTTTCGCTGGGAGCGCGATTGGGAAACCGACGCCCAGCCATTCACAGACCCAGCTGCCTATCCCGCCGTATCGGTGGCGATCAGCGGCACGCACGACACCGAGACCATGGCGGAATGGTGGGACAACGCGGATCCCCTGGAGCGTGAATGCGTCGTACTCACGCCGCGGCTTCGCCAGGCCGGGATCACAGCGGATGAGCCGTTTTCCGACCGGGTGCGCGATGCGCTCCTCGCGTCGCTGTTCTCCGCCGGCTCGAACCTGCTGCTCGTTCCCATCCAGGACGTCTTTGGCTGGCGCGACCGTATCAACACGCCTGCCGTCGTCGCCGACGACAACTGGTCCTGGCAGCTGCCCTGGCGTGTCGACGTCCTGGAACAGCAGCCCCAGGCAACCGAACGCGCGAAGTTCCTGGCCACGCTCGCGCGCGAGACTGGCCGTTCCTCACCCTAGTCGTCAGCTTCGCACCGAGCACCCAGCACGTGCACTGAGCACCCAGCACGTGCACTGAGCACTGAGCACCGAGCACTCAGCACCAGCACCCCACCCGCGGCCGCCCGTCTCTTGTAAGATTTCCTGTCTATGACATCGACCGTCGCCCCCACGCTGTCGCCATCTGCCGTTCAGGCCGCGCGCGAGCGCCTCGACGCGCACGTCCGTGAGATCGTGCGCTGGCACTTCGATGCGCAAACGGGTTGCCCGTTCTGGCTCGAGCGCGCGAAGACGTTCGACTTCGACCCGCTGCGCGACGTGAACGGCTATGAGGACCTCAGCAAGTTCGGATCCTTCGAGGATGAATGGCTTCGAGGCGGACCCGTTCGGCGGTGGGTACCGAAGGCCTTTTCGAACAGCCCGATCTATACGTTCGAGACCGGCGGCAGCACGGGCGTGCCCAAGTCGCGCATCAACGTCAACGACTTCCGGACCGACTACGAGAACTTCAGCGAAACGCTGCCCGACGAGCACTTCCCCAAAGGATCCGATTGGCTGCACGTCGGTCCGAGCGGCCCCCGTCGCCTCCGCCTTGCCATCGAGCATCTCGCGCAGCATCGCGGAGGCATCTGCTTCATGGTCGACCTCGATCCGCGCTGGGTCATCAAGTTGATCAAGGCGCGGCAGATGGACCAGATGGAAGCCTACAAACGCCACGTCATCGACCAGGCGCTGATCCTGCTCAAGGCGCACCCGGGGATTCGTTGTCTCTTCACGACGCCGAAGCTGCTCGAAGCGCTGTGCGAGAAAGTGTCGTTGAAGAAGATGGGGATCACCGGTGTCTTCTGCGGCGGCACCGAGATGACGCCACAGTTTCACCGCTTCGCCGTCGAAGAGCTGCTCGACGGCATCTACTTCGCGCCGACGTACGGCAACACGTTGATGGGTCTGGCGACGCACAAGGTTCCCGTGGACCCGGCCGACAACTACGCGATCATCTATTACCCGCCCGCGCCGCGCGCGATGATCGAAGTGGTCGATCCGGATCAGCCCGGCCGTGTCGTCGAGTACGGCGCGACGGGCCGCGTGCGGCTGACCACGCTGACGAAGGAATTCTTCATGCCGCGGTTCCTCGAGCGCGATGAGGCCGAACGCGAAAAGCCCTGCGCCGCGTATCCGTGGGACGGTGTCCGCAACGTCCGTCCCTTCTCGCGGTTCGCGACGACCGTGGTGGAGGGGGTCTACTGAACTGAAGGGTGTGTCTTCGTGAGGGATTGGTCCGATGAGGCAGCTCCTCGTGATTCTCGTGACCGTGAGTGTCGCTGGCGTGGAAGCCCAGTGGCCGCAGTGGCGCGGACCCAATCGCGACGGCGTCGTGGCCGGCGACAACGTGCCCACGGCCTGGCCGGCGAAGCCGACGCTCAGATGGACGCAGAAGGTTGGCGAGGGGTACTCCACTCCGATCGCGTCGAACGGTCGCGTCTTCATCCATAGCCGGCAGGATCCCGAAGAGGTGGTGACCGCGCTCGATCTTGCGACCGGAAAGCCGGTGTGGACGGCGCGATATCAATCTGCGTTCAACAAGAACAAGTACGCGAATGAAATGTCGAAGGGGCCATTCGCCACGCCGCTCGCCGCCAATGGCATTCTCTATACACTCGGCACGGGTGCGGTGCTGTCGGCATTCGATGAGAAGACCGGCGCGCTGAAGTGGCGCAAGGACTGGTCGAAGGAGATCGACACCTCGAAGCTCTTCACGGGCACCGCGATGTCACCGATCATCGACAACGGCCTGCTCATCGTGCATGTCGGCGATGACACGAAGGGCGCGTTCCGAGCCTTCGATCCACAGACCGGAACGGAGAAGTGGTCACTGCCCGGTCACGGTCCAGGCTATGCGTCGCCGGTATCCCGGCGGATCAGCACGGCCGCGAGCCAGACTTCATCGCAGATCATCACGATGACCGACAAGGCCGTTGTCGGCGTCGAGACGACCAGCGGAAAGCTCCTGTGGCAGATCCCTTTCCCCGACGAATGGAACGAGAACATCGTCACGCCCGTCCTCGCGAATGACCTCGTGATCATCTCCGGCACGCGCAAGGGGACGTTTGCATACCGCCTCGACGTGAAGCCACCCTCCACGTGGACGCCCACGCAGGTCTGGCACAACCCCGACGTACCGATGTACATGAGCTCTCCCGTGGCCGACGGCGGTTTCATCTACGGCTTTTCGAATCGCAGAAAGGGACAGCTGTTCTGCGTCGACGCTGCGAGCGGGAAAGTGAAATGGACCACCGAGGGGCGCACGGGGATGAACGCGGCGCTGCAGATTGCCGGACCCAACCTCGTCGTCCTCACGACTGAAGGGGAGCTGATCGTGGTCCGCAAGAATCCGGATAAGTACGAAGAGCTTCACCGCTACGCTATCGCCGACGGACAGACATGGGGGCAGCCTGTCCTGCTGAAGAACGGGGTCGTGATTCGCGCCGCCGACACCGTCGCCCTCTGGAGCCTCTGAAGAAACGCTGGGTGTGCTTCCGACTGGCGTCGGAAGCGAAAGTTTGGGCTTCCGCCTTCAGGCCGGAAGCGGGGACCCTCGCGGCCGCGTGAGTTAGAGTACAGCGGGAGGAGCCGCAGGGTGGTCGCTGATCTCGTCGGTCACTATCGCGTCGTCGCCACGCTCGGCAGCGGCGGGATGGGGATCGTCTCGAAGGCGATCGACACCCGCCTGAATCGGCCGGTCGCGCTCAAGGCGATCCGCGAATCCGATCCACAGAACACGGACGCCGTGCTTCGTCTGCGGGCCGAGGCGCTCGCCGCTGCATCCCTCGATCACCCCTACATCTGCAAGATCTACGAGCTGCTCGAGACCGGCACCGCGACCATCGTCGTAATGGAGTTCGTGGACGGTGAGACGCTCGGCGAAATCCTGGATCGCCGCGTGCCGCCGCTTGTGGACACGCTGCGATACGGTTCCGAGATCGCCGAAGGTCTCGCCAACGCGCACGCGCGCGGGATCGTCCACCGCGACGTGAAGCCGTCGAACGTGATGGTCACGCCGCACGGCCACATCAAGCTCCTCGATTTCGGGATCGCGCGGATCAACAGCGACAACGCGCTCACGCAGAGCGGCCTCACGCTGCCGGGAAACATTCCGGGCACTCCGCAGTACATGGCGCCGGAGCAGGCGCTGGGGCGTCCGCTCGACGGCCGCGCCGATCTGTTCTCACTTGGTGTCCTGCTGTTCCGATGCCTCACTGGGCAGTTGCCGTTCGAGGGCGTGACGCGGGACGAATACGTTCAGCAGATGCTCACCGGCCGGACCCGTCCGCTGGACCAGCTCGCTCCGGAAGCGCCAGGATCGGTGCGAGAGATCGTCAAGGCCTGCCTGCAGATCGATCCGGAACGACGCCCGCAATCGGCGAGCGTCGTCGCGGACACATTGAGACGTTCGGCCGAGGCGCTCAGCACGAGCACCTTGCCCGTCGCTTCGAGCAGGGAACCGAGAGTACGGATCTGGGTGATGTGGTCCATCGCAACGGGGCTTGTCGCCGCCGCGGTCTTCTTCGCGGCGGCGCGCTGGCGATCCCCTGCACTCGAGACGCCTCCAGCGCGTACTCTCGCGCCCGCGGTCACATGGCCGAGCAGCGAGCAGGACGCGCGGATCTCACCTGACGGGCGATGGCTGTCATTCGTGTCCGACAGACAGAACCAGTCCCGCATCTTCGTCCAGGCGATCGACGGGGGCGACGCCGTGCCGGTTGCGATCCAGGGCGCGGCGGTCAGCCACGCGTGGTCACCGGATTCGCGCGAGCTCGCGGTGCTCGTGCGCCAGGGTCAGAGCCAGTTCCTCATGGTCGTTCCGGCATTCTTCGGCGGCTCGCCGCGGCTCAGCGTGCCCGTCGAAACCCGTTACAGTGACCTCAACGTCCTCCGCTGGATCGCGGACGCCGTGTACATCGACGCGAACCGCGGCCAGCCTGGGCGATCGCTGCTCCGCGCGTCGCTGTCGACACTGGACGTCGAGGATCTCAGCGCCAGATGGCCTGCGGAGCTGAAGTACCGCGATGTCGATGTGGCGCCCGATGCCCGCCGGATCGTGGTGTCCGCGAGCGGGCGCGGTGTGATCGACCTGCTGAGCGCTCGCATCGACGGCAGCGGCGTCGAGCGGCTGACGAGCGACGAGTACACGGATCGTTATCCCATGTGGATCAACGATGCGACGATCGCATTCGAATCGAACCGCGGCGGGCAGATGGACTTGTGGGAGATGTCGGTCGCGACCAAACGCGTCACGCAGCTGACCTCGAGCCAGATGAGCGAGGTGGTGACCGGGGCCTCCGCCGATGGATCCGTCGTCGCGTTCGAGCAGATCTCGAATCAGGTGAACCTCTGGCGCCTCGATGTGGCGGATGGAGCGATGCGGCAGTTGACGGCCGACTCACTCAGCGACTTCTGGCCGTCGGCCAGCATGCGCGCGGATCTCATCGCATTCCAGCGCACGAGGCCGACACCCATCGAGGGCTTTCAGCTTTTCGATTCACGGATCTTCGTCGCACCGCTGAAAGACACCCCTCTCGAGCCGCAGGCGGTGGCGGACGGCTTTGCGGCGCGGCTCTCGCCCGATGGTCAATGGGTGGCGCTGTATCAGCGCATCCCTGACCGTCGTCACCTTCGCCTGATCGTGAAGAATCTCGCCACCGGAGAATCTCGGCAATTGTCGGATCAATGCGTTCTTCCGAGCATTACCGCCACGTCGCTGCCGGTTGATTTCGTCGAGCAGAACGTCACCTGGGGCGGCCCTGCCGCCAGACTTTATTACATCGTTGCGGGAGAGGGCGGCCACGAGGTCCAGGCCGTGGACCTGGCGAGCACGGCCCCGCCGGCGCGCCTCTTTTCCGCCGGCGCAGGCAGCGATATGTGGGACCTGCGAGCGTCTCCGGATGGAACGAAGCTCGCGTTCGCTGTTCGCTACAAACGCCAGCCGGACGCACGGGTGCTGAACGAAGTGCGGGTGTACGACCTCGAGAACAAGCGCACCAGCATCCTGTTCACCGCTCCTCAGGAACAGCTCGCGTTCCAGGTGCCCGGGTGGTCCCGCGACGATGCCGTGATCGTGCACCGCAGTGTTCCGCGTCCCGAACAGCTGTTCCAGATCGAACTGCTGGAGCTCACCCTGGACGGCGGGCGGCGGCAGCTCGCCAGCATCGGCGACAGCGCAACACCATCGCTCCGCGTGGATGCAGGCAGCGCACGGTTCTATGTCACGCGGAGCGTCGATGGGATTCACAACATCTACATGCTTTCGCTTCGAGACGCCGCGCCGCGCCAGCTCACCGGCAATCACGCGCCCGGTGTATCGTTCTCCGGAATTCAGCCACTGCAGCACGATGCCATCGTCTTCGCGCGCGAGGAGTGGAAGCGAGACATCTGGCTGTTGACCACCGGGACCCGGCGCCAGTAGCGGCGCCAACCTTTCAACTCGTCACACGAGGAGCTGCAGATGCCAAGAAGCTGGGAACCCTCTGCCGAAGACGGGATGTCGCTGGCAGCGTTCCGCTGGTTTGCGAACACGATCGAGAACTTCGCGATCGAGCTGTACGCGACGGACCGCAGGTCGTACGAAGACGTCGAAACGGTACTGCGCAATACGCTGAAGGAGCTGAGAAGCGTGCGAAGGGGCTTTACCCTCTCGAACGATGACGACAGCTGTCCGGACGGTTACGTGCTGTGCCACGGCGTCTGCTCGCCATCGTGTGAGGTGGAAATCGGTGATCTGTCGGGCAAGGAATCCGCACGCGGCAAAGGCAAAGGGAAGGACAAAGGGAAGAAGCGATAACGAGTCGACGGCGTCAACCTCCGACGCCTAACGTCCAGGTCCCGATGCGTCCTTTTTGGGGTCGGGAATCGGGAGGTTGGGAGTTGACGAGTTTTTGACGACCTGTCAGCGCTCCCCCGTTCCTCGCTTTCGCAACGTCCTGAACGTGATCGAATAACGCCGCTCTTTCACCGGCGGGATCGAGTGTTCCCAGTCGGTCCTCGCCGCACGCCCGCTGTCCGAACATCGTGGATTAAACTGGTTTCTTATGCTCCATATCCCGATTCTTCGCCACGGCATTCCATACGAGAGCCTCGACGTCATCCGCATTCCCCACTACCGCACGCGTGAGACGTTTGCGGAGATGAGCCAGGCGAACCCGGGGATCATCCGCCGCGATCTGCGGGAGGAGGAGCAGGCCGCCGCGCGTGCCGCACTGGCGAAGCTGTCATTCGAGCAGTTGCTGGGTATCTGCGAGCGCGCAGCGGATTACTTCCTCAACGCGCGGCTGCCGCTCGGAGCCATCGAGCAGGCACCCGAGGACTACGTTCGGCAGTTGTGTGCGACGACCGGCATGCCGCACGCGCTCGTTCGCCGCAACATGGCGAAGATCGCGGGCGTGCTCACCGAGATCCGCACCGTGCTGCGCGGACTGACGCGCGGTCTCGATCTGTCGTTGCTCGATGCCGGATATGGAGAGTACGAAGGGCACTTGCTGAATTTTTATCCGCGCACGCAGGCGCTTGGCGTCGTGCTGCCGAACAATTCGCCCGGCGTACATTCGTTGTGGCTGCCGGCAATCGCCATGAAGATGCCGCTCGTCCTGAAGCCGGGCAGTGCCGAGCCATGGTCTCCGTTCCGCCTCGCGCAGGCGTTCATCAAAGCCGGCTGTCCCGCGGAAGCGTTCTCGTTCTATCCGGCGGACCACGCCGGCGCCGGCGAGATCCTGCGGCGCACTGGACGGAGCATGTTCTTCGGTGATGTCAGCGCCGTCGGATCCTGGGAAGGTGATCCACGCGTCGAGATTCATGGACCCGGTTACAGCAAGGTGCTGATCGGCGACGATCAACTGGGCAACTGGCGGCCGCACGTCGACCTGATGGCGGCGTCCGTAGCGGACAACGGCGGACGATCGTGCGTGAATGCGTCCGGTGTGTGGGTCGACGGGTCGCACGCCGAGCAGGTGGCCGTGGCGCTTGCCAGAAAGCTCGTAGAGATCGTCCCGCGGGCGGAGGACGATCCGAAAGCGACCCTTGCACCCTTTGCGGACCCGCGCGTCGCCGCGCGCATCTCGCAGCAGATCGACAGCGGCCTCGAGACGCCTGGCGCGCGCGAGATCACAGCGGAGTTGCGACCCGGCCCGCGTCTCGTACAGCACGACGGCAGCACGTATCTGCTGCCGACATTAGTGTTGTGCGACAGCGCCGATCATCCCCTCGCCAACCGCGAGTTTCTTTTTCCGTTCGTCGCCGTCGTGAAGGTAACCGTCGAGGAGATGTCACGGATGCCCGAGCCGTTGGGAAAGACGCTCGTGGTCACGGCGCTGACCGAGAATCGCCGGCTGGTCGAACGGCTGATCGCCTCGACGGTCGTGGATCGCCTCAACATCGGTCCGATCGCAACCAACGTGATCAGCTGGGACCAGCCCCACGAAGGCAATCTCTTCGAGCACCTGTATGCCAGGCGTTCCTTCCAGGCGGCCGTTGCGTTTTGAGAACCGTGAATCCTTGCGGAGCGAGCGAGCACCGCGAGCGAGCGTGCAGGGGAGTCCGAGGGGCGAAGCCCCTCGGTGAATGATGAGGATCCGTCTTTCGCGGGAGCAGCTGTGAATCCTTGCGGCGCGAGCGAGCACGGCGAGCGAGCCACGCGAACGGAGCGAGCCGGCGGAGCGGCTCGCGCGAGAGCGTGCAGGGGAGTCCGAGGGGCGAAGCCCCTCGGTGAATGATGAGGATCCTCTCTCTCACGGGCGGCGCCGGCAGCATGTACTGCGGAAGCTGTCTGCGCGACAACGCCCTCGCGGCGGAGCTCTTCCGGCGAGGTCACGACGTCGTTCTCACGCCGGTCTATACACCCACGAAGACCGACGAGGCCAACGTCAGCGGCGACCACGTCTTCTTCGGCGGGATCAGCGTCTACCTCGAACAGCACTCCGCAGTGTTCCGGCACACGCCGCGATTCATGGACAGGCTCTGGGACTCCTCGTGGGCGCTGAGACTGGCGACGCGGCGGCAGATCAGCGTCGATCCGAAGACCCTCGGCGAGATGACCGTTTCCATGTTGAAAGGAGAACGGGGCTTCCAGGCGAAGGAGATCCGCAAGCTCCTCGACTGGCTCAAGACCGAAGAACGGTTCGACGTCATCAACCTGCCGTACTCGCTCCTTCTTGGCCTCGCCGAGCCGATGAAGCGCGAGCTCAACGCGCCGATCTGCTGCACGCTGCAGGGAGACGATCTCTTTCTCGATCAACTCGGCGAACCGTATCGAACGCAGTCGATGGAGATCATCCGCGCGTGCAGCGCCCACGTGGATGCCTTTCTGCCGGTCAGCAAGTACTACCTGGACTTCATGCCCGGCTATCTGGGCATTCCTGCGACGAAAATGCGGCTGGCGACGCTGGGCGTGAACGCCGACGGTTTCCGGGTGCGTCCGCAGCCACCGGACGGCCCGTTCACGATCGGATACCTCGCGCGGATCGCCCCGGAGAAAGGCCTGCACGCGCTCGCGGAGGCCTATTGCCGCCTGCGTCTTCGACGGCAGACCGAGAACACGCGGCTCATCGCCGCGGGCTATCTTGCGGCCGAGCACCAGAGCTATCTCGAGGGTGCCCGATCCATTCTCAGAAAAGCCGGACTCGATGGGGAGTTCGAGTACCGGGGAGAAGTCGACCTGGCGGCCAAGATCGCGTTCCTGCACGAGCTGCACGTGCTGTCGGTACCAGCGCCGTACCACGAACCCAAGGCGCTGTTCCTGATGGAGGCGATGGCCTGCGGCGTTCCCGTCGTCGAGCCGCGCGTAGGCGCGTTTCCGGAGATCATCGACCGAACCGGCGGCGGCTTGATCGTGGATCCCGGCGCGGACGCGCTCGCTGACGGCATCCTGGCGATCAGACGCGATCCCGCTCTCGCTCGCGCGCTTGGGGCCGCAGGTGCCGCAGGGGTGCGCGAGCACTATACCGTCGCGCGGATGGCCGAGCAGGTCGAAGCCGTCTACCGCGAAGTCGCCAGCGTGAGTATCTGACAGTGCACATGACCACTTCAAACTCCAAAAAACACGAAATGGTTTGCCTTCTTTTTGGAGTTTGGAGTTTGGAGTTTGGAGTTTGTAGTTGACGTATTCGCAGCATGTTGAGAGCCACTGATATCTCCAAGGCCTATCCGACTCCGCGCGGCGATCTGCGCGTGATCGATGGCGTTTCGCTGACGCTGAAGCGGGGGGAGGCGGCGGCGATCATGGGGCCATCGGGCAGCGGCAAGAGCACGCTGCTCTACATCCTCGGTGCGCTGGATCCACCGACGTCCGGCACCGTCACGCTCGACGGCGTGGATCCGTACACGCTGAAAGAGCGCGAACAGGCGGCGTTCCGCAACGAACGGATCGGCTTCGTGTTCCAGGACCATTCACTGCTCCCGCAGTGCTCCGTGCTCGAGAACGTGCTGACCCCGACGCTCGTCGCGACACGTTCAAATGGAGGCGACGAGCAGCGTGCGCGCGAGATCATCGCGCAGGTCGGGCTCGCCGATCGCCTCGACCACCGTCCCGGGGAGCTTTCGGGCGGGGAAAAGCAGCGCGCCGCAATCGCGCGAGCGCTGATCAGGAATCCAATGCTGCTGCTGTGCGATGAGCCGACGGGAAATCTCGACACATCCATCGCCGATTCGGTCGCCGACCTGCTGATGAACCTGCACGCCACACACAACACGATTCTCGTGGTCGTGACCCACAGTGCCGCTCTCGCCGAGCGATTTCCGATCCGCTACCGCATGTCGAACCATACGCTGGCCGGAGCCTGATGATGTCGATGTGGCGCCTGGCGCTGCGCAGCGCGACGTACTACTGGCGGACCAACCTCGCCGTGCTGCTCGGCGTGGCGGCTGCCGTCGCAGTGCTCGGTGGCGCGCTGCTCGTCGGCGATTCCGTTCGCGGCAGCCTCCGCGACATCGCACTCGGGCGGCTGGGCAGGACCGATCAGGTCTTGTCCTCGGGCCAGTACTTCCGCGCGGATCTTGCGAACGAGATCGGCTCCAGCGGAATGGCAGCGGCGCCGCTGATCGTCTCATCCGGGTTCGTGACGCACGAATCGTCCGGCCGCCGGGCCGGCAGCGTCGTCGTCTACGGAGTGGACGAGCGGTTCTGGAGGTTCAACGGGGTCGAACCTCCGGCTGGCCCTGCGATTTCATCAGCGCTCGCCGCCGAGCTCGGCGCGGCAAAGGACGACATTGTCCTTGTCCGACTGCAGCGTCCGTCCGAGATCCCGGTCGAGTCGCTATTCGGGAAAAAGGAGGACATCGGACGCACGCTGCGCCTCACCCTCGCCGAGGTGCTTCCGCGCGAACGGCTCGGGGAGTTCGCGCTGCGCCCGCAGCAGACCGAGCTGCGAGCCGTGTTCGCGCCGCTCCGCCGCGTGCAGCGCGACCTCGAGGTGCAGGATGGCGTGAACACGATCATCATCTCCGGCGCGAGCGACGAGAGCACTGCAACCCGAGCGCGGAGCCCGCTGTCTCTTGAAGATCTCGGTCTGAAGGTTCGACCGTCCGCGGATGGCACGCAGCTGATCGTCGACACCACGAGCGGCATCCTGAGCACGCCCATTGAAGCAAGCGTGCGTGACACCGGCAAGAAGCTCGCGTTTAAAGAGGCCCCGGTGTTCACCTATCTCGCCAACACCATCCGCGTCGGCGACCGTACGATCCCGTACTCATTGATAGCCGCCGTGCCCCTTGACGAAGTCACCGCCGCAAGAAGCACTGAGCACGGCGCACCGAGCACCCAGCACCAAGCACCGAGCACCGAGCAACTGGCGCCAAGCACCAAGGCGATAGTTCTAAATGATTGGACTGCGCGCGAGTTGAGCGCTAAGCCCGGCGATGCGCTCGACATCGAGTATTACCTCTGGGACGCGAACGCCGGTCTCACGACACATCGCGCATCGTTCAGTGTTGCCGGGATCGTACCGATCTCGGGATTTGCGGCCGATCGTCAGCTCGCCCCTGAATACCCCGGCATCACCGGCGCGCAGAACCTTGCCGACTGGGATCCGCCGTTCCCGATCGATCTGTCGCGCGTGAGGAAGACCGACGAGACCTACTGGGACGACTACCGCACGACGCCCAAAGCCTTCATCAGCTACGAGAGAGGACGCGAGCTGTGGCAGACGCGCTACGGCGCCGCGACCTCGATCAGGTTCGTCGTCCCGGGCGGCACCTCAGCTGCTGAGGCGGCGGCCCGGTTCGCGAGCGAGCTGCGATCGGTCATCCGACCCGAAGCGCTTGGCGTCACGGTGCAGCCGGTTCGCACTATGGCGTCGGCGGCGTCGGTCGGCGCCACTGATTTCGGCGAGTACTTCACCTACTTCAGCTTCTTCATCGTCGTCTCCGCGCTGCTGCTCGCCGTGCTGTTCTTCCGTCTGGGAGTCGAGCAGCGACTGAAACAGGTCGGCATCATGCGCGCCGCCGGCTTCACGGTGGCGATCGTGCGCCGCCTCTTGCTGGTGGAGGCGGTGACGCTTGCGACCGCCGGAGGCATCCTCGGCATTGCAGGCGCGCTCGCCTACGGAGCCGTGATGCTGTACGGCCTGCGCACGTGGTGGGTCGGCGCGGTGGGTACCACGCAACTGGTCTTGCATGTCACGCCCGTCTCGCTCGCGGCGGGAGCAATCGGGGGGATCGTCGCGGCGATCGTCTGCGTATTCGTGTCGTTGCGTGCCGTCGCCAGGCTATCGCCGCGGGCATTGCTCACGGCGCAGACGATCGGCCACGAGCCCGCGGGCGATTCGCGCATCGGCCGACGCAATCGTGCGATCGGGATCGCGTTTGCCTTCGTTGCAATCGTGGCGATTGCTTCGGGCTTTACGCTCGAAGGCGGCGAGGCCGGTGCGTTCTTCGGCGCCGGTGCGGCCGCGCTGATTGCGGCGATGTTCCTCCTTTCCGCGTGGCTGCGCATGCGGCCCTCAGGCGTGATCTCCGGCCATGGCTCGCGGCCGGTGTTCAGGCTCGGCTTCAGAAGTGCGGCATTCCGGCCGGGCCGCAGCGTCCTCTGTGCAGCGCTGATCGCCTCGGCGGCGTTCATCATCGTTTCCGTCGACGCGTTCCGAAAGCAAGGCGGCTCAGTCTCGGCGGACCGTTCGTCGGGAACGGGCGGTTACACGCTGATTGCGACGAGCGAACTGCCGGTCGTCTACGATCCCGACGATCCCGCCGGACGAGAATCGCTGATCGTCTCCGCGCCGGAGTTCGAAAGGGTGAAGTTCACACGTTTTCGCGTCCGCCCGGGTGACGATGCGAGCTGCCTGAATCTGTATCGGCCGACGGCGCCGACGATCGTTGCGCCGGAGAGCGGCTTCATCGAAGAGGGTCGCTTCACCTTCGCGAGCACTCTGGCGAATACGTCGGAGGAGCACGCGAATCCCTGGCTGCTGCTTCGGCGAGCAGTCAACAATGGGCGCGTGCCGGTCATTGCGGACGCGACTTCGCTCCAATACGTGTTGCACGCGAAGGTGGGCGATGTGTTCTCGATGGATATCGGCGCCGATCGTCCGCTCGAACTGCAGTTTGTCGCTGCGGTCCAGGACAGCGTCCTCCAGGGAGAGCTGGTCATGTCGGAGGAAAACTTCATCCGCCAGTTCCCCGCGCAGCAGGGCTACCGCCTGTTTCTCATCGACGCGCCAGGAATTCGAGACGTCGACGCCGCGCGCAATCTGTCCGGCGTGCTCGAGAAGGAACTGGCGACGTTCGGGTTTGACGCGACGACCACCGGCGAGCGGCTCGACGCGTTCCACCGGGTCGAGAACACCTACCTCTCGACATTCCAGTCCCTTGGCGGCCTCGGGCTGTTGCTCGGGACGATCGGTCTCGCAGCCGTGATGTTCCGCAATGTCCTCGAGCGCCGGCGCGAGCTCGCGCTGCTGCGCGCAGTCGGCTACGACCGCAGGCGCGTGTCACAGATGATCCTTGCAGAAGCGGTCCTGCTGCTCGGCGCCGGCCTTGGTGCGGGTGTGCTGAGCGCGCTGCTCGCCGTCGCGCCCGCGTGGGCAATGCGAGGGGCCGGGGGGCCTGGACCTGTGCTGGCAGCCCTGCTCGGCGGCGTGATCCTCGCCGGAGTATTGAGTTCCGTTTTCGCCACTCGCGCCGCGCTGCGCGGCCCCATGCTCGACGCCCTCCGCTCCGAGTAACCTGCGGCGTCAGATCGTGAATTTGCCTTTTATTTGTCTCGTGGCACCTCCCACCCCTTCGGCGCGGCGATCTGGCACGAGAATATTGAAAACGGTAAATTCTGAATCTGGCCCCGCGAGGCGTGACCCCGCTGGGAGGTGACCCATGACGCGACTGGTTCTCGCGGCGCTGTTCGTCGGTCTCATCATTCCCGTCTCCGGCGGCGAATCCGCGGACGGTGACTGGCTCCAATGGGGCGGGCCGACACGGAACTTTGTCTTGGCGAGCCCGCCGCTCGCCGATGCGTGGCCGCGCGAGGGCCCGCGCAAGATCTGGGAGAGAGCCCTGGGCGAGGGGCACTCCTCGATCCTCGTGGAGGGCGGCCGGCTCTACACGATGTATCGGTACGCTGGGCTCATGTCCATGGTCCGCCGTACGCAGTCCGAGACGATTGCGGCGATCGATGCCGCCAGCGGCAAGACACTCTGGGAGCATACGTACGGCTCCTCGACGAGTGGACTGGACCTCGAGTACGGAGCGGGTCCGCATTCGACACCGCTGATCGTCGGCGCCACACTGTTCGCCGTCGGCAGCCGCACGGAGCTTTTTGCGCTCGACAAGAGCTCGGGGAAGGTGATCTGGCAGCACGACCTCGTGAAGGAATACGCCGCTCCGCAGGACGGCCGCGGCTTTGCTCCGAGCCCGATCGCGTACCGTAATACGGTCATCGTTCCCGCCGGAGCAAAAGGGGGCGCGGTTATGGCCTTCAACCAGCAGACCGGCGCGCTCGCATGGAAGAACGGCGACTATCCCGTCGGCCCCGCGTCTCCCGTGCTGATCACCGTCGATGGGCAGGACCAGCTCGTGATCTCGGGTGGCGACGAAATGCTCGGAGTGGACCCTGGCAACGGCGCCGTGCTGTGGCGCCATCCGCACAAGACGGACTATGGTCTCAACATCAGCACGCCGGTGTGGGGCAGCGACAACCTGCTGTTCGTTTCGGCCGCCTACAACAACGGCGCACGACTGCTGAAGCTGACGCAGGCCGCCGGCAGGACCGCGGTGCAGGAACAGTGGTTTCAGAACCGCATGAAGACGCATATCGGCACCGTCATCCGGCTCGGTGACTTCCTCGTCGGCTCCAACGGGGACTTCGGTCCATGTCCCACGGTCGGAGTGGACGTCAAGACCGGGAAGGTCCTCTGGCAGAACCGCGAGTTCTCGCGGTCCACGTTCCTGCACGCGGACAACAAGCTCATCGTTCTCGACGAGGACGGCAACCTGGGGATCGCAGCGCCGACGCGCGAGGGACTAAACGTCAAGGCGAAAGCAGCAGTATTGAGCAATAAAGCGTGGACGGTGCCGACGCTCGCCGGAACCCGGCTGTATATCCGCGATCGCGCGAAGATGATGGCCTTCGAGCTTGGACGTTGATGATGAGCAGAAAACTGTCGAGTGTGCTGAGCGTCGCGATCGCGACCGCAGTCGTCACCCTTTCGGCCGACAGCAACTGGCCGCAGTGGAGGGGACCGCTGGCGACCGGTGCGGCGGTCGAGACGACGAGCCTTCCCGTGAAATGGTCGACGACGACCGGTGAGAACATCGCGTGGAAGCTCGTAATGCCGAGCCGCAGCGGCGCGACACCGATCGTGTGGAACGACACGATCTTTCTGAATGTTGCCGCGCAGCCCGACGCAGGCGACGTCGAGCTCTGGTCGCTGCATCGCAGCGATGGCACGATCCGCTGGAAGAAGACGATCACGTCAGGAAACTACCAGATCAACAAGCAGAACATGTCCTCCCCGTCACCGGTGACTGACGGAAAGACAGTGTGGGTGCTCACTGGCGTCGGCATCCTGAAGGCGTTCGACTTCGCTGGCACCGAGTTGTGGTCGCGCGACATTCAGAAGGACTACGGACCATTCGGCCTGAACTGGGGCTACGCGTCGTCGCCGCTCCTGCACGAAGGGATGCTCTACGTTCAGGTGCTGCATGGAATGAAGACCGACGACCCCTCCTATGTGTTCAAGATCGACGGCAAGACGGGAAAGACTTTGTGGAAGGTCGAGCGGCCAACCGATGCGCAGGTGGAATCTCCTGACTCTTACACGACGCCGGCGCTCCTCGAGTACGACGGCAAAAAGGAGATCGTCGTCACCGGCGGGGACGTCGTCACCGGACACGATCACGCGACGGGCCAGGAACTCTGGCGCGCCGATGGCCTGAACCCCGGCAAGGCGCGGAATTATCGGATCATCGCATCACCAGTCGTTGCCGGTGGCCTGGTGATCGCGCCCACTCGGATCCGGCCGATGATCGCCATCAAAGCGGGCGGACGCGGCAATGTCACGGCGACCCATACGGCGTGGACGTTCGACCGGGGCCCTGATGTGCCCACGCCGGCAACCGACGGCAGGCTTCTCTACTGCATCAGCGATCGCGGGGTCGTCGAGGTGCTCGACGTGCAGACCGGCGCCGTCCTCTACGGTCCGGAACGCCTCAGGCCGGCGATCTACAGTGCCTCGCCGGTAATTGCGGACGGGAAGATCTACGTGACGAACGAAGACGGCCTCACGAGCGTCTTCCGCGCCGGCGCGAAGTTCGAGCTGCTGGCGGAGAACGCGTCCGACGAGTACACGCTCAGCACGATCGCCGTGTCGAAGAACCAGTTGTTCCTGCGCACCGAGAAGCACCTCTACGCGATCGGCAAGTAGGCGGTTCTCAGGATCCGGGTTCGAAGACGTCCTCGATCCGCAGCTTGAACAACCGCGCGATTTTGAAGGCGAGCGACAGGCTGGGCTCGTACTTCTCCGTCTCGATCGCGTTCACCGTCTGGCGCGACACGGCGAGCCGGTCCGCAAGTTCTCCCTGGGTCCATTCACGCTCGGCGCGCAGCACGCGGAGGCGGCTCTTCACCGGTAACGCCTCCACGCGACGCACAGGCCGGCGAAGTAGAACAGAGGCAGGTAGATCCAGACGTGACGATAGCTCCAGTCCTGCGGGTTGAGGCCGACAGCGAGCTCGAGCAGGCCGAGCGTCATGAGCAAAAGGATCGCGAGCGGGTATGCGATCGCCAGCGCTTCCAGATGCACGCGACGCTGAAGCTCGTCCGAGTCGCGGAGGCCCCCGGCTATCGTCCACAACGCGAGCGCCGTCGGCAGAACCGGCAGCAACGCGGCTGCGACCCGCAGCCAGGTGGGTTGCAGGTGCAGTTCCGCATCGAGCGCCGCACGTGCGGCGAGATACGAAATGCCCCACAGAATGAGGATCGCGAGAGCCTTGTTGCTTTGGGATCGGGCCAGGACGCTGTTCATGGCATTCCTCCTGTCGGGCGGAATGTAAAGCAACTTAGACACAATGTCAAGTATCATTGACATACCTGTTACACTACGTTCATGAGTGACCGCATGCCCCCTCGGAAAAACGACGCGCTGGCGGGTGTTCCAGAGCTCGAAAATCGTTTCTTCGATCTCTCGATCGACATGCTGTGCTGCCTCGACTTCAGCGGTTATTTCAAACGTCTCAATCCGGCGTGGGAGCGAACGCTCGGCTATACGCGGGAAGAGCTGATGTCGAAACCGTTCATCGAGTTCGTGCACCCCGACGATCGTGAGCGCACGTTGAACCAGAACGGCGCGGTGCGCAGCGGAGGACAGGCGCTTGGATTCGAGAACCGCTACATTTGCAAGGACGGTTCATACCGCTGGCTGCTGTGGAACGCGGCCCCTGACGGCGAGCACGGGCTGATCTACGCTGTTGCGCGCGACATGACGGAGCGCAAGCGCGCGGCGGATGAGCGGGATCGCATGCTGATCGAGCTGCAGACGGCGCTCGCGGAGGTGAAGAGTCTCCAGGAGATCCTGCCGATCTGTTCGTATTGCAAGAAGATCCGTGACGACGAGAATTACTGGCAGACGGTGGAGGGGTACATCTCCACTCATACCGGTGCGACTTTCAGCCACGGGATCTGCCCGACCTGCTACGAGGCAGAAGTCGAGCCACAGTTCAGAGGGATGCGGCGAAATCGCTCCTGACTGAATGCCGACTTTCACCAGATCCATCGACATCGGCGCGCCGCCGGAGCGCGTGTGGGCCGTGATGCGCGAGGTGGAGCGCTGGCACGAGTGGACACCGAGCATCACGAGCATCAAGCGGATGGACAGCGGTCCGCTGGCAGTGGGCTCGCGCGTGGTGATCCGCCAGCCGAAGCTGCCCGTCAACTATTCCGACGTGACGGAGCTGGAGCCGGCAAGGGGATTCACGTGGGTATCGCGGAGCCCTGGCGTAGTCGCGACCGCGCGGCACGAGATCGAGCCGCGCGCATCCGGCAGCCGCGTCACGCTGTCAGTGCAGTTCGCTGGAGCGCTCGGCTGGTTCGTCGCACGGATGGTCCGCGGCCTGACCGAGCGTTACATCGCCATGGAAGCCGAAGGTCTGAAGCGCCGCAGCGAAGCCGAGTAGCTCGAGATCGCCGCCGGCTAGGCGCTCTCTTCTCGCCCAGCGCCGAGCACCCAGCACCCAGCACGCCAGCACCCAGCACCCAGCACCCAGCACCCAGCACGAAGCACCGAGCACGCTTTAGTGCGCTGGCGGTTTGAAATACAGGACCATCCCGGCGCCGATCGCCGTGACCAGGAAGCCGACGTAGAGCAGCGGATTCGGTGCGTGCTTCGGCGGATGCATGTACATCGTGTAGAGCACGTTGACGAGCGGCGCGCCGCCGAACACGAGCGGCATGACGTACGTCGGCGTGCCTCCGGCGCGGAAGGAGAAGATGATGCACACGGCGCCGAGCGCCCCCAGCGCGCCAGCGAT
The DNA here is from genome assembly GCA_035537955.1 of Vicinamibacterales bacterium. Classification (GTDB taxonomy): domain Bacteria; phylum Acidobacteriota; class Vicinamibacteria; order Vicinamibacterales; family 2-12-FULL-66-21; genus JACDCA01. The sequence goes on along the minus strand of DATLLF010000199.1, from coordinate 6,492 downwards.
CGTGGCCATCGTCGTGCCGCCGCTGTTGAAGCCGCGCACGCCCTCGCCTTGAGTGAAGAGCACCGCCAGCGGCACGAGCACGCCGATCAGGAAGTACGCGATGCCGACACAGAGCAGCGCGCGCATCGGACTCCCGAGCCGCGTCTGCCCGTCATGGAGCATCGAGCCGTACACGCCCCAGGAGAGAAACGCGCCGGCGACATAAGCAAGCCAAGTCATGGTGTATCTCGCAATGGTGAAGGTTGAATGCCGAAAGCCGAAGTAAGGGGCAAGTACGTTTGAACGGGCAGATAAGGGTGAATGAACCAGAATGATAATGCAGCGCGCATCGCCTAGAAGTACAGCTTCAGTCCCAGCTGAATCTGCCTTGCGGATGTGACCGTCGTCGTGATGCGGCCGAAGGTGGAAAGCGGCGCTTCGTCGTTGGCCGACCCGGCAAACGCGATCAGCGCGGGCGGGCCGAAATTCGCCCGGTTCAAAAGGTTGAACGCTTCGATGCGGAACTCCAGGCGGCCGTCGGCGCCGAGCGGCTTGAAGGTCGCGCGTCGGGTCAGCGCCACATCAAGGGTCCGCGTGTTCGGACCGATGAAGTCGCCACGCCCCGTGTTGCCGAACGTGCCGGCGGGCTGCAGCACGAATGCGCTCGGGTTGAACCACTGATCGACACGGCCGAGCACGGCGCTATCGGCGCCGTACCCGGGCGCGTAGCTGGGACGATCCTGGCCGATGCCGGGGCCGAGCGATGGATTCCACAGCGAGCGGGAGCGGTTGCTCTGCACGAATGCGGTGAGTGGCTGACCGCTGCGCATGTTCCAGATGCCCGAGGCCTGCCATCTGCTGAACACGCCGCCGAGCGCATCCGTGCCCGGAATGTCTACGGTGAAGTTCACGACCCACGCGTGGCGCGTATCGAAGTCCGAGAGTCCCCTGTTGTAGTCAGGGATGTACTCAGGGAAGGCGGTCGTGGTGCCGTTGGTCGCATCCGAGAAAAACGTCGAGGCCTGGGTCGTGTCTTCGCTCTTGGACAGCGTGTACGAGGATTGCACCGAGAAACCAGCCGAGAATCGCTTTCGGATGTCGAGAATGAACGCGTTGTACCAGGACTCGCCGTCGCTGCTCTTCAGCTCGATCGTCGAGAACGCGGTGTTCGGTCGCGGCGTGCCTGCCGGGATGAAGACGGTTCCATCAGGAAGCGTGGTGAATTGCGCAGTATTGACATCGTTGCTCCGCAGCAGGTGTTTTCCGCGCGAGCCTGCGTAACCGACGGTCACCGACGTCTTCGCCCAGATCTCGCGCTGCACGTTGACGTTGAAGACGTGGACGCGCGGTGTCTCCAGGTCCCACTGCACGGGGCGGATGGATATCGCGCCCGCGCGGTCGAACGGCGGATTGGGAAACGTCGGATTGATGATCACCGGTCGCGGCGTCGCGGGCGGGTTCGTGACCGTCACGATGAGGTTCTGATGGCTGTTGGTGTTGAAGTAGAGGCCGTAGCCACCGCGCAGGGCGGTGCGGCCGTCGCCGAACACGTCCCACGCCAGCCCGCCGCGGGGAGAAAAGTTTTCGTAGGACGGCCCCTCGTATAACCGGCCCGTGGTCGGCTGCGAGGCCGTGAGGTCCGGTAACGCGGAGTCGCGCCCGTAGATATCCTCCGGCATCGTCGTGAACTCGTAGCGAACCCCGCCATTCAGCGTGAGCCGCGGCGTGATCTGGTAATCGTCCTGCGCATAGAAGCCAAACAACGTGAAACGCCAGTAACGATCGAACTGCGCCTCCGGCGTCAGCCCGATGAAATTGGCCGCGGTGGCGCGTAGAAACGTGTCCAGGCTCGCGAAACGGTAGATGCCCAGACTGAAAGTGGGGTTCACCATGTTGTCCTGGTACCGCTCTACCAGACCGCCCGCTTTCACCGTGTGCCGCCCCAGCGAATAGGTCAGGTCGTTCGCGAAGCTGAACACGTTCTGCACCAGTCGAAGATTCGCCGAACTCTGCGGCCCGAAGCGCTTCATTCCGCCGATGTCGATGGCGCCCGCGAAATCCCGGCCGGGGACGAACACGGGGAGATCCTCGGTCGTGTTCGACTGCACGTTCTGACCGATGCGCGTGCGGCTGAAGCCGATGCGCATGGTGTTGAAGATGCGCGGCGAGAGCACCTGACGGTACTCCCCCGTGAAGAACTGGTTCCGCGAGAAGAACTCGCGCGGGAACTGCGGGTAATCCGTCGGCAGGAACTGCGTCGTGTCGTCCAGCGTGTAGCGCCCGAACAACTGGCGCGTGGCCGACGCGTTGTAATCCACCCGCCCCTGCACGAAGTGCTGATCCAGCCTCTGATTGAACGGAAAAGTGTACTCGGCCAGCCCCTGGCCCAAGGAAGGACCGTTGGCGACGGGGAATTCACGCAGATACGGCTGGACGGCGGGATCGATCGGCACTGTGCCGGTCGGGAGGATCCCGAGCCGAGCGTTGTCGTCGGGAACGACCGTGGAGATCGTCCGCCCGAGCCGCTCGATCAGTCCCTCGTAGCCAAGGAAGAAGAAGGCCCTGTCGACCGCGATCGGCCCGCCCACGGTGCCACCGAATTGATTACGCCAGAAGTCCGGCTTATCGGCGGTGTCGAAGTAGTTCCTCGTATCGAGGGCGTCGTTGCGATGGAACTCGAACCCATTGCCGGAGAAACGATTGGTGCCCGACTTCGTCAGCACGTTGATCTGGCCTCCGGAGTTGCGGCCGAACTCTGCGCTGTACGCATTCGACTGCACCCGGAACTCGCGAATCGTGTCGAGGCCGAGCGCCGTCCCCGCCGCGCTGCCCGCAGGACCGTTGGTGAAATCGTTCATCAACGTACCGTCCAGCAGGTAGGCATTGGAACGCGGATCCTGTCCGTTGATGCTCATGCCCAGGCCGTGCGCGACGACTGACCCGCCATCGCGGTGCGGGAACGCATTGACGGCCGGCTGCAGCAGCGCGAGATCGGTGTAGTTGCGGCCGTTGAGAGGAATCTGCTCGATCTGCTCCGACGTGACCAGATAACTCAGCTCCGACGTGGAGGTGTTGACAGAGGGGATCTCTCCTGTGACGACGTCCACGATGGACAGGTCGCCGACCTGCAGCGTGATGTTCAGCGCGAGAGACTGCGCCACGGCGAGCGCGACCTCCGGCCGCACGTGCGGCTTGAAGCCGGCGAGCTCGGCGCGGATCTCGTAGATGCCCGGCGGGAGCTGCGCGATGACGAACCGCCCCTCAGGACCCGTAACCGTGGTGCGGGTCAGGCCGGTCTCTCCGCTTTTCGCGCTGATGGTGACGCCGGGCAGCACCGCCTCGCTTGCATCGTGGACGGTGCCCGACACGGTGGCGGCCGTCTGCGCCGCGGCCGCAGGGGCTACGAGTGTGACGAACAGCAGGTAGACAAGAGTGAGACGAGTGACCACTTATAAAATGCTCCAGATAGATAAACTTCGATTGTACCCAATGCTCCGATTGCTGCTGCTCGTTGTCGTCGTAGCGCTGTACGCGCTGCACCAGGACGTCTGGTTCTGGCGCGAGGCGCGTCCGCTCGTCTTTGGTTTCCTTCCCGTCGGTCTCGCGTATCACGCCGCCTACTGCATCGCTGTCGCGCTGCTGATGTGGGTGTTCACCCGGGTCGCGTGGCCGTCACACCTCGAGAGCGCCGCCGCTGACGTGACTCCGGACGGGCGCCGTTGATTCCCGCGCTGATTGTTTTCGCCTATCTCGCTATCGTTTTGTACATCGGGATCTTTGCGTTCCGGCGGACGGCGGGCAGCGCCGAGGAGTACTTCCTCGCCGGCCGCTCGCTGGGGCCTGCCGTGTTCCTGCTGTCGCTGTTCGGCACGAACATGACAGCCTTCACGATCCTCGGATCCGCCGGGCACGCGTTCGCGAACGGCATCGTGACGTTCGGCTTGATGGCGTCTTCCTCCGCCTTTGTCATCCCGCTGACTCTCTTCTTCATCGGCACGCGCATGTGGGCGCTCGGCAAGCGCCACGGCTTCATGACGCCGGTTCAGATGTTCCGCGACCGCTGGGAGTGTGGCCACATCGGCACGGCGATCTTCGTCGTGCAGGCGGCGCTGCTGGTGCCGTACATCATCATCGGTGTGATGGGCGGCGGCACCGCACTGCGCGGCATCAGCGGCGGCGTCATTCCGTTCTGGCTCGGCGGCGCGATCGTCGCCATCGTCGTCATGAGCTACGTGTTCTTCGGCGGGATGCGCGGAACGGCCTTCGTCAACACGTTTCAGACCGTGCTGTTTCTGTCGTTCGGCGCGGTTGCTCTGATCGTCATCGGTCGCGGCATGGGCGGTTTCCCTGCAGCAATGGAGTCGCTGCTCGCCTCGCCCGCCACCGCCCCGCTGCTCACCAGGCAGCGCATCTCTCCGTGGTATTACTTCAGCTACACGTTCATTCCGCTTTCGACGATCGCTTTTCCACACATCGCGATCTTCTGCCTGACGGCGAAGCGCATGGTGCAGTTCAAGCGTACCGTCATCTTCTATCCCATCTGCCTTCTGGCGATCTGGCTGCCCTGCGTGTTCCTCGGCGTCGCCGCCAATTCGCTGCGTGACGTGCCACGAGTCGAACAGAAGCTCGAGGCGCGTGCCGCGCTGGCAGCGCTGCCTGCCGACGCACCCGCCGAGACACGCAACGCCCTCCGCCGTCAGGCCGTCGGCGATGACATCGTCCTGGTGATGCTGGAACGCTTCGCTCCGCTGTGGCTCGCGGGTATTCTCGGGGCCGGGATCATGGCCGCGGTCATGGCCAGCGACTCACAGATTCTGGCGCTCTCGACGATGTTCACGGAGGACGTGTTCGCGTTCTACGGCGGGAAGGCGCGGTTCGGCGAGCAGGTACAAGTGCAGACCGGTCGGCTGTTCGTCGTCCTGCTGACGGTCATCGCCTATTTCATCGCGTTGCGCGCGCCGCAGGGTATCTTCGACCTCGCCGTCCAGTACGCGTTCTCAGGTTATTCCGCGCTGTCTCCATTGCTCGTCGCCGCGCTGTTCTGGAAGCGCAGCACGAAATGGGGGGCGCTCGCAGTGACGCTGTGGGTAGCCTTCGCTGTGATGTACACGGCGCAGGTTCCCGGCGCGCTCGCGTGGTACGGGCTGCTGCCAGTCGTCCCGATGACGCTCATCTCGTGCGTGCTGATGGTGGCCGTGTCGCTCGTCACGCCGCCACCAGCGGCCGCGACGGTTGCGCGATATGGGTGAGCGGGGTCACGTGTGAGGTGAGACGGGTCACGGGCGACGTGCGACGTGCGACGTGCGAGGTGCGAGGTGCGACGTGCGACGGGACGTGCTATGTGCTACGTGCGCGGTGAACTTCCCCGCGTTCGTCTTCGTTTCTCCTCGTGGTACCGCTTGAATCGCAGCGTCGTGGCCCGCGCGCGCTCCAGAAGCTCCAAGTCAGCTTCAAACGCGCCAACACTGAAGATCCGAGAATTTGCTGGCCATAAGCCAGACCGGTGAGGCACGACTCGTGCCACCCGTATCCGCACGTCGCACGTCGCACGTGTCAGAGCGCAGCACGATAGATCTCTTCTGCGCCCTTCGCATCGAACGGACGAGGATTGAATGTGCCCGTCCACTGCTGGGAGGCCATCTGCGCGAGCTCAGGGATCGCTTCCGGCGTCACGCCGACGTCCGCCAGCGTCACCGCGAGGTGGCCGGTAATCGCGAAGTCTTCGAGCCGCCGTGCGAGTGTTTCGGCCGGATCCTCGTCGCGCACGCGGCGGCGGCGGTTGCCGAGAAGCGCGGCGTAGCCGTCCTTCGCGACAAGCGCGTTCCAGCGCACGACGTGGGGCAGCAGAATCGCAAGCGCGAGGCCGTGGGCGACGTTGTGCTTCGCCGTCAGCGGATTGGCGCACGCGTGCGCCGCGCCGAGCATCGACTGTTCGATCGCCATTCCAGCGTAATGCGCGCCGAGCACCATCGCTCCGCGTGCTTCAGCGTCGGCAGGGTGCAGCAGCAGCCGCTCGAACGCGTCGCTCAGCAGCCGCCACGCCTGGTGAGAAAACGTGTCCGACAGCGGTGTGCGCTTCGAGGTCACCGCCGTTTCGACGGCGTGCGCGATGGCGTCGTATCCCGCCATGGCCATGACGTGCCGGGGAGCCGTCATCGTGAGATCAGGATCGAGAATCGCCACCTTCACCGCCGCGGACGGATCGCCACACGCCATCTTCATGCGTGTCGTGGCGTCGGCAATGACCGCATAACTCTGCGCTTCACTCCCCGTGCCGGCGGTCGTCGGCACGCCGATCATCGGGAGCAGGGGAATCGACGCCTTGCCGTACCCGCGATAATCGGCCATGGCGCCACCATTGCGGAGTACGAAGTTGATGCCCTTCGCGCAATCGAGCGAACTGCCGCCACCGATGCCGACGACCGAATCGACGTTGAGCGGACGTGCGAAGGCCACGCCCGCGTCCACCATGGCGCTGTCAGGATTAGCGGTGAACGCATCGAACAGAAACGT
>DATLLF010000198.1:0-17114 GCA_035537955.1 Vicinamibacterales bacterium | reverse complement strand
GGCCGGTCTGAATACCCTGCGCGCTCGCAAGGCCCGGTACAAGCACCAGCGCCAGCAGCGCAGCGCCAGCCCAGGCCCACATCTTCCGTTCCATGTATTGCCTCCCGTGGGGGAAAAAGCCCACTTACCAGAAGGCAGGATGTTGCAAAGCTGCGTCCAGACGATGGACTGGCGGGTCGAGGTGCCAGTAGAGCCGACAAATGTCTGCCTGCGTGCGACTTACGGCCGCCGGCCGAGGCTGTGGCAATTTAACGCATCGTCAAGGATCCAGACGGATCCACACGGTTGGACTAAGAACTTGGATAGGCCGGACATGAACTACCGAAGCCATCGAGAGGCCGTTAGTTTCCGCCCGAGGGCGCGAACAGGCGGTCCGGCCGCTGGACCAGGTTCTCGATGAAGAACTCCATCATGCGCTGCTGGTTGACGCCTGTGTGCCCCAAGTCTGGACCAACCTGCACGTCGAAGCTCTTGCCCGCCTGTTGCAGCGCGCGAATGAGCTGCATCGAGTTCGAGGGGTGCACGTTGTTGTCGGCGGTTCCGTAGTAGAGCAACAGACGCCCCTTCAGATCCTTCGCATAGGTCATGGCGCTACCCGCCGTGTAGCCTTCCTTGTTCTCCTGCGGGGTCCACATGTACCGCTCGGTGTAGATCGTGTCGTAATGCTCGAACGAGGTCACCGGTGAGGAGGCGGACGCGGCAGCGAAGACGTCGGGATATCGCAACAGCAGCAGCGCCGACGAGTAGCCGCCGTACGACGTGCCGTAAACGCCGACACGCGCTTTGTCGAAGTACGGACGTGACCACAATGCCTTCACGCCGGCCGCCATGTCGTCCATCTCCGTCTGCCCCAGCTTCAGATAAATGGAATCGAGCGTCCGCTTCCCCATCCCGGGCGCGGCACGCGACTCCAGGTTCAGCAGCAGGAATCCATATTCCGTGAGCGGGTTCGCCGCGCCAAAGGATTCAGTGGGAGTGTTGCTCCCTGATGCCGGACCGCCGTACACGGCGAGCAGCGTCGGATATTTCTTCGCAGGATCGAAGTTCGATGGAAAGCGGATCAATCCACGCAGCGTCGTCTTTCCATCGGCGGCGAGATACGTGAACATCTCGGCCTTCTTCAAGCCGAGCTCGTTGAACTTCGTGAGGTCGCTCTGCGCGATGTCCGAGACCACATTCCCCGTTCTGGCGTCGACCAGACGGGTCGCCGGCGGCGTGTCGTGCGTCTGGTAGACGTCCACGAAATGCTCGTCGTTCGGCGAGATGGCGCACGTGCCCGGGAGTATGGCTGCGCCCACGGCCGCCACTGGGGCCATGCAGCTCCCGACCTGGTGGCTGAACCTGGGATCGGTCAGGCGGACATCTCCTTTGCCATCCAGACCCACGCGATGGAGCTGCAGCTTCAGGTGGTTGTCGCCATCGCGGGCCGTGTAGAACACGACATTTGCGGGTTCGTCGACCTTGATCAGCCCGGCAGCTTCGAACGTGGAATGCGTCGTCAGCGGCGTGATCAGCTTGCCGCTGATGTCATACAGGTAGAAGTTGTTCCAGCCGTTCCGCTCAGACTCCCAGATGAACCGCTCGCCGTCCTTCAGCCAGGTGATCCCGGGGCTATTCTCGACCCAGCCCGTGGGCCACTCTTCGCGGATGATCACGCGTGTCGCGCCGCTGTCAGGATTCGCGGCCGCGAACTCGAGGACATTCTGGCGGCGGTTCGTGCGATTGAACAGCAGCTCGGTCCCGTCCGGCGACCAGGAAACTCGATACACGTAGTGACCGACGACGTCGTTGTCGAACGGCTTGCCGCCGCGGACGTCAACCCTGGTCGTCTTCTTCGTCGCGATGTCGTAGACGAACAGATCCACGATCGGGTTGTCGACGCCGGCTTTTGGATACGCCTCTACGTCAACGCGGCTCTGAAGCTTCGTCTGATCGAACTGGATGTAGTAGTCGGGAACCTTGCTCTCGTCGAAGCGGTAATACGCGAGCTTGCGACTGTCAGGCGACCACCACATGGCGGTCCGTTGCGCCAGTTCCTCTCCGTACACCCAGCTGGCGGTGCCGTTCTTGATGCGGTCCTTTTCGCTGCCATCGGTGGTGAGCGCGGTTTCAGCGTTCGTCGCGGGATCCACCACGTAGAGGTTCCTGTTGCGGTAGACCGCGCGGAACTTCTTGTCGGGAGAATCGGCCGAGTCGAACTGTCGTCCGCGGTCGGGGCCGCCCTGCCCTCCGCGACCCCGGCCGCCACGACCCGCCGGCTCCGGCGCGACGCCCGCTTCGACAGCGCTCTTCGTCTTGATGTCGTATCGATACAGCTTGCCGTCGCGCGCGTACTCGAACGTCGTCGCGTCCTTCCAGGTCACGCTCAGCGCGCCGGATTTCACGGCGTCGCGGCTGTCGGCGCTGACCCTCTGGAACTGCTCGTACCCCGGCATCGTGGGCAGCCGGCTCTGAGCGGACGGCGCGATTTCGAGGATGCCGAAGCCGAGGGCGAGGGCGGCCGACGTGCGCACGGCGAGACGCTGCATGCGGATGTTCAAAGGAATCTCCTTGCGCAGCATTCTACCGTGCCGCCCCCGTCGGCGTTTACTCCGCCCGCAGCACGGCGAGCGGGTCGACGCTGGTCGCCCGCCGAGCAGGGATGATGGTCGCCGCCATTGTCGTCACCGCGAGGAGCGCCGCGCCCGCGGCGAACGACACGGGATCCGCAGGTGTGACGCCGAACAGCAGCGCTCCGACGAGCCGGCTCAGAAAAAACGTCGCCGCGGTCCCCGCGATGAGCCCTGCCGCGATCAGGACGGCGCTCTGCGCGACGAGCATGCGGACGAGATCCCACGGCCGGGCGCCCAACGCCACACGAACGCCCAGCTCTTTCGCGCGCCGCGCCACCGTAAACGCGGTCAGACCGTAGACACCCACCGCGGCCACCGCGAGCGCGATGACGCCGAACAGCATGAGGAGGCGGGCGACGATGCGTTGCTGCGCGATTGAGCGATCCACATACGTCGCCAGGGCGATCGGGTTGTAGGCAGGCACTTCCGAGTTCACTGAGGCGACCAGCGCCCGCACGGACGTTGCGAGCGCCATGGGTTCGCCCGCCGAGCGTACGTGCAACGTCATACGGGGACGGTGCATCTGCTGCCAGGGAACGTACATGTACGGATGCTGAGGCTCGGTGAGCGAGACGTACTTGCCGTCCGCGACCACTCCGATCACCTCGTAGGATGGTCCGGGCTCTTTCAAAGGGAGCGTGAGCCGCTGGCCGACGGCGGTTTGCCCCGGCCAGTACTTCCTCGCGAGCGACTCGTTCACGATGATAACCTTCGCCGCCGACTCACTATCCAGCGATGAAAAGTCGCGACCGGTGAGCTGCATGCCAAGCGTCTTGAAATAACCCTCCGACACGACGGCGTAAGGGACGAGATATTGATCCTCATTCGCGCGAGTCGGGGTCTGCCCTTCGGGGAGGGCCGGGCGCGAGACGAACGCACCACTGAATGGGACGATCTGACCGAAGGCGACGCTGTCGACGCCGGGCAATGCGGCCACGCGTTCGAGGATTCGCTTGCCGGTCTCCCGTGCTGCGGCCGGCGGCAGCTTCGCCACGCTGAAATCGGTCGACACCAGCAGCACGCGATCGATGTCGTAACCCGGAGGAACCGCGAGGGCTGCCGAAAGCGTCCGCACGAAGAGTACGGCCCCAACGAGCAGCACGGCTGACAACGCCACCTGCGTGATGACCAGGCCGCGGCGCAGTCGCAACGGCCCGTGCGCAGTCCTCTCCTCGCCGCCGGTCGCGTCCTTCACCACGGGCAGCAGGTCCATTCGCGTCAAGTGCCACGCCGGCGTGACGCCGAAGGCCAGTGCAGTGACGAGCGCGAGCAGACTGCCGAATGCGATCACTCGTGCGTCGAGAGCGACAACGATGCCCGGCGGGATCGCCGACGGCGGTGCGAGCGCGATCACGAGTTGCAGGGTCCAGTAAGCGACCACGAGGCCCACGAGACAGCCGCCGGAGGCCAGCACCAGTGATTCGGTGATCATCTGACGCGCGATACGCGAGCGCGAGGCGCCAACCGCCAGGCGCATTCCGATCTCACGCCGGCGTGCATTGCCGCGAACGATCAGCAGGTTGGCGACGTTGGCGCACGCGATAATCAGCACGAGCGCCGCGACACCGGCAACCAGCAGCACAAGCCTCGATGCTGAACTGCGCGCATCCGGATCGAAGATCGGCGTCGAGGCCGGCACGAGACGGATTGCGGCCCCGGTGCTCGAAGCGCGGCTTTCGGACACGATGTGCGCGAGGGCCGCGTTCGCCGCACGCGGCTCGATATCAGTGCGCAGGCGCGTGATGAGACGGATCCAGACTTCCTGCTTTGCCTGGAAGTCCCATTCCGGCTCGAGCATCGACAGCGTCGCAAAGGTGACCCACCCATCCGTTGGGGCGGCTGGTTGCAGACCGATGAAGGCGCGGGGCGCGACTCCGATGACCGTCATGGACTGGCCGCTCAGCACGATCGACCGTCCGATGACCGCCGGGTCCGCACCGAATCGCGTCCGCCACAGATGATCGGAGATGACGACCATCCCCCGCGACGCTGTGTCGTCGGTCGTGACGAACGCCGTTCCGGTCTGCGGAACGATCCCGAGCAGCGAGAAGTAGTTCGGTGACACGGTGTCGAGGACGATGCGATCGAAGCCTGCCTGGGTGCGAAGCCAGGCGGACTGACTGCCCCATGCGGCGACGCCGGAGAGCACGGCGTTCTGAGCGGTGAGCGCGCGGAAGTCGGGGAACGAGAAGGCCCCCGAGGTGGGGCCGCGATACACCGCGAACAGCCGCTCCGGCTCGTGCACGGGCAACGGACGCAGCAGGAGGGCATCGATGACGGAGAACATCGCGGTGTTGGCACCGATACCGAGCGCAAGCGTGGCGATGGTGGTGACGGCAAACACCGGCGCGCGGCGCAGGCCGCGCAGCGCGTAACGAACGTCCTGGCCGAGCTGCTCGAGCAGCGCACCGGCGCGCACCGCGCGCACCTGCTCTTTCACTTGTTCCACGCCGCCGACCGCAAGTCGCGCTTCGCGGCCGGCGCGGGCCGGATCCATCCCAGAGGCAATCTTCTCGTCGGTCAATATCTCGACGTAGCCGCGCAACTCGGCGTCCAGATCGCGCTCCACGCGTTCACGCCGAAAGAGATTTCGAACGAGGCTGATGATTCGTGCCAGCAGCATGGTCATGATGTGGCCTTCAGCGCCCGCGCGATGGCGAGCGATACGCGGTCCCAGTTCTGCGTCTCGGCTTTCAACTGCTTCGACCCGGCGCTGGTAAGACGGTAGTAGCGTGCCTTTCGGTTGTTCTCGGACTCACCCCAATCCGACGACAACCAGCCCTTCTCTTCGAGCCGGTGAAGCGCCGGAAAGAGGGAACCCGGCCGCACGTCGAACGCTCCCCGGGTGACCTGCGCAATTCGTCGCGAGATCCCGAGTCCGTGGTTCGGCCCCGTGCGCAGCGACTGCAGAATCAGCAGATCGAGCGTTCCGCGCAGCAGGTCCGTCTTCGGCAATTCGAGCCTCCTATCGAAAGGCTACATGAGATCGCCACTCGTATAGAAAGTCAATAGGAAACACAGACACAGAGGAAACACAGAAGAAGCACGGAAGAAACACAGAAGGGGCAGGCCGTCGCACCAGCAAAACCGGACAACACAGCGCGGGCGGGAGAGCGCCTTCTGCGTCGCCGTCCTGTGGGCCAGGCGAACGTAGCCGATCTCCGGCGCGGCGATCGGCTACGTTCGGTCCCCGGCCGGGCCCGCGACCCGTGTTTCCGCGGTGTTCCGCTGTGTTCTTCTGTGTTTCCGGTATTCGTCGCGGTTGCTGATGTACGTCACATCGGAACTGGCTGACCGGCGGAACCGTATATGGCCTACAATGCAGTCATCTATGGCTGATGTCTACCTGGGCGAGTTCGAGCAGATCGTGCTGCTGGCCATTCTCAGACTTGGTGACGAGGCGTATGCGATCCCAGTTCGAGATGAAATCGCCCGTCGAACGGGGCGGGCGGTTGCGCGCGGGGCGCTTTATACGGCGCTCGAGCGGCTCGAAACGAAAGGATGCCTGCGCTCCCGCATGAGCGATCCGCGGCCCGAGCGCGGCGGGCGGTCGCGCCGCTACTACTCCGTCAGCGCGTCCGGCATCGCGGCGCTGCGCAGCGCCCGCGCGGCGTTGCTCGCGCTCTGGAAGGGCGTCGAGTCGCAGCTCGAGGGAAGATGAACGAACCCCCGACGCCTCCCCGCCTGGCTGAGCAACTGCTCGCCTTTCTGTGTCCGTCGACGATCGCCGACGAGGTGGTCGGTGACCTGCACGAGGAGTTCGCAGGCGTGGCGCGGCACAAGGGAAAAGTTGCAGCCCGCGCCTGGTATACCGTCCAGACGCTCCGCCTGGTCACGCACGCGCTGCGCGCTCGTGCGCGGCAGCATCACGTTCCCGATCCACACGCTCAACGTCCTGGAGACTCCATCATGCGCAGCCTGTTGACCGATACTCGCCAGGCATTCCGTCTGCTGCTGAAGCAGCCCGCGCTCGCCGCACTGGTCGTGCTCACGCTGTCGCTCGGACTTGGCGCCAACGCCGCGATCTTCAAGGTGATCGACGCGCTGGTTCTGCATCCGTTCACACTGCCGGACATCGAGCGCCTGACGTTGATCGCCGAAACCGGTCCGGAATTCTCCCTCGATCTGCAGGAAACGGTATCGCCGGCCAACTTCGCCGACTGGAAAAAGCAGACGGACGTCTTCGAGCAGCTTGCGGCCTTCGACTGGTGGGAAGTGAATCTCGCCAGTCGCGAGGAAGCAGAGCGCGTCTCCGGATTCCGCGTGACCGCGAACTTCTTCGACGCTCTCGGCGTGCGCCCGGCGCTCGGCCGTACGTTCACCGCCGCGGAGGAGACGGTCGGCAACCACCACCGTGTGGTCATCAGTCATGACCTCTGGCAGCGTCGTTTTTCGGGTGATCCGGCGATCCTCGGACAGACGATCCTCGTCGACGCAGTCCCGCACGAGATCGTCGGCATCACGCCGGCCGGGTTCAGCTTTCCACTCGGATCGGATATCTGGTCACCGCTCGCGCTGACGAGCGAGCAGGCGCAGGCGCGCAGTTCGCGCTACCTCACCGTCATCGGACGTCTGCGCCCGGGCAAGTCAGTCGCCGCGGCGCACGCGCAGGTCACCGTCGTCGGCGAACGTCTCGCGCAGCAATATCCCGAACACAACAAGGAGCACGGCGCGAAGGTCATGACGCTCGCGGCCGGCATGCGCGACCAGGGGCTCGGGCCCATCGTGCTGCTCTGGCAGGCGTCGGCCGCGTTCGTCCTGCTGATCGCGTGCGCCAACATCGCGAACCTGCTGCTCGCGCGCGGCGCCGAACGCCACCGTGAGCTCGCCGTTCGCGCGGCGCTCGGCGCGAGCCGCTTCCGCATGATGCGCGAGCTGCTGGTCGAGAGTCTCGTGCTGGCGTGCGCTGCTGTGCCCGCAGCGCTGGCGTTCGCCTGGTTCGGCATCCGGCTCATTCGCATCAACCTGCCGCCGCGGCTGGTCCGCTTCGTCCAGGGCTGGGAGAACCTGGATGTCGACCTTCGGCTGATGTTCTTCACGCTGGCGCTTGCCGCGGCGACGGCGATCGTCTTCGGATTGCTGCCGGCGCTTCGAGCCTCACGCCCCGCGCTGGTGGACGCGCTCAAGGACGGCAGCCGCGGCGCGACGGTCGGCCGCAATCGTCAGTGGATCCGCCGCGCGCTCGTGGTCGGCCAGGTCGCGCTCGCCCTTCCCCTGCTGGTCGCGTCCACACTCAGTGCGATGGGCGCACAACGATTCCTGCACGGCGCGCAGGGTTACGAGCCGCGCGGCCTGCTGACGATGAACGCCGAGCTCCCCCTGGCAGTCTATGAGAAGCCGGAATCACGCCGACAATTCGTCGAAAACGTGCTGGCCAAGCTGCGCGAGATGCCCGGTGTCGAGGGCGTGGGCATCGTCAACGTCCTGCCGACGAGCGGCGGCAATGCCGGACGTGCCATCACCGTGGAAGGCGCTCCGCCCGTGGATCCGGCCAATCCGCCATACGTGGATTACCGGACGGTTACGGCGGATCTTCTCGAGACGATGCGCATCCCCGTTCTGCGCGGCCGCGGCTTCACGCCGGCTGATTCGGAGGCCGGGCAGCCGGTCGTCATCGTCAGTCAATCGCTCGCCACGAAACATTTCGGCGAGACCGATCCACTCGGCAAGCGGATCAAGCTCGGCGACAGTCCATGGCTCACCGTTGTCGGTGTCGGTGGCGACGTGATCCACAACTGGTTTGGGCGCCGCAACGCGCCGACCGCCTATCGCCCGTACGTGCAGGCGCCGAGCCTCGGCCTCTGTTTCGTGATCCGCGGCAACGGCGATCTCGCCTCGCTCACGCGGCCGGCGAAGGCCGCGGTGCGCAGCGTCGATCCGAGCCTCGCCGTGTTCCTGCTGATGCCGATGCAGGAAGCGCTGGCCGAACGGACGATCGGTCTGCAGTACGTCGCCGCGATCATGGCCGTCTTCGGGGCGATCGCGCTGGTCCTCGCCGTCGTCGGGGTATACAGCCTCATGGCCTTCATGGTCACGCAGCGGACCCACGAGATCGGCGTGCGGATCGCGCTCGGCGCCACGCGGCGCAACGTGGTGTCGCTGACCGTCCGCCAGTCGGCCACCATGGCGCTCTGGGGGGTCGCGATCGGTCTCGTCCTGTCGTTCGGCGTGGGCCGCACGCTCGGATCGCTGCTGATGGGCGTGATCTCGGGAGACCTGCGCGTGTCGCTCGGCCTGGCGGTGATCCTGCTCGGCGCCGCGGCCGCCGCCGCCTACATCCCGGCACGGCGCGCGACGTCGATCGATCCGATGGTCGCGCTCCGTCAGTAGCGATGCAATACAATTGCCCCGGCTTTCTTGAAGGAGACCGGGATGAGACGTTCAGTCAGTGTGTGCGCCGCCTTGATTCTCGCGGCGGTTCTCAGCGGCGCAACCGTCGCGCAACAGACGCCGGGGGCAGACGATGCGCTGGTCGCGAAGGCGCGGCAGATCCACGAGCGCGTGATCGCGCTCGATACCCATAACGACATCAGTCCGAACAATTTCACCGCGGAGCGCAACTACACGCAGGATCTCGGCAATCAGGTCAACCTGCCGAAGATGTTGAAGGGCGGGCTCGACGCGTCCTTCTTCATCGTGTACGTCGGGCAGGATCGCTCCGAGAAGGCGTTCACCAAGGAAGGCTTCGACAACGCCTATCGCCAGGCGGTCGAGAAGTTCGACGCGATTCACCAGCTCACCGAAAAGATCGCCCCTGACAAGATCGAGCTCGCACTGACAGCGGCCGACGTTCGGCGGATTGCCAAATCGGGCAAGAAGGTGGCGTTGATCGGCGTCGAGAACGGCTATCCCCTTGGAGACGAGACCACTGCCGTCGCACGCGTGAAGGAGTTCTACGATCGTGGGGCGCGCTACCTGTCACTCGCGCACAACGGCCACAGCCAGCTTGCGGACTCCAACACCGGTGAAGCCGACAACGTGTGGCTGCACAACGGCCTCAGTCCGCTGGGCAAGCAAGTCATCGCCGAACTGAATCGCGTCGGCATCATGGTCGACCTGTCGCATCCCTCGAAGCAGGCGAACCTGCAGGCGATCGCGTTATCCAAAGCTCCGGTGATCGCCTCGCATTCGGCGGCGCGCGCCGTCTTCGATCACAGCCGCAACCTCGATGACGAGCAGCTCGCGGCCATCAAGAAGAATGGCGGCGTCGTACAGACGGTCGCCTTCGCAAGCTATGTCAAGGTCACGCCGCCGTCAGCAGAGCGCACGGCCGCACTCCAGAAGCTGGCGGACGAATTCAAGGTGCCCGTGACCGCGCTCGGCCGCGGTGGACGTGGTGGCGGGCGCGGACGCGGGCAGGCCGATGCCGCCGGTCGCGGTCAGGCGGATCCTCCGGGTGCCGCCGGGGCTGGCGCCCCGCAGCGCGGTGCGCAAGGGGGCCGTGGCAACAACGCGCTAGCCGCTCTGAGCGAAGAACAGCGGGCGGAGCTGCAGAAGCGCATGGACGATCTCAATGCGAAGTTCCCGCCGCCTCCTCAGGCAACGGTCAAGGATTTCGTCGATCATGTCGATTACCTGGTCAAGAAAATCGGCATCGATCACGTCGGCATCTCGTCGGACTTCGACGGCGGCGGCGGGGTCGACGGATGGAGGGACGCGAGCGAAACGTTCAATGTGACGGTCGAACTCGTTCGGCGCGGTTATACGGAGGACCAGATCGGAAAGATCTGGAGCGGCAACCTGCTGCGCGTGATGGACGAGGTCCAGAAGATCGCGGCAAAGACTAAATAGCTTCCCAACTCGTAACTGCCAACTCGACTCCCAATGGCCCTGGCAATGGGCAACCTGGAAGTTGGCATTTGGGGAGTTGGGAGCTGGCAGTTGACGCCCTTCAGTTGATGACTCCCTTCGTGATCGGCGTTGCCGGCGGATCGGGATCCGGAAAGACGACCGTCGTCCGGCGGATCCGTGAGAGCCTCGGCGACGAGCAGGTGAGCCTCCTCGAGCACGACAAGTACTATCGCGATCGCGGAGACCTGCGGTTCGAGGAGCGCACCGCGCTCAACTACGATCATCCCGAGTCGCTGGAGACGGATCTGCTGGTGCAGCACGTTCAGGAGCTGCGTGGCGGGCGCTCCGTTGAAGTGCCGGTGTACGACTTCGCACGCTACGCGCGCAAGCAGGAGACCACCCGCGTTCCGCCGCGGCGAGCCATCATCGTCGAGGGGATCCTCATCTTCACGGATGCCGAGTTGCGGCGGCTGATGGACGTGAAGGTGTTCGTCGATGCCGACGACGACACGAGATTCATCCGCAGGCTGCAGCGCGATATCGCCGAGCGCGGCCGCACGGTCGAGTCCGTAATCGATCAGTATCTCGTCACGGTGAAGCCGATGCACCTCGAGTTCGTGGAGCCGAGCAAGCGATACGCCGACATCATCATCCCCCTCGGCGGCCATAACACCGTGGCCATCGACCTGCTGCTCACGCTGATTCGGAGTCTCGCGGCAGGGTAAGCGGCTCGGCAGGCTCGTATCGCTCGCGCCGTTATTTCACCCGCTTCACCTCGTTCAGCTTCATTGGTCCGCTGGCGAGGTTCTCGATTCCCAGAACGTCACCGATCAGGCGAAGCTGCACGAGCTGCGCGAGAGTTCCGTTGCCCATGCCGGTTTTATCGAGGCGAAGCTCAACGACCGTGAATGGATAATCACGGCTGGGTGCGGCCTCGAGACGCTCCCAGATCTGCATGGGACGGTCGGTGATCAGCATGATGCGGCGTCCTCCCTCATCGGTCGTCGTCGCGCGTGCGTAGAAGAAGTCATAACGGAGGGAGGTCGGCGCCGCGATCCAACCGACGGGCTTGACGTCGACCAGCGCACGCAGGAAGGCGTCCTGTCCCTGGCTGCGCAGGATATTCAGCAGCCGTGCATCCTCCTCGTCGCTGGTCCAGCGTGAGATGTGAATGTTGACCGGTGTCAAACCTGCCCGACCAACGTTGCTGATGTTCGTGAGAGTGGCCGAATACTCTTCCTCGCGTTCCTGGGTCTCTTGCGCAAAGGGCGCCGAGAAGGTGGCCGCGACGAGGAGGAGGCCGACAACGAACAGACGGAAATCACGCATGACGTCTTCTCCCGTTGCTGGGGCAGGCGCCCCTTCATCAGGTAGAACCACCCCGGGCGACAGAGAATTCCCGAACAGGGCGCGGTATGAGCGGATGCGACGACCGTGCCGTCTGCGCCGCCGGTATGGCGCATGGCTGTGGTCGAAGAGGACGTCTCTCGTTCAGCCGCTGCTTCCGAAGCCTCCACGCGAGGGACCCGCCGGCTCAGCCTCGGCCCAGTGGACCCGCGGCGCGTCGAGCAGAATGCCCTGCGCGATGCGGTCCCCGGCGCGAACGGTCACCGGTTCGCGGGTGAAGTTCATGACCGCGATCTTCACTTCATCCTCAGGCCCGCAGTAATCGGGATCGATCACGCCGACACCGTTCGCGATCATGAGGCCGCGCTTCAGCGGCGTGCTGCTGCGCGCGAAGATCCCGAGAAACATGCGGAACGGCACCTGGATCACGAGGCCGGTGGGAATCAGCGCCACGCGGCCGGGTTCGACGGTGACGTTCGCCACGGAGGCGAGATCGAATCCGGCAGCGTCGCCGGTCTGGTAGGCGGGCAGTTCGGCGTCGGGATGGATCCGGGTGACGCGCAGCGTCATTGGATCGGAGTGCGGTCGCGGTGCGTGATGCCACATGATCAGCAGCCTGGAACGGGAGCGAGAAGGGTTGTCACGAACCGGAGAAGATCCTCGCCGTCGCGGTACGGGTAGGTGGTGCAGTTCGGATGTGAATTGCCGGAGATGAGCCGAGACACCATCGATCGTCGCTGCATGTCATAGAGCAGGAGCACGCGCTGACTGGTGGCATCCGAGCGCCCGAGTACGTAACCCACCTCGAACCCGACCCCGTAGCTCGACCCGGACGCCTCGGCAATGAGCATGTCGGCTGCGTCCAGCCACTGGAGATCGCGCTCGAACACCGCGCGTTCGGTGAGTGCCGACTCACCTCTCTCGACATCATCGGCGAGCAGGTGCCTCGTGAGCACGGTGTGCCCCATGCACTCGAGGGCGTCGGCGAGCGCGCGCGCGACGACGATGGCGCCGCGGTCACCACGCACGGTGCACGCGAGATAGATATTCACGCGTCGCTATTATAGTGACCACCATGCGCCTTATCCTTTCACTCGTTGTGATGGCGGCCACGATGTCGAGCTCAGCGCAATCGCGCCCTCGCGCACGGGACCTCGGCATCGCGCCCGGTGCGCTGCAGCCCGGCCCCAACAACGCGATCACCGACGTCGAAGGCGTGCGCGTCGGTCATACGACGGTCGTCGATGGTGACAACATTCGGACGGGCGTCACCGCGGTGCTTCCGCACGGAGGCAACCTGTTCAAGGAGAAGGTCGCCGGCGCCGTGTTCGTCGGCAATGCATTCGGAAAGCTCGCCGGGTCCACGCAGGTGCAGGAGCTTGGTACGATCGAGTCGCCGATCGTCCTCACGAACACGCTTTCGGTCGGTACGGCGCTGGAAGCCACGGTCCGCTGGACCATCGCGCAGACGGGCAACGAAGACGTCCGCTCCGTCAATGCACTTGTCGGCGAGACCAACGACGGCGGGCTGAACGACATCCGCGGCCTGCACGTGACGCGCGACCACGTGACGGCCGCGATCACGAGTGCGAAGACTGGCGCGGTTGAAGAGGGCGCCGTGGGCGCAGGCACAGGAACGGTGGCGTTCGGCTGGAAGGGCGGCATCGGCACTTCCTCCCGAACCGTCCGTCAGGGTCAGGCGACGTACACGGTTGGCGTCCTCGTGCAAACCAACTTCGGCGGCAAGCTCACCATTGCCGGCGTCCCCGTGTGGAGGGAGCTCTCACCGCGAGCCGGTGCAGCGCCCGCCCTTTCACCGTCAGTCCCCGCACTCCCATCGTCAGCTCCCGCACCCCCATCGTCAGATGCTGATGGCTCATGCATGATCGTCGTCGCCACCGACGCGCCGCTCGACGCGCGCGATCTGGAGCGTCTCGGCGCGCGGGCGATCTTCGCGATGGCGCGAACCGGATCCACATACTCGAACGGCAGCGGTGATTTCGCCATCGCCTTTTCAACGCACCCATCCCTGCGCGTGACCGGCGGCAGCGCGCCGCAGCAGAAGATGGTGCTGCCAACCGATGCCGTCTCGGGTCTGTTCGAGGCCGCGCTCGACGCGACGGAGGAAGCGATCTACAACTCGCTGTTGAAGGCCGCCGACACCACCGTGAACGGCCGCACCATCCGCGCGATCCCAACGGACGCACTGCGCGGCATTTTGAAGAAATACGGCCGCTAGGGCCGGCTTTACTTTCGCCGGGGACCGTCCTACAGTGCGCCGGACACGGCACGCCATGCGCCTCTTCCTCGCGCTCGCCCTGACATGCCTCGTCGCTGCGGCCCAACCCGCCGTCAAGTCCGGGCTCGACGTCTCCTCGTTCGATCCGTCCGTCCGCCCGCAGGACGACCTGTATCGGTTCGTGAACGGGCACTGGCTCGAGTCGGCGGTCATCCCCGCGGACCGGGTCACCTACGGCACGTTCATCGAGCTGGCGGATCGCGCCGAGCAGGACGTCCGCCAGATCATCGAGCGACTGGGCCGAGGCGGCACCGAGCAGCAGATTCGCGATCTCTACGCCAGCATGCTCGACGAAGGCCGTATCGAGGCGCTCGGCGCGGCCCCAATCCAACCCGAGCTGGACCGCATCGCGGCCATCGATTCCCCGACGGCGCTCGCGCGCCAGATCGGCCACCTCTCGGCCATGAATGCGGGCGGGCCTTTCGGTGCGTCGGCCGGGCTCGACGCCAACAATCCCGCCGCTCTCATCGTTACGATCACGCAGGGCGGCACGCTGCTGCCCGAACGCGATTACTACTTCAAGAGCGACGAGGCGACGCGCGCGATTCGCGAAAAGTATCTCGCCTACTTGACGCACATCTTCACGCTTGCCGGATGGACGTCGGATGCGGCGAACGTTCGCGCGGTTCTCGACCTCGAGACGACACTCGCGCGAGCGCAGCAGCCACACGCCGAGTCACGAATCCGTCCGCCTCGCAAACCGATGAACTTGCGAGATGCGGAGCGGGAGATGCCCGGCTTCGTGTGGACCGAGTGGGCAAAGCCACAGGGGCTGGACCACGCGACGACGATCGTGTTCGAGCAGCCGGAGTTCTTTCGCGCGTTCGCCGCGACAGTCACCGTCGTCCCGCTCGAGACCTGGAAGTCCTGGCTCGCCGCGCGTTATATCACCGCGTCGTCCATCTACGTCTCGCGCGCGTTCGCCGATGCACGGTTCGAGTTCTTCGGTCGCGTGCTCTCGGGCCAGGAGGCACCGCGCGAGCGATGGAAGCGCGGCGTCTCGCTGGTGAACGGCTATCTCGGCGACGCCATGGGGCAGATGTACGTACGCGAGCACTTCCCCGAATCATCGCGCCAGCGCGTCCGCGCAATGGTGCGCACGATCGTCGACGCGTTCCGTGACGCAGTCCGCGAAGCGGCGTGGATGACCCCCGATGCGCGCCGCGAGGCGCTGGCGAAGCTCGACTTCCTGCAGGCGGGCGTCGGTTATCCCGACCGGTGGCGCAGCTACGAAGGGCTGCACATGCGCGCCGATGATCTGCTCGGCAACGTGCAGCGGGCGCAGAAGTTCGAGAACGACTATCGCATCATGCGGCTGCGCCGCCGCTTCGAGCCGCGACAGTGGCTGATGCCGCCGCAGACGGTGAACGCCTACTACACGCCGTCACGCAACGAAATCATTCTGCCCGCGGCCATGCTGCAGCCGCCGCTGTTCGATCCGGCGGCAGACGATGCGGTGAACTACGGCGGCATCGGCGCCATCATCGGACACGAGATCGGCCATGCGTTCGATCAGCGCGGGCGGCGCTTCGACGCGTTCGGGCGGGTGCGCGACTGGTGGACGGCCGGCGACGAGGAGCAGTTCCAGCACCGCGCTCGCCGTCTCGTGGCGCAGTTCAACGCGTACGAACCGCTGCCCGGCCAGTTCGTCAACGGCGAGCTCACGCTCGGAGAGAACATCGGGGATCTTGGAGGTCTTGCGGTCGCCGTCCGCGCCTACCGCCTGTCTTTGCGCGGCAAGCCGGCGCCAACCATCGACGGCTTCTCGGGAGAGCAGCGCCTGTTCCTCCGCTGGGCGCAGATCTGGCGGGAGAAGATCCGGGAAGAGTACCTGCGACAGACGCTGTTCCTGAATCAGCACGCGCCGCCGAAGTACCGGGCGCACGGCGCCGTCGTGAACATCGACGCCTTCCAGGACGCGTTCGGTCTGAAGCCGGGTGATAAGTTGTATCGCGAGCCGGCGCAGCGCGTGAAGATCTGGTAGCCGCTAGTCTGCCTCGTCGATCGAGTCACGTCCTCGGATCGGTTGAAACCGAGGGTCGCCATTCAGCTGAGCCAGTTTCGGGAGTCGGCGGCAGGTTCGCTGCAATAATTGACCGCTCCGCGTCGTAATATCGCCAATCGGTTTCAGCGTTCTTTTTCACTCTGGAGGTTGTGATGCGTGATTGCCTGCGCGGGCGGACTGTCGCCCTGCTGGTCGGTTCGCTCTTCGTTGCGCAGTGGACGTTGCAGGCGCAGTCCGCACCGGCAACGGCAAAGCGTCCGCTCACCTATGACGTCATTGATTACTGGAAGTCCATCGGGGGCACGCGGCTCTCTGACGACGGCCAGTGGCTGCTCTATTCCGTGTCGGCGCAGGCAGAAGACGGCGAGCTGATCGTCCGCAATCTGAAGACGTCGCGCGAATACAGGCACCCGCGGGGGACGAACGGACAGTTCACGCCGGACGCCAAGTTCGTCATATTCACCATCGCGCAGTCGAAGGCCGACGAGGAACGCGAGCGGCTGCAGAATCGCGGCCGTGGCGCGGAAGGCGGCGAGAATCAGGCCGCTGGCGAACCGACGACGCCCGGGGCCGAACCGCGGCCGCAGGCCGCCGCCCCGAGCGGGCGTCAGGGTGGCGCGGCCGGCCGGGGTTCGACAGGCTCAGCCCGGGACAACCAGCGCCGCACCGAGCCGCGCACCGGCGTCGGGATCATGTCACTTGCCGATGGCAAAGTGACGACCGTCGATAAGGTGGGAAGCTTCCGAATCCCTGACGAGAATTCGACCTGGCTCGCCTACTACAAGGGGACTGGCGGCGCCGGCGGCGGGGGCGCTGCGGGTGGGCGCGGCGGTCGCGGCGCGGGTGCCCCGCCCGCAGCAACCGGTCGCGGCGGTCGTGGCGGCGATACTGCTGGCGCGAATACGCGCGACCGCAAGCAGCCCGGATCGGATTTGATCCTGCGTAACCTGACGACGAGCGAAGAGGTCACGATCCCGGAAGTCACCGAGTACTCGTGGAACCGGAAAGGCACCTACCTCGCGTACGCCGTCTCCTCGAACGATGCCGCAAAGGACGGCGC
>DATLLF010000197.1:0-28537 GCA_035537955.1 Vicinamibacterales bacterium | reverse complement strand
CCCTTGAAGAAGAGAAACGTCGGCCGCGACTCGAGTTGAGAGTCCTGCTGCAGAAGCTCGCGGTAGCGGCGCTCGAGCGTCCCGAGATGCTCTTTTTCCTCTTCGGCAAGCTTTTCGAACACGCGGCGCCCACGCGCGTCTTTCGTCATGCGCGCGGCGCGCGAGTAGAACTCCAGACCGCTGCGCTCGGTCGCGATCGCGATGCGCAGCGCGTCGCGGGCGAACAGCAACTCGGTCACCCCGCCTTCGGCCAGTGGGGGGCGGCCGGTCTGGCAGGCGTCACACGTGCCGTGGATCTGCAGCACGCTCTGGCGCGGAGCGAAACCGCGCGCCGACGCGACTTCTTCGATCAGCCCTTCGATATCAGAGCTGAGGAACTCGAAGGAACGATTGCAGGTCTTGCAGATGAGGTGAAAGTGACGTGGATGGCGGTAGGAGTGCTCGAAACGGAAGCGGCCCTCGCCGAAGTCGACCTTGCGGGCGATCCCGGCCTCCACCATCCACTGCAGCGTGCGATAGATGGTCGCGCGGCTGATCCGCTCGTCCTCGCGGCGGATCAGGTCGACGATGTCGTCAGCGGTGAGGTGGCCCTCCTGGCGGAGGAACACATTGACGATGAGATCGCGTTTACTGGAGCGCTTGCTGCCCGCCGGACGCAGGCTGTCAATGAAGGTGGCTGTCGAGTCGCTCGTAATCATCGATACTGTAGGGGCCGTTCGTGAACGGCCCGGGAGCGTCCAGCCACCTTCGTTCGAACCAGCGCCGCGGCTCTACACGCTGCCTAAACGCTGAATGAGGAGCCGCAGCCGCACGTGGACTTGGCGTTCGGGTTCTTGATCGTGAAGCCCCCGCCCGTGACGTTATCCACGAAATCCACTTCGGCACCGCTGAGGTAACGTGCGCTGATTGGATCCACGAGCAGCTTGACGCCATTCGACTCGATCACGGCATCCGTCGTCGCGTCCCCCTCGCCCTCGTCGATCATCAGCCCGTACTGGAAGCCGGAGCAGCCGCCTCCCTGAACGAACACGCGCAGGCCTGCGCTCAGCTTGTTCTCTTCAACCAGCAGCTCGGTGATCTTGCTGGCTGCGGCCGGTGTCACATTGATCATGTTGAAAAACGCCTCCTGAGGTCCCTTTCAATTATACGCGTTCACTCGCCACGAGGCGAACGGCCTGTGCCGGCCTGTTTGAACGGCGCCGCAACTGTGCACATACTGGACCGTGGCCACGGAACGCCCGCTTTTCTCGCAGGCGGCGGCGTAAAAGACTCCGGCCTCGGTCGCGAAGGTCCGAAGTACACCATCGAAGAGATGACAGAACCGCGACTTCTGGTCATCAATCGGCGCGCGCTATGAAACTTGCCTATCACGCAGCGGCGGACCTGTCGGATCGTCTGCTGCACGACAGAGTCGTGGAGAAGATCTGGCAGCGGGATCCGGGCGCATGGGCAGCCGCGCCGGGGAGCGCCGACGCGCGCTCGATCGAGACGCGGCTCGGTTGGCTGGATGTCGGCAAGACGATGTCGGCGAAGCTGAAACAGGTGCACCACCTGCGCGACGAAGTGAAGGCGGAGCGGTTCGAGCGCGCCTATCTGCTCGGCATGGGCGGGAGCAGTCTGTGCGCAGAGGTCATGAGCTCTGTCTTTGGCGTGGCCGAGGGGTTTCCGCAGCTCACCGTCCTCGATACCACCGACGAACTCACGCTGACCACTGCTGCCAATCGTCTGGATCCAGCGCGCACGCTCTTCATCGTCGCCAGCAAGAGCGGAAGCACCGTCGAAGTCGCGTCGATGGAGCGGTTCTTCTGGGATCGCATGACGGGCGCCGTCGGCGCCGATGCGGGCCGGCACTTCATCGCGATCACGGATCCTGAGACGTCGCTGCAGAAGCTCGCCGAGCGCAGAGGGTATCGGGAAGTTTTCATCAACCCTGGCGACATCGGCGGACGCTTCTCGGCGCTCTCGTTGTTCGGACTCGTGCCGGCAGCGGTGATCGGCGCTCCCGTGGACACGCTATTGTCCGCAGGGGCGGCAATGGCCGAGGGCTGCCGGCAGCACAATCATGCAAACGCGGGCCTCGAGCTCGGCGCGTTCATGGGCGCCGCCGGTCTCGACGGCCGCGACAAGCTCACCGTGGCGCTCGCGCCGTCGTTTGCGACGCTCGGCCTGTGGATCGAACAGCTCGTAGCCGAAAGCACCGGCAAGCACGGTAAGGGATTGCTCCCGGTCGTAGACGAACCACTCGGGCGGCCGGACGAGTACGGGGCCGACCGCGCGTTCGTCTCGATCGCCTCGGAATCGGATGCCGCCGACGAGGAGCGCATGGCCGCACTGGAAGCCGCAGGATTCCCCGTTCTGCGACTCTCGATCAGGCACGACGGTATCGGCGCCGAGTTCTTCCGCTGGGAGTTTGCCACCGCCATTGCCGGCGCGGCACTGGTCATCAATCCGTTCGACGAGCCGAACGTGTCGGAGGCTAAGGAGAAGACCAAGGCCCTGCTCTCATCCTTCGCGGCAAACGGGCGATTCGACGACACCCCGCCATCGGCCTCCGCAGAATCCGTTCGACACGCGATCGCATCGCTTCGCGCCGGTGATTACGCGGCGTTCCTCTCGTACCTTCCGGGTGAGAGCGATGTCGAGGAAGCGCTCGGGGAGATCCGCACCGAGCTGCGTTCGCGTACGAAGGTGGCAAGCACGTTCGGTCTGGGCCCGCGCTATCTTCACTCCACCGGTCAGTATCACAAGGGCGGACCGAACACGTGCGTCGCCTTCGTGCTGACGACCGACGACGCCACGAGCACGCCCATTCCCGACGCTGGATATTCGTTCTCGGTGCTGAAGCGCGCGCAGGCGCTCGGCGACGTACAAACGCTCGAAGCGCACGGCCGCAGGGTGGCCCGCCTGCATTTCAGGAGTGCAGACATGGCGGCCGCAGAATTGAAGCGGATCTTCACCGAGGCGCTGTCGTGATCCGCTGGAGCTTCAAAAACGAGGCGAAGTGGATGCTGGCGCTGAACCTCGCGCTGCCGCTGATCGCGCTTTTGGCCGCAGCGCTCACCTGGTTATCCAGGTCCTAGCATCGAGTCACGCAACGTCCAGCCGGGACGTCTTCAAACCCGCGAGGACCGTTCCTGACTGCTCTTCCACTTCCTTGTGCAGGCTGTTGCCGTGCGCGTCCATCGTCACGATGGCCGGGAAATCGCGAACCTCGAGGTGCCACATCGCCTCGGGCGTGCCGAACTCCATCAGTGACACCCCTTCGACGCGCTCGATGCATCGGGCGTAGAACTGCGCCGCGCCGCCAATCGCGTTGAGGTACGCCGCTCCCGATTCCTTCAAGCCGGCAAGGGTCCTGGGACCCATGCCCCCCTTGCCGATCACGACACGCACACCGTACATGCGGATGATGTCCGCCTGGTATGGCTCCTCGCGGATGCTCGTCGTTGGTCCCGCCGCCGTGACTTTCCAACCGGTCTGATCCTGTACTACGACTGGACCACAGTGGTAGAGGACGGCGCCGTTCAGATCGACGGGTGGTTCGTGTTTCATCAGATGCGCGTGAACCGCATCACGCCCGGTGAACATGCGTCCTGAAATCAACACCACGTCGCCGACCTTCAGCGCACGGACCTGCTCTTCGGAGATCGGCGCCTGCAGCGGAATCTCGCGCCCCGTGCGCGGGAATCCGGCCGCGACGACTTCCGCTGCGAGCATCGGCTTCGATGGCTCGTTCTGGCGATAGAGCCATGACACGATCGCGCCTGTCTGCGCGTCGAGGCGAACGCCGAGACGGCGGAACGCCCAGCAGTCGTACGCCACCGATACGAAGAAGCTTGCGGGCAGGCGATTGAGCGCGCCGATCTTGCAGCCGATCAACGACGTGCGTCCGCTGAAACCCATCGGCCCGACGGTGAGCCGGTTCGCTTCGTCCATGATGGACTCTTCGAGCTGCGCGAGTCGCGGATCCCCGTTCCTGTCGTCGAGCGTGCGGAACAACTGCTCTTTCGCGTGCAGGTAGCCTGACGTGCGGTCGCCGCCGACACACACACCCACCGCGCCCGGGCTGCATCCCTTCCCCTGCGCCTTCCACACCGCGTGCAGAATGCACTTGCGCACGCCCTCCAGCGAGCGATCCGCGCGGCCGAGATGATCGAGGTCCGCCGGCAGCGCATATTGCGCGTTGGTGTTCTCGCAGCCCCCGCCCTTGAGGATCAACTTCACCTCGATCTCGTCGTGCTCCCACTGATCGAAGTGGATGATCGGCGTGCCCGGTCCGAGATTGTTTCCCGAGTTCTCGCCGGTGATCGAATCCACGGAGTTCGGCCGCAGCTTCCCGCGCGTTGTCGCCTCGGCGACGGCCTCACGAATCTTCGTGCGCATCCAGAGCTGGTTTGCCGCGACCGGCACACGTACTTCGAACGTCGGCATGCCGGTGTCCTGGCAGATGGGTCCGTCACACGACTCGGCCTGGTCGATGTTCTGCGCAATGATCGTCAGCGCCTGACCGGCCCGGGTCGCCGGCTCTTCAGCTGACAGCGCCGTCGCCATCGCCGCGCGCACGTCCGGCGGGAGATCCGTCGACGTCTTCGTGATGAGTTGGACGATGCTGTCGAAGAAGGCGGGAAGCATGCGAACAGTATAATTGCGGGGAAGAAGCCGGTTCGCTATGGCATTCCGCATCGAGCGTGACCCCCTCGGCGAAGTTCATGTGCCGGACGGTGTGCTCTACGGCGCCCAGACGCGACGCGCCGTCGAGAACTTCCCCATCAGCGGCCTCACCGCGCACCCCGAGCTCATAACGGCCACGGTCCGCATCAAGAAGGCTGCCGCGCAGGCGAACGCATCGCTTGGACGTCTCGATTCAGAGGTGGCCGCAGCGATTGTTTCGGCTGCCGATGAAATTCTCGAGGGCGCACATCGCGATCAGTTCGTCGTGGACGTGTATCAGGCTGGCGCCGGGACATCGCACAACATGAACACGAACGAGGTGCTCGCGAACCTCGCTGAAGAGCACCTCGGTGGACGCCGCGGCGCCTACGCGCGCGTGCATCCGAACGATCACGTCAACATGGGACAGTCGACCAACGACGTGTTCCCGACCGCGACGCGACTCGCGATGCTCGACGCGCTGCCCTCGCTGTTGAAATCCGGGCACGAGCTCGCGTCGGCGCTCGAGCGCAAGCGCGACGACTTCGCGTCCGTGTTGAAGACAGGACGAACGCACCTTCAGGATGCCGTGCCGATCACGCTCGGCCAGGAGTTCGGCGGCTTTGCCGCCAACGTCCGTCACGCGCTCGCCGAAGTCGAGCGGACGGCGACGTTGCTCCACGAGCTGAACCTCGGCGCGACCGCGCTGGGCACGGGCCTGAACGCCGGCGACGAGTACACGACACGCGCCGTCGCGAACCTGGCGCAGATGACCCGGCTCGCCCTGCACCCGGCAAAGGACCGCTTTCGGGTGACGCAGAGCATGGGCGACGTGCTCGCGGTGTCGGGAGCATTGCGTCGCCTCGCCGTCGAAGTGGGCAAGGTCGCGTCTGACCTGCGCCTCCTGAGCATGGGCCCGCGCGCCGGCATCGCCGAGATCCAGTTGCCGCCGGTGCAGCCGGGATCTTCGATCATGCCTGGCAAGGTGAACCCGTCCGTGCCTGAAATGATGAACCAGGTCTGTTATCAGGTCATCGGCTGCGATGCGGCAATCCTGGCCGCGGCGGATCACGGCCAGCTCGAGCTGAACGTGATGATGCCGGTGATCGCCTGGAACGCCGTCCATTCGATCCGCATCCTGGCCAATGCCATGGCCGTTCTGAGCACGCGATGTGTCGGCGGCATCGAGGCGGACGAACAGCGCTGCCGCGAACTGCTCGATCGGAGTACAGCCGTCGCCACCGCCCTCAGCCCATACATCGGATACGCTGAAACGGCCGATATCGCCAAGACAGCCGTCAAAACAGGCAGGAGCATCCGCGATCTCGTCAGGGAACGAGGCCTCCTGACCGAAACGCAGCTCGACGCCATTCTGGCGGTCGAAGCCATGACGACCCCTGGCGTCCCGGGTGAAAATAAGGACACAGGTGCCAAACGTTCGAAGGGTTCATCGGGTAAGCGCGGTGGCGGCGCTGGCGCTCGCGCTGCTGACCGCTCCGGCCGAGGCGCAGCAGCGCCAGCACGGACGCCTCTTCCCGCCGCAGGACCTGGGTCTTCTCGAGGGACCGGATCGCGACGCGTGGCAGCGACCCGAACAGATCATGGATCACCTCGGCATAGCCGAGGGAAGCGTCGTCGCTGACCTCGGTGCCGGCGGGGGCTGGTTCACGATCCGCCTCGCCCGCCGCGTCGGGCCGAACGGCCGCGTCTACGCGCAGGACATCCAGCCGGAGATGATCGGCGCCATCAAGCGCCGCGTCGACCGCGAAGGCCTCAAGAACGTCGACACCGTGCTTGGCACGACTGCCGACCCGCAGCTGCCCGCTCCCGTCGATGTCGTTCTGATCGTGGACACCTATCACGAGATGGACGATCCACAGACGCTGCTGCGGAAGGTCCGCGCCTCGCTGAAGCCAGGCGGACGTGTGGGCATTGTGGAGTTCACGAAGAACGGACACGGCCCTGGCCCTGCGATGGAGGAACGCGCGGATCCGGAGCGCGTCATCCGCGACGCGCAAGCCGCCGGTCTTCGTCTCGAGTCACGTGGCAACTTCCTGCGCTACCAATACCTGCTCGAGTTCGTGGCGGACACGGGCCCGCAGTGATGCACCTCCCCTCGTTTTTTTCTGAATACCAGCGGCTCGCCGACGACGAGCTGCGCCGGCTGGTGCCCGATCGCGGCGAAGCCGTTCAGCGTTCGATGGCGTATACGGTCCTCGCGCCGTCAAAACGCGTGCGGCCTGTGCTCACATTGCTCTGTGCGGAGCTGTGCGGCGGCAGGGCGGCGCAGGCGTCACCGGCCGCGGCCTCCGTCGAGCTGATTCACGCGGCGTCGCTCATCCTCGACGATCTGCCGTCCATGGACGATGCCCCGCTGCGGCGGGGGCGTGCGACGAACCATCGCGAGTTCGGTGAGGCCATCGCGATCCTCGCCGCGTTTGCGCTGCTGAACGAAGCCTTCGGACACGTGTCGCGCTCGTACGAACCAGCGCTGGCGACGAGAATGACGTCTCTGCTGTCGGGCAGCGTGGGGCTGGACGGCCTGGTCGGAGGCCAGGCGGCCGACCTGCTCGCGACCGACCAGCAGATCGACTTCGACATGCTCGAGCGGATCCATCGCGGAAAGACCGGCGCGCTGTTCGTCGCGGCCGCCGCCTGCGGCGCGCTCGCGGCGGGTGCCGCGGCGCACGCGGTCGCGTCGCTCTCGGCCTACGCGAAGAACCTCGGTCTCGCGTTTCAGATCGTCGATGACCTGCTCGACGTGGAAGGGGATCCATCGGAGACCGGCAAGGCCGTACGCGGCGACGCGCGGAAAACCACGTTCGTGTCGTTCAGCGGCGTTGCAGGCGCACGACAGCTCGCACGCGAGTTGTGCGACACGGCCAACCTCGCGCTTCAGCCGTTCGGCCGTCGCGCGGACCGGCTTCGCGAGCTATCGGCGTTCGTCGCCGGCCGCAGCATGTGAGCCCATGACCACGCCGAAGGATCCGCGCGTCGACGACTTGCGCCAGCGCCTGCGGTCGCTCGGGTACCTCGACGCCGGCGTCGACAGGTTCGTGCTCGGCCCTGCGCGCGACGCTCGACGGCCGGTCGCAATCGCCGCGCTTGCGTCGCTGCGCATCGGCGTGCTCGCGGCCGTGCTGCTCGGCCCGGCCGCAGCGATCGGTATCGGGACCCGGCTGCCCGGTCTTGTGACCGGGACGCGCGACGCGCTTGTCGTCGCGGTCTACCTCGCGCTGCTCTTCGGCACAGCGGCCACAGCGCTTTCCTTCGTCGCGAGCCTGGTCGCGGCGAGGCTGCCCGCCACACTGCTCGGCCGTCGCGCGCGACTCGTGTCGCGGGCCGCGGGTGTACTCGTCGGAGCGGGGTGCCTCGTGTATCTCACGTTGTGGTGGCGTATCGCGAACGCGAACGCTGCGCTGCTCTCCCCGCTGTGGACGGTGTTCGTCCTGCTCGTTGCGGTCGGCATCAGCCTGCTGCTCGGCCATGCGACTTCCATCACTGCATTCGCCGTCATGGCCGCACGCGGCGGCAACGCGACCGCAAGAGTCGATCGCACGCCCGCATGGCGATTGACAGCCGCCGCTGCCGTTGTGGCGTTTGCCGGCGCCGCCGGACTGCTCCTCCTCGCCGCACCCGCTCCCGCAAGCGAAACACCCGCACCCCACCTCGCGGTGATCTCACCCGGCGTCCGCGTCAAGCTCGTCGCCATCGACGGTTTCGATCCTGCGGCAATGGACGCACTCGCCGCGACCGGCCGGGTACCGACGCTCGTCCGTCTGTTCGCCAACGGCGCGATCCGGCTCGGTGCTGACGCCGTTCGCGATCCGGCGCGGGAATGGACGACCATTGCCACCGGGCAACCTCCCACGGTCCACGGTGTCCAGGGGCTGGAGACGCGTCGCGTCGCCGGGCTCCAGGGCAGCGTCGCGTCGGAGCCACACGGGCTCGCGCGTGCACTGGGAGACGTTACCGACCTGCTTCGGCTGACGCGGCCGTCCACGGCGAGCGGCACCGAACTGCGGGCGAAGACGCTGTGGGAAGTAGCCGCGGACGCGGGGCTGCGTGCGGCGGTCATCAACTGGTGGGCAACCTGGCCGGCAACGGCATCCGGCGCGAATCCGCCGATCGTGCTCTCGGATCGCGCGACGCTGAGGCTCGAGCGCGGCGGTGCGCTCGACGGCGAGATCGCTCCGGTGCACGTGTACGACCGGCTTCGCGGAGAGTGGCCGGCGATCAGGGAGCAGGCCGCGAACACAATCGCGACACTCCTGCCGTCCACGCCAGATCCTGACGCAGCGGCCGCGCTGCATCGAGCCGCTGAAGTGGATGCGGTGCAGGTCGCGGTCGCGTCCAGGCTGGATCCCCGTTCGCTCGATCTGCTCGCCGTCTACCTTCCCGGCCTCGACATCGCGCAACACGCACTGCTCGGCTCTGGCGACGCGGTCGCCCCGTCGGCGCTTGCAGCACGACTCGACGCGCTCCGCGGCTACTACTTCTTTCTCGATGGCCTGCTGCGCGAGATGACGGCGCCCGCGAACAACGAGATCGTGTTCGTGGTGGCCGAGCCAGGGCGGATCGCGACGATCACGCGCGGCGCCGTCGCCGTCTCGGGCGAGCACGCCGCGGCCGAAATCCACGGCGACGCGCGGCCGATCGACATTGCGCCCACGGTGCTGCACGTGCTGGGCGTTCCCATCAGCCGCGAGTTGCCGGGCCGTCCGCTCGTGGATGTTCTCACGGCGGGCGTCAGGAGCCGCTTCCCCGTCCGTCAGGTGGATACGTACGGACGACGCACGTCACCAGCCGGATTGAGAGAGGGACAACCGCTCGATCGCGAAATGATCGAGCGACTCAGAAGCCTCGGCTACGTTAGGTAAGACGGATCCGGAGCTGGGTGATGAGTGCTGGGTGATGAGTGCTGGGTGCTCAGTGCTCGTGCTCAGTGCTCGTGCTGGGTGCTCGATGCCGGCGTTGAGGACCGTAGAGGCCGGCTTTAGCCGGCCTGGCGCCCGACGAGCTTCCAGGCGCCAGGAAGTACCGCGGCTCCGAAGCAGATTTTGACGATATCGCCAAGGACGAAGGGATAGAACCCGGTGCGCAGCGCAGCGTCAAGGCCCACGGCGGCGGGCCGGGCGAACAGCGCGAGCCATGTGACGCCGAAAACGAAGACGACGCCGAGGCCGGCGGCCATCGCCAGCACGGACGTGAGATAGCGGCGATCGAAGCCCCGCTCGGCGAGATAACCCGTGAGAAACGCGGCGAAAGGATAACTGAGCAGGTACCCGCCGGTCGGTCCGAGGAGCCGCAGCGGCCCCTGTGGCAGCACGGGCGAGGCAGCAAACACCGGCAAGCCGGCGATACCCGCAGCCAGATACACGATTTGAGCGAACATGCCGAGACGCGAGCCGAGCGCCGCGCCCCCGAGCAGCACGATCATGTCCTGAAGGACGAGCGGCACGGGCGTGAAACCGAGCGGCACACTCACCTGCGCCGCGGCCGCGGTGGCGGTGGCAATGAACAGCACGGCGGCTATCCTCGTGGCGCGAGAGGTTCCGGCATCCGCTGTCCAGGTCGTCAGCAGCGTGCCCAACGTTTCTGTGCGGCCGTGTCCGATGCTCATAAGTGACGGATTCTAGCGTATGCGTACGGCACTGACAATTGCGGGCAGCGACTCGGGCGGAGGCGCGGGCATACAGGCGGACCTCAAGACCTTCGCCGCGCACGGGGTTTATGGCACGACGGCCATTACCGCGATCACCGCGCAGAACACCCGAGGCGTGACTGCCTGGGAACCGGTGTCGATACCGCTGATCGTGGCGCAGATCGATGCCGTTGCCGGCGACATCGGTATAGACGCCGTGAAGACCGGCATGCTCGCAACCGCGGAGATCGTGACCGCGGTCGCGAGCGCAATCCGTCGGTTGAACCTGCCGCACCCGGTGGTCGACCCGGTCATGGTCGCCAAAGGGGGCGACCGTCTGCTCGAGTCGTCGGCCATCGCGGCCATCCGCGTGCAACTGCTGCCGCTGGCGCACGTCGTCACGCCGAACATTCCCGAGGCGGAGGTCCTGACACAGATGGGGATCACCTCGGTGAACGACATGCGCGAGGCCGCCCGGCGGATCCTCGCGCTCGGGCCGCGCGTCGTAGTCGTGAAGGGAGGGCACCTGAGCTCCAGCGACAGCATCGATGTCGTCTGCACCACTGGCGGCTGCGACGAGCTCGCCTCACCGCGAATCTACACGTCACACACCCATGGAACCGGTTGTACGTTCGCATCCGCCATAGCCGCGAATCTCGCCCTGGGCCATGATGTATCCGCGGCCGTGGAGCGCGCGAAGCATTATGTCGACGCGGCAATCCGCGCGGCCCCGCGCATTGGCGGCGGTCACGGGCCGCTCGGCCATTTCCCCAGCGCGCTATACTGATCCGTGTCTCCGCGATTTGGTGTCAGCAGCGATCCGCTGAACACCGCGCAGATCGCTGCTGTCTCCGGTGGGCCAGAGTGTGGCGCCGTCGTGACCTTCGTCGGTACGGTCCGCAATCACAACGCGGGGCGACCTGTGCTCTTCCTCGAGTACGAAGCGTACGTACCGCTGGCGGTGAAATCGTTCGAGCGGATCGGCGGTGAAGTTGCGGATCGCTGGCCGTCGGTGACCCTCGCCATTCACCATCGCGTGGGCCGGCTCGAAATCGGCGATGCGAGCGTGGTCATTGCGGCGGCGGCGGCGCACCGAGCGGACGCGTTCGCCGCGAGCCGCTACGCAATCGAACGCATCAAGCAGATCTCGCCGATCTGGAAGCACGAGCACTTCGAGGGCGGCGACGTGTGGATCGAAGGAGCGACGGCGGACCCGGGCGACGAAGCGGCGCGCCAGGTCGCACTCGAGCGGGCGTGCACGTAACGCTGCGCTTGTTCGCCCGACTTCGCGATCTGTCGGGAAAGTCGGAGCTGCGCCTCGAGATCCCCGAAGGTTGCGACGCGCGACGTCTCTGGGAGGGGCTCGCCCTCGAGTACCCGGCGCTCGAGCCGTATACCGGGTCCGTGTCGTGCGCGATCAACGAGGAGTACGCGAAGCTCACGACACGATTGAAAGACGGCGACGAGGTCGCGTTCCTGCCGCCCGTCTCCGGAGGATAAGCGGGTCATTTCTGACGCGCAGCACAATTTATGCTCGATAAACTCAGGGCCGTCGAGGCCCGCTACGACCAGCTGATGGCCGAAATGGCCGACCCCGCGGTGCAGGCCGACACGGCGAAATTCCGCACGCATTCCAAGGCGTTGTCGGAAATGCAGCCGCTCGTCGACGCCTTCCGCGAGTACAAATCGGTCGTCGAACAGGTCGCCGCCACACAGGAGCTGGTGAAGGACCCCGACATGCGCGAGCTCGCCGAGGACGAGCTGCACTCGCTCGAGTCCAGGCGCGACCAGCTCTTGAACGAAATCAAGGTGCTCCTGGTCCCGAAGGATCCCAACGACGCAAAGAACGTCATCCTCGAAATTCGCGCCGGCACCGGCGGCGACGAAGCTGCGCTGTTCGCGGCGGATCTCTTCAGGATGTACTCGCGCTACGCGGAGCGACAGGGCTGGAAGCTCGAAGTCCTCAGCATGAGCGACAGCGGTGCGGGCGGCCTGAAGGAAGTCATCGCCATGATCGAGGGGCGCAACGCGTACAGCCGCCTCAAATACGAGAGCGGCGTGCACCGCGTGCAGCGCGTGCCGGCGACCGAAGCCAGCGGCCGCATTCACACCTCCACAGCCACTGTCGCCGTGCTGCCGGAAGCCGAGGATGTCGACATCCAGATCAACGAGAAGGACCTCCGCATCGACACCTTCTGTTCGAGCGGTCCCGGCGGCCAGAGCGTGAACACGACCTACTCGGCTGTCAGGATCACGCACATCCCCACCGGGCTCGTCGTTTCGCAGCAGGATGAGAAATCGCAAATCAAGAACCGCGCGAAGGCGATGAAGGTCCTCCGCTCGAGGCTCTACGATCTCGAGATGCAGAAACAGCAGGAGGCGATCGCCAGGGATCGGCGCACGCAGGTCGGCACAGGCGAACGGTCGGAGAAGATCCGCACCTACAACTTCCGCGAGAATCGCATCACCGATCACCGGATCGGCCACACGATGCATCAGCTGACCGAAGCACTCGATGGCGATCTGAACGAGCTGATCGACGCGGCGGTCACCTTCTTCACCTCCGAAAAGCTCAAGGAAGCGACGGCGGCAGAGACGCCCTGATGACCACGGTCGCGGAGCGGCTCGCGGACGCGCGCGCGCGTCTCGAAGCCGCCGGCATCCCGGGAGCCGACGCTCCGCTCGATGTCGAAGTGCTTGCGCGTCACGCGCTCGGGTGGGACCGGGCCAGGCTGCTCGTCCACGCGCACGAGAACGAGCCTCCTGACTTCGCGTCAGCGTTTGCCGGCCTGATCTCGCGGAGGGCGCAGCGCGAGCCTGTCGCGCAGATCGTCGGGGTCCGCGAGTTCTGGGAGCGTGACTTCGAGGTCACCGCCGACGTCCTCGTCCCGCGGCCGGAAACCGAAATCATCATCGAGGAAGCGCTCGCATTCGCGCGCGAGCAGACGTGCGCACGGGTCATGGACGTGGGTACTGGTAGCGGCTGTCTGGCGGTGACCATCGCCTGCGAGCTCGCGGACGTCCACATCGTCGCCACCGATGTGTCAGCGGCCGCGCTCGCGGTGGCGAGGCGGAACGCGCGACGATATCACGTGGAGGACCGCGTCACGTTGATCCGTTCGGATGTACTGACCGACGTCACCGACGTTGCGGATCTCATCGTCTCGAACCCGCCGTACGTTCCGGAAGCGGACGCATCCGCCATGCAGCCCGAAGTACTTCGCTACGAGCCGCATGTCGCTTTGTTCGGCGGCGCGACCGGTCTCGAGGTCATGCACCGACTGTTTGTACAGGCGCGAGATCGTCTTGCGGATCATGGGCGCCTCGTTGTTGAATTCGGGTTTGGCCAGGCCGCAGGCGTGTCGAATCTGGCGCACGAGACCGGCTGGTGCGTCGAACGCATCCGCGAGGACCTGCAGGGAATCCCGCGGACCGTTGTTCTGTCGAGACCGTCAGGCGGAAGGAGACGAGATGGCTGACTGCCTGTTCTGCAAGATCATCGCGGGTGAGATTCCCGGATCCGTCGTCTATCAGGACGATCGCGTGGTCGCGATCAAAGACATCAACCCGCAGGCGCCGACGCACATTCTGATCCTCCCCCGCCAGCACATTGCAACGCTCAACGATCTCACGCCGGGCGACGACGCGATTGTCGGGGAGATGACGCGCCGTGCCGCCGCCCTCGCGCGCGAGCGCGGACATGCGGACGGCGGCTACCGAACCGTGTTCAACTGCAATGCGGACGCAGGGCAGACGGTGTTTCACATTCATCTGCACCTGCTCGGAGGCCGAACGTTTCGCTGGCCTCCCGGGTAGACCGGCAACTTACGCCGTCATGATCTCAGCGCGAGCAGATACTGCCCTCGGCGCGCCTCGCGCGAGAGGATGAAATCCACGGCTCTGTATCCGCGCCCGAAATAGTGCTGAAAGATCCGGCGCGTGGTCATGCGCCACTGCAGCGCGAGTTCGGGGACCTTCGCCTGCATGTCGCTGAAGCCGACCGGGATCTCGACGAGGACACGCCGCGAGTCGTACGCGAGCTCGCCGTCCACGGGTTCCAGCCAGACGCCCGTCCGCGAAGGATTCACGACGGGCGCTGACGCGACCGATGCGTCGCGGACGACGGGACCGCGGCCCGAGATCCGGCGCTCGACGTGCGGCTCGCGCAGGTGCCACTCGGCGATGAACCTGTCGGTCGGTGATCCCTGGTGAAGCGGGCTGCTCGACTCTCCATAGATGTTCTCTTCGTATTCCTCGACGACCACGCCGAGACGAACGAAGTTGAGATGGGCGTTGAGGGCCTGCAGGGGATCGTAGGTCCACTCGATGAGGTCAATGCCCATCGCGAGCGTCGCTTCGCGTTGCGCCAGCTTCAGCAATCTCCCCATCCCCGCGGACCGCGCGTCGGCGACGACGCCCAGCATGTGGGACCACTGGGTCGACCGGCCGTTCTTCAAACCCGGGATCGAGTACACGAAGCCCGTCATCTCGCCTGAATCGTCGAAAGATCCAAGGAGCACGCCGCCGCGTTTGATGGAAACGATCAGCACGGGCGCGGGGACGACATCTTCCGCGTCGGTGTAGCCCCAGACCTGCTTCTCGAGCTCCACGACACGACGGCAATCTTCGAGTGTCTCGAGCCGGCGGATCACGAGGGCGGACCGGCAATGGCCACGGCAGCGCGCGCCGGATTCAGGATGTCAGCGGCTGCTTCTTTCACGTCGTCCATTGTGACCTGTTGGAGCAGGCCAGGGAGGCGATGATGGTAGTCCAGCCCAAGCGCGAACTGCTCGGCGAACAGCATGAAATCCGCAATGCTCTCATTGGTCTCGAGCATGCGCGGAATGGCGCCGATCAGGGAATCGCGCGTTTCTTCCAGCTCGTTGACAGTCGGGCCCTCGCGGCCGAGAAGGCGCACTTCGGTGTCGATGGCCTCGATGGTTCGCGCGACGTTCTCCGGCGCGACGCCTGCGTGGATCACGAGCGCACCTTCTCCTTCAGCAGGTTCGATGGTGCTGTAGGCGTAGTACGCCATACCCTGCCGCTCGCGTATGTTCTCGGCCAACCGGCCTCCCAACCCGAACTGCCCGAGGATGTCGTTCATGACCCAGTACGCGTAGTAGCGGGGATCGAGCCGTCGAACGGCTGCGAACCCATACGCGATATCCGTCTGCGCCTTCCCCGGCATCGCGATGCTCTGGCAGCTGCGGCTGCGACGATCCTGCGGCGGCGCAATCGGCTCGTTCTCCGCAACCGGACCCACCCAGTCTGCGAAGGCCCTTTCCGCCGACGCGACCGCCGATTCCGCCGAAACGTCACCGCTGACAGCGACCTTCAAAGAGGATGGTGTGAGCCGACGGCGGTGGAAGTCGACGAGATGCGTGCGGGTGATCGCTTCCAGGGCCTCGAGTCCTCCTTTGACCCGCCGTCCGTAAGGATGGTCTCTTCCGTAGAGAAGGTCCAGCAGCGTGTCGTACGCGACTCTTGCGGGATCGTCCTGGTCTTCGCGAAGAGACGTGATCGCTTCCTGTCGTTGTTTCTCGAGCTCGAGCTCGGGAAACACCGCATGCCGCGCGATGTCGGCAATCAGCGCCAGGACCTCGTCGAAATCCTCGGGCAGACAGAGGCACGACAACGATAACGTGTGACGTGTCACGGCGGTCCGCAGGGAAACACCGCGGTCGTCCAGGGTGGCGGCTATGTCGTCGGCTGAACGAATCGCCGTGCCACGATCGATCGTGCGACGGGTGAGATACGCCACCCCGGGAAGATTCTCCGCATCGTGGACACTTCCGGCAAAGAAGGTCGCGTTCAAGGCAATCGCCGCCACCGCACGGCTCTCCTGAGCCAGGATCACCACCCCATTGTCGAGGGTGGTTCGCAGCGGGTCGAGGCCCCTCGACAGCGTCTGGATCGATGTCATCGCGGCGCCATCGGACGGAACCAGCCGACGGTCCGCTTCTGCGCGACGAGTCGCTGCCGCGCGACCTCGCCAACCTGGTCGAGGGTGACGGACGCGATGCGGCTGCCGATCTGTTCGAGGTAACCGGCGCCCGCAATCGTCTCGAAATAGCCCAGCTGATGCGCGACGCTGGTGACGCTGTCATTTTCGAACACGAGCCGCGCCTTGAGCTGCCGCTTGGCGCGCGCGAGCTCCTGCGGCGTCACGCCCTCAGTGCGAACCCGCTCGATTTCCTCGAGCGCGACGTCCTCGAGGGCGCGGAGCGCCACACCGTCCGCCGCCGTGAACGAAAGCGTGTAGAGAAAGGGATCCCTCGTCGGCAGAAGGGCTCCGGACACCATCGAAGCAAGCCCGCGACCTACCAGGGCCGTATATAAGCGCGACTTCCGCTGGGGAGGCGCACCTCGGAACGCACACCAGAGGCTCAGACCCTTGGCGCCCGTCAGCACGGCATCGAGCACGAGGAGGGCGAAGAACTCCGGATCACCGGCCGCGGGAGACGGATACGCGATTTTGACATAGCCCGTCGCCCCTTCACGTTCAACGAGGACCCGTCGCTCGGCGTCCTGCGGACGCTCCTCCGGCCGTTCATAGTGCTTCACCTCACAGCCCGGAATCGGTTCGAAATACGCTTCGACCTTCCTCAGCACGTCATCGGTGTCGACGTCCCCGACGACCACGAGGGTCGCGTTCTGCGGCACGTAATATCGCCGATAGTGGTCGTAGAGATGCGCGCGAGTCATCGACCGGAGGTCGTGAAGCCAGCCGATCGTCGGATGGCGGTATGGGTGCGTCTGAAGCGCGGTCGCGGTGAGCTCGATGTCGAGCACCTGATCCGGATCGTTTTCGCCGCCCTGCAGTTCCGAGATGACCACCGTCCGCTCCGCCTCGCACTCCGCGGCATCGAACAGCGACGCGGACATGCGCTGCGACTCTATGAAGAGCATCTGATCGAGCGCCGCGCTCGAGGCCGTCTCCAGGTATGTGGTCTGGTCCACCCAGGTGTAGCCGTTCCACATCCCGCCGAATTTCTCGACGATGCCCTTGATCCGATCACGGGGGATCTGCTCCGTCCCCTTGAAATTCATGTGCTCGACCCAATGCGAGATACCGGTCAGCCCTGGCGGTTCGTCGCCGGAACCCACGCGATACCAGCACCACACCGACGCGAGCGGCGCGGTGTGAAGCTCCTGGACGAGGACCGTGAGTCCGTTCGAGAGCACCTCGCGTCGAACGTTAGAGGTCACGGGAGCGGCGGCAGGGCTCATAGAACGATTATAGGTTTGCCCTTCCAAGACCTCCGGCTCAGCTTACAGCTCAGCGGTTCGAATCAGTCGAGGTGACGCGGTGGGGGGCGGAAGCAGTCGTCGGAAAACGCTGGAAAACCCGCCGAAACCTTTCGAAATTTATCTTTGGAACTAAAATGTTGGTTTCCCCATGTCGGACTGGAAAGACACACTGAACCTCCCCCGTACTGACTTCCCGATGAAGGCGAACCTTCAGACGGCCGAGCCCCAGGCGCTTGCCCGGTGGAAGGAGATGGGCCTCTACGAACGGACGCGCGAGGCGCGCGCCGGTCGTCCGAAGTTCGTGCTGCACGACGGACCTCCGTATGCCAACGGTCAGATCCATCTGGGGACGGCACTCAACAAAATCCTGAAGGATTTCGTCGTGAAGTCGCGGACGATGGCGGGCTTCGACTCGCCGTACGTGCCGGGGTACGACTGCCACGGTCTGCCGATCGAGCTGAAGGTGGACCGGGAGCTCGGCAAGAAAAAGCGCGACATGAGCGTGGCCGACTTCCGCCGTGCATGCCGCGCCTACGCC
Source organism: Vicinamibacterales bacterium (assembly GCA_035537955.1). Taxonomy (GTDB): domain Bacteria; phylum Acidobacteriota; class Vicinamibacteria; order Vicinamibacterales; family 2-12-FULL-66-21; genus JACDCA01. Next base: position 10,454 of record DATLLF010000197.1, on the reverse strand, counting down.
GACCGTTTCATCGGGGTGATGACGGAGGAATTCCAGCGTCTTGGCATCTTCGGCGACTGGGACCGTCCCTACCTCACGATGAACTTCAGGTATCAGGCGGCGATCGTTCGCGCGCTGGGGCGGTTCGTGGAGCAGGGGCTCGTCTACAAAGGGAAGAAGCCCGTTCACTGGTGCATCCACTGCCGAACGGCGCTGGCGGAAGCAGAAGTCGAGTACGAAGAGCACACGTCCCCGTCGATCTACGTCGAATTCGAGGTGACGCCGGAAGGGCGAGCGGAGCTCGCTTCGCGGATCCCCTCGCTCACGGGCAGAAACGTGTCGGTCCTGATCTGGACCACGACACCCTGGACGATCCCGTCGAACCTCGCGATCGCGTTCCACCCGGAATTCGACTACGCGGCGTACGAGGTGGATGGCCGCGCGGTGATCGTAGCGGAAGCGCTTGCCCCCGCCGTTTCAGAAGCGGTGGGTAAGCCATTCGGCCCGCCCGTTGCGCGGATGAAGGGGGCGGAGCTCGAGCACATCCGCTTTCAGCATCCCATCTACGCGCGGCCGTCCCTCGGAGTGCTTGGTGATTACGTCACGCTCGAAGCGGGAACCGGAGCCGTCCACACCGCGCCGGGGCACGGTGCCGACGACTTCAATACGGGTGTGCGCTACGGGCTCGAGATCTACGCGCCGGTCGGACCCGGCGGGCATTTCCTCGGAACGGTGGAACTGTTCGGCGGTCAGCGAGTGTTCGACGCCAACCCCAACATCGAGGCCGCGCTGAAGGAACGCGCGCGGCTGTGGCACCGCGCCGACTTCCAGCACTCGTACCCGCACTGCTGGCGCTGCCATAACCCGGTGATCTTCCTCGCCACATCGCAGTGGTTCATCCGCATGGACGGCGAACCGGTGATCCACGGGAAGACGCTTCGCCAGGCGGCCCTCGACACGATCGACGGCAACGTGACATGGGTGCCTGCCTGGGGACGCGATCGCATCTTCAACATGGTCAACAATCGACCGGACTGGTGCATCTCACGCCAGCGCGCCTGGGGTGTGCCAATCCCGGCGGTCGATTGCGCGAAGTGCGGTGAGGCGATCCTGACGCGGGAGCTGATAGATCGAACCGCATCCGTGTTCGACGAGTACGGCGCGGATGCGTGGTACGAACGTCCACTCGAGGAGTTCTTACCCGGCGGGCTGCGGTGCCCCTCGTGCGGCAGCGCTGACTTCGAGCGCGAGCGAGACATTCTCGACGTCTGGTTCGATTCCGGGTCGAGCCATGAAGCGGTGCTGCCCTTCCGCCCGGAGCTCACGTGGCCCGCGGAGATCTATCTAGAGGGGAGCGATCAGCATCGCGGGTGGTTCCAGAGCTCCCTGCTCGTCGGGCTCGGCACTCGCGGCCAGGCGCCGTTTCACCAGGTCCTCACGCACGGATTTCTGATCGACGTGGACGGCCGGAAGATGTCCAAGTCGATCGGCAACGTCATCGCGCCCGCCGAGGTGATAAAGGAAAGCGGCGCCGAAACGCTGCGGCTGTGGGTCGCGAGCAGTGACTTCCGCGAAGAGCTTCGCGTTGGCAAGCAGATCCTGCAGCGCGTCGTCGAGGCCTATCGGAAGATCCGCAATACGTGCCGGTACTTGCTCGCCAACCTGTACGACTTCGATCCCGCTCGCGACAGCCTCACGGCCGCCGACATGCAGGAGGTCGATCGCTACGCGCTCGCGCGGTACGCGGAGGTGGCACAGGGCGTTCTCGCCGCGTACGACGCCTACGATTTTCCGTCGATCTTTCAGAAGCTGAACCAGCTCACGACGGTGGACCTTTCCGCGTTCTACGCCGACGTCTCGAAGGACCGCCTCTATACGTTCGGCGCCGACTCGCGCGAGCGACGTTCGGCGCAAACCGCGATGTACATCATCGCCGACGGTCTCGCGCGGCTGCTCGCACCGATTCTGCCGGTGACGGCCGACGATCTGTGGCGCTATCTGCCAGGGCGGCGTGAGCCGTCCGTGCATCTCGCGGAGTTCCCGACAGCAGCGGAACTGCAGGCCTGGAGGAACGATGCGCTCATCGAGCGCTGGGAACGGCTCATCGACGTGCGCACCGTGGTCAACGCCGCACTGGAAGTGAAGCGGCAGGACAAGACGATCGGCACGTCGCTTGGCGCGAAGGTCATCGTCACGGCGGCTGGAGAACTCGGCCGCCTGCTGAACTCCGTCCGCGACGAACTGGCTATGCTTTTCATCGTCTCCGAGGTGGACCTCGTCGTCGTCGACGCCCCCGACCGGCCGATCGAGGTGCTGGTCGAAAAGGCACAGGGCGAGAAATGCCCGCGGTGCTGGCGCATGGTGGCTTCGGTGAAGACGGACACCGGCCTCTGCGACCGGTGCACGGGTGCACTGCAGCGGCAGGACAGGGTAGGGGCGCAAGGATGACCTCCGTACCGGACCCTCTGGATACAGGCGCGCCGCAGCCGCAGGAGACCGCGACCGTTGCGGCCGCGCCGGCCGCTCGCGAGCGCTTCGCGCGGCCCTTCGAATTTGCCGTCATGGCAGCCGTCGTCGTGGTGGACCAGCTGACCAAGGCGCTCGTGCGGTCCAACCTTCAGCTGGGCGAGAGCCGTACGATCATCCCGGGGCTTCTCGATCTCGCGCACGTGCAGAACACCGGTGCTGCGTTCGGGATGCTGAACGACGTCGATTTCCCCTACAAGCCGGTGGTGATCGTCGCGATCGCGGCGATTGCGCTGATCGCGATTGCCGCATACGGCGCGCAGCTCGGGTTCCATGATCGCATCGCCCGGCTCGGCCTGGCGATGATCCTCGGCGGCGCGTTCGGCAACCTGCTGGATCGCGCGATCGCGGGCCACGTGGTCGACTTCGTGGACGTTTACTGGCGCGACCTCCACTTCTGGGCATTCAACGTGGCTGACGCCGCGATCACATGCGGCGCGATCCTGGTCATCCTCGATACGATCGGCGTCGGACGGAAACATGCATCCCATCCTGTTTGAGATCGCCGGGTTTCCGGTCTACACCTACGGCGTCCTGCTGGCTGCCGCATATCTGCTCGGCCTGCAGTTCGCGCTCGTGCGCGCACGGGCGCGCGGTCTGGATGCGAACCGGGTCATGGACCTCGGCATCTGGATCATCATCAGCGCGCTCGCCGGCGCGAAGTTGCTGCTGCTGGCCGTGGACTTCGACACCTTCTCGCGTAATCCGCGCGAGCTGCTGACACTGCTGCGTTCGGGCGGGGTGTTCTACGGCGGACTCATTGCCGCCGTCGCGGTAGCGATGTGGTACATGCGGCGCCACAAGCTTCCGGTGTGGCCGGTGTCTGATGCCTTTGCCCCCGGCATCGCGCTCGGACACGTGATCGGCCGCATGGGATGCTTCTTTGCCGGCTGCTGCTTCGGGAAAGCAACGGACGTGGCCTGGGCCGTAACCTTCACGAGCGAATACGCCGCACAAAACGTCGGCACGCCGCTCAACATTCCGCTTCACCCGACGCAGATCTACGAAGCGGTAGCGGAGCTCATGATTCTCGCGATCCTGCTGCTGCTCGAGCGGCGAGGACGCGCGTTCCCGGGGCGGACGTTCTGGAGCTACATGCTCCTGTACGGCGTCACCCGGTTCGTCATCGAGTTCTATCGCGGAGACCCGCGCGGGATGGTCGGGGCCCTGTCGACGTCGCAGTTTGTTTCGGTTCTGCTGGTCCCGCTGAGCATCGCGATGCTGGTCGTCCTGTCGCGACGCTGGGCACCGGACCCGAAGATCGCGGCGAAGCGGGCCCGGGCGGCGTAACTCATGTCCCTTGACCCGCACGGACGCCGGCTGGTGGTGGACGCCGAGCAGGACGGCCTCCGCCTGGACAACTTCCTCACCGCCCTGCTGCCGGACCATTCGCGCTCACAGATCCAGCGGCTCATCAAGGACGGCCACGTTCGCGGGCCTGGCGCGCCGCGCGCGTCCTCGGCCGTCCATACCGGGCAGGTGTACGAGGTGGAAATCCCCGAGCCGGCACCGGCGTCACCGGAACCCGAGGAGCTACCCCTTCGCATCATCTTCCAGGACCCCGACGTCGTCGTTCTCGACAAGCCGGCGGGGATGGTCGTTCACCCGGCTGCGGGGCACACGGGTGGCACGCTGGTGAACGCGCTCCTGCACCACGTCAGGGACCTGAGCGGAATCGGCGGGGAGTTGCGTCCGGGCATCGTGCACCGCCTGGACCGCGGAACATCAGGAGTGATGGTCGTCGCCAAGCACGATCGCGCGCACCAGGAGCTGTCGCGGCAGTTCAGTGATCGCGAGGTCGAGAAGGAGTACATCGCGCTGGTGTGGGGCGTCGTACAGGCCGGGCGGCGAATCGACGCGCCGATCGGCCGCGATCCCGAGGACCGGCAGAAGATGTCGACGCGCGCGCGACGCGCGCGGAGCGCGGTGACGCGAGTCACCTATTCGCACCACCTCAAGGGCGTGTCGCTGCTCAACGTCGCGATCGCCACAGGACGCACGCACCAGATCCGCGTGCACCTGAGCGCGATCGGCCATCCAATCGCGGGCGACGCCAAGTACGGCGGCGTTCACCGCCGCGTGGCGGCCAACCTTCGCGCCATCATGCGCCTGGAACGTCCGTTCCTGCACGCCGCGCGGCTGGCGTTCACGCATCCTGGAGATGGACGCCGCGTGGAGTTCGAGTCGCCGCTGCCGCCGGACCTGCAGTCGGTGCTCGATGAGATTCGTGAAGGTGAGACCGACGAGGCGTGAAATGGAAGATGGTAAATGGTAGATGGAACAGTGACGTGAGCGACAACATCGAAGTCATCAGCCGTGAGCGCGTTTACGAAGGCAGGGTGTTCAGTGTGGACCGCGAGCAGGTGAAGCTGCCGCATGGTCCAACGGTCACTCTCGATCTCGTCCGCCACTCCCAATCAGCCGTGATCCTCCCCGTGCCCGAACCAGGACACGTGATTCTCATCCGCCAGTACCGGCACGCTGTCAAGCGGTGGCTGTGGGAAGTGCCGGCCGGCAGCGTGGACCCCGGCGAGTCGGCCGAAGCGGCCGCAAAGCGCGAGTGCCACGAAGAAATCGGACAGGTGCCCGACACCGTAGTCCGACTCGGCGCTCTCTACCCGACACCGGGCTATTGCGACGAGGAGATGGTCTTCTTTCGCGTTTCGGGGCTCAGCGAACCCACCGCAGCCGCGGCGGTCGACGAGGACGAGGACATCGAGGCGAAGACGTTCACGCTGCGCGAAGCCCGCGACATGATCCGCCGCGGCGAGATCGTGGACATGAAAACCGTGGTAGCGCTGTCGATGATCTAACGCCGCATCTTCCGCGGCGTTCTACCATCTGCCATTTTCCATCTACCATTTCAGCGTCAGTTCACCGTCGCCCGGACTGTCTCTACGGCGGGCAGCGTGGGCGTGTGCGTCTGCGCAGACGAGGGGAGCAACGCCAGTGCGACGACCTCTTCGATCTCGGTCACGTAGTGGATCGTCAGCTCCTGTCGCAGCGCGTCTGTGAGATCTTCCTTGATGTTCTTCTCGTTCTGACGCGGCAGGATCACTTCCGTGATGCCGTGGCGGCGGGCCGCCAGGACCTTCTCCTTGATGCCGCCAACGGGCAGCACGCGTCCCGAGAGGGTGATCTCTCCCGTCATCGCGATGTCGCCGCGAACCGACCGGCCGGTCAGCTCCGACGCGAGCGCCGTGACCATCGTGACTCCGGCGGACGGACCGTCCTTCGGGATCGCACCCGAAGGCACGTGCAGATGGATCTCCGCATCCTTGTAGAAGGACGGATCCACGCCGTAATGGGTGGCATTCGTACGGAACCACGAGAGAGCCGTACGCGCTGATTCCTTCATCACGTCACCAAGATGGCCGGTCAACGTGAGCGTGCCGCCCCCCTGCATCCGTGACGCTTCGACGAACAACACGTCGCCGCCAGCGGGCGTCCAGGCGAGCCCTACGGCGACACCCGGATCCTTGGTGCGGTTCTCGATCTCCTCGTCGAGGAACACCGGCGCGCCGAGCATCTCCGCCACCGTGTCGGTCGTGATCACGACCTTGCTCTCGTCGCCCTCGGCGCGGCGACGAGCGACCTTGCGGCACAGGGCGCCGATCTCGCGCTCCAGGTTGCGCACGCCGGCTTCACGCGTGTAATTGCGGATGACCGAACGGACGGCGCCCCCGGTGAACTCCACCTGCTCGGGTGACAGGCCGTGGTTCCGCACCTGCTTCTGGATCAAGTGCTCGCAGGCAATCGCGAGCTTCTCTTCTTCGGTGTAGCCGGCGAGCTCGAGCACCTCCATGCGGTCGCGCAGCGCGGGTGGAATAGGATCCAGCACGTTGGCAGTGGTCAGGAACAGCACCTCCGAGAGATCGAACGGCACGTCGAGGTAGTGATCGCGGAACGTGTTGTTCTGCTCCGGATCGAGAACCTCCAGCAGGGCGGAGGCGGGATCGCCGCGGAAGTCCGAACCGAGCTTGTCGATCTCGTCGAGGATGAATACGGGGTTCTTGGACTCCGCTCGGCGCAAGCCCTGAATGACCTGCCCCGGCAGCGCACCGATGTATGTACGGCGGTGTCCGCGAATCTCCGCCTCATCTCGCATGCCGCCAAGCGACACACGAACGAATTTGCGGCCGAGCGAGTTCGCGATGGAACGCGCGAGCGACGTCTTTCCCACGCCCGGCGGGCCGAGGAAGCACAGGATCGGTCCTTTCACATCGGGATTCAGCTTGCGAACCGCAAGATATTCGAGCACACGGTCCTTGACTTTCTCGAGGCCGGAATGGTCCGCGTCGAGGACCTCTTTCGTCCGTTTCAGATCGATCGAATCTTCCGTCCTCCGCGACCAGGGCAGGGCGACGATCCAGTCCAGGTACGTGCGCGAGACGGTGTACTCGGCGGCGGCAACCGGCATTTTCGACAGGCGATCGAGCTCGCGAAGCGCCTCCTTCTTGACCGGGTCCGGCATCCCCGCGCTTTCGAGCTTCGCGCGGAGCTCCTCGATCTCTTTCGCCTGCTCGTCGCCCTCGCCAAGCTCCTTCTGGATCGCCTTGAGCTGCTCGCGCAGGAAGTACTCACGCTGGTTCTTGCCGACCTCCGACTGCACCTGCGACTGAATCTTCGACCCTAGCTCGAGGACCTCGAGCTCCTTGATCAAGATCCTGTTCAGCGAATCCATCCGCGCCCGGATGTCGAGCGTGTCGAGGATCTCCTGCTTCACCGGCGTCCCGATCGTCGTCAGGCTCGAGGCGATGAAATCGGCGAGCTTGCCGGAATCGACGATGTTCGCGGCGAGCGCCTGAAGATCATCCGAAAGGAGCGGCGACAGCGAGACGACCTGCTGGAAGTTGCTCTTGATGTTGCGCTGCAGCGCATCGATTTCGAGACGGTCCTCGTCGCGAAGAACGTCGTCGGCCGAGCTGACCGCCGCCGTGAGATACGGCCGTGTCTGCGTAACGCGGTCGAGGCGCACGCGCGCGAGCCCCTGGACGATGAGCCTGAGGCTGCCGTCCGGAAGCTTGAACATCTTGTGGATGTGCGTTGCCGTACCAATTGGGTAGAGATCTTCCTGCAGCGGCTCCTCGGTTGCCGCTTCACGCTGGGTGAAGACACCGATCATCCGCGCGGTCGAGGTCGCCTCGTCAATCAGCCGCACGGACGCTTCGCGCGCGACGGCGAGGGGCATGAACGAGTTCGGAAAGAGCACCGTGTCGCGGAGCGGCAGCAGTGGCAGCTCCGCCGGGATCTCTACTGGTTTGTCGACCTCCTGCTGTTCGAACTCAGGGGCTTCGTCGGTCATACGTGCGTGTTCTACTCGAAAACGGAAAATGGTTCAAAAACAAAAGGGCGAAGAGGCACCGCCTGCTTCGCCCTTGGCCTCACACTGAAATACGTGCGCGCCTACATGAACATTGCACCCTTCAGTAATGCCAGGCTCACCTCAGCCCTGAACGTCGAGGAAGAGCGACGACGCGCCCCGCCGCTGCGTCAGCATGCGCTCACGCTGCTGCGCGGACTCGCGCGCCTCTTCGCAGTCCTTGCAGCGCACCGCGAAGGGCAGCGCACGCAGACGGCGTTCCGAGATCTCCTCACCGCACTCGAAGCAGTAGCCGAAGGTGCCGTCTTCGAGGCGATGCAGCGCTTCCTCGATCTTGTTGAGGGTCTCCGACTTCATCTGGATCAGCGCGAACTCGATATCGTCCTGGATATCCGCCTCGGAGCTTTCCACCGCATCGAGCACGCCCTGGTTCGGGTTGTTCGCACCTTCACTGCGTACGTCGCGGATCTTCTCCTGCACCTGTTCCATGATCTCGCGGCGTCGCTCTTCGAGGATCCGCTTCAGTTCCGAGTACCGGTCCCGGTTCATCTGACCTCCGGGCTTTTTATGAACGCGCATATGAATCCTTCCTTTCCCTACCACCGGCTAAATATTGCAGGCCGTTATGCAAGGCTTCTGCCAGCTATAAAATCCACTGAGTCTACAACGGTTGAGCCCTTCTGACAAATGAAATTGACGGATTCTGCATCGAACAGGCCGCCCGAACCGTGGAAAAACTGCTTTGCTCGGTTCGTGTCGTTAAGACGCGCATACCCCTCTCGACGGTTCGGCCTGTCCTCTGGTTGGATCGCTGTGTCATGTGGTCGGAGGACCTACGGGGTTCTGCGGCGCGGAAGCCAAGCACAGCAGACCGTTGGCACGCCGGGCCGCGTGCTATAATCCGGAGTTTGCACCGGCTGCCACGGCAGCTCTAAACACCTACTCCACGCATACTTACAGGTCAGTCATGGCGAAACGCTGCGAACTCTGCGGAAAAGGGCCGGTCGTCGGCCGCAACATCAGCCACGCGCACAACGTCACACCGCGTCGGTTCGAACCAAACCTCCAGCGCGTCCGTGCGGTCGTCAACGGCGGGATCCAGCGGATCCGCGTCTGCACGCGGTGCCTGCGCTCGAACAAAGTGGTCAAGGCGGGCAAGGTCGGGCAGGTCGCCTGAGCCATGCGCGATGCGATCTCGACGGAGGCCGCGCCGAAAGCCATCGGGCCTTACTCGCAGGCTGTTCGTTCCGGATCGCTCGTGTTCGTTTCAGGCCAGATTCCACTCGATCCGGTGACGGGAACGATGGTGGATGGCGACATTGCCGCGCAGACGCATCGCGTCTTCGCGAACCTCCGGGCCATTCTCGAAGCGGCGGGCACCTCACTCGATCACGTGGTGCGGGCCACCGTGTACCTCGCCGACATGAACGACTTCGCCGTCGTCAACGAGGTGTACGGCACGTACTTCTCTTCGCCGGCGCCTGCACGCGCGACCGTCCAGGCTGCGCGTCTCCCCAAAGACGCGCGAGTCGAGATAGACGTAATCGCTTCCCTTTGACTCAATGCTGAATGCCGAGTACGGAATGCCGAAGACGGCTTCCAGCCACTGACATTCGGGCATTCCGCGTTGACGCTGGATCAGCGCGCAGCGCGCTCCACATCAAGCACGCCCTCGATACTCCTCAGCGCTTTCACAACCTTCTGCAGGTGCTTGACGTCGCTGATCTCGACGGTCATGTCGATACGGCCGCGCTGGTCGTCGACCGTGGCCTCGACGTTGCGGATGTTCGTGTTGATGCCGGCGATTTTCGAGCTGACCTCTGCGAGGATTCCCTTCCGGTCCTCGACCTGAATGCTGAGGCGCACGGTGTAGGTGGCCGCATCGCCCGCTGTGTCCCACTCGACATCAATCTTCCGTTCCGGATCGTAGAGCAGGTTGACCACATTCGTGCACGTCGCCGAATGCACCGATACGCCCTTTCCCCTGGTGATGTACCCGACGATTTTCTCTCCCCGGATAGGATTGCAGCAGCGGGCACGGAAGACGAGCAGGTCATCGACGCCGCGCACCTTGATCTTGTCTTCGCCGGTGCCGAGCACACGGCGAACAACCGAGGCGATGCCGCTCTCCGGTGCTTCCTTGAGCTCCTCCTGCGGCACGAACCGCGCGAGTACGTTCCGCGCCGGCAGCTTGCCGTAACCGATCGCCGCGAACAGCTCGTCGGCCTTCTGCAGCCCGTACTCGCCGAGCACGCGAGTCACCGCCGCGGGCTCGGTGAGGCTCTTCGCACTGACGCCGAAGCGGCGCGCCTCTTTCTCGAACAGGCGGCGCCCGAGCTCGAGACTGCGCGCCTTTTCCTCCGCGTGAATGAAATGACGGATCTTGTTGCGCGCACGCGACGTCACCACGAAATTCAGCCAGTCGCGGCTCGGCTTGTGCCCCGACGTCGTGATCACTTCGACGATGTCGCCATTCCGAAGGCGGGTGCGCAGCGGCACCATCTTTCCGTTCACGCGTGAGCCGACGCACTGATGGCCGACATCCGTGTGAATCGAATACGCGAAATCGACCGGTGATGCGTCACGCGGCAGCGCCTTCACCTCACCCTTGGGCGTGAAGATGTAG
>DATLLF010000196.1:0-28858 GCA_035537955.1 Vicinamibacterales bacterium | reverse complement strand
GCATTCAGGGCGGCCTCACCGGTGCGCTCTTCCGCGAATTCGCGTTCACGCTCGCCGCTGCCGTCATCGTCTCAGGCATCGTCGCACTGACGCTTTCTCCGATGATGGGATCGAAACTGCTGCGCGCCGGTGATACGGAGCGCGGGTTCGCCGGCTGGATCAACCGTACGTTCGACCGCGTCCGCGCGCGGTACGCCCGCGCGCTCGCCGGCACGTTGCGATATCGCCCCGTCGTCCTCGTGCTGTGGGGGCTCGTGGCGCTGCTGATCGTGCCGTTCTACATGTTCTCGCAGCGCGAGCTCGCGCCCGCCGAGGACCAGGGTGTCGTGTTCGGGATCGTGCAGGCATCGGCGAACTCCACAGTCGACCAGACAACGTTGTTCACGCAGCAGATCCACGACGTGTATCGCTCGATCCCGGAAACGGAGAGCATCTTCCAGATCACGTTCCCCACGGGAGGCTTCGGCGGAATGGTGACCAAGCCGTGGAGTGAGCGCAGCAAGACGGCGCAGCAACTGCTGATGGAATTGATGGGCCCGTTGTCGAAGGTGCCCGGTGTGCGGGTGATTCCATTGACGCCGCCGGCGCTCCCGGGCGGTGGTGACTTCCCGGTCGACATGGTGATCGCGTCGGCAGCAGAACCGCAGATGCTTCGCGATCTCGCGACCGAGCTCGTGCAGAAGGCGTTCGCGAGCGGGATGTTCATCTTCGCCGACGCCGACCTCAAGTTCGACCAGCCGCAGACCGAGGTCGTCTTCGATCGCGACAAGCTTCGCTCCCAGGGCGTGGATCTGAGCCGGGCCGGCCGCGATCTTTCGACGCTCCTCGGCGGCGACTACGTGAACCGCTTCAGCATTCAGGGGCGCAGCTACAAAGTCATCCCTCAGGTGAAGCGCGCCGAACGTCTGACGGCGGACCAGCTCACCGGCATCCACGTGACCGGATCGGAGGACAAGCTGGTGCCGCTCTCAACGTTCGCCACGCTGAAGACGACGACCGAACCGCGCGAGCTGAAGAAATTCCAGCAGCTGAATGCGGTGCGGATCCAGGGCGTCATCCCGCCGCCGGTGCCGCTCGACCAGGCGCTGACCTTCCTCGAAAAGGAAGCACGCAAGATCCTGCCGCAGGGCTTCAACATCGATTACGCCGGCGAGTCGCGGCAATTGCGCACGGAAGGCAGCAAGTTCCTCGGCGTGTTCCTGCTGTCGGCGGTGCTGATCTACCTGGTCCTCGCGGCACAGTTCGAGAGCTTCCGCGACCCGTTCATCATTCTCGCGGGATCCGTGCCTCTGGCGCTGTCGGGCGCGCTGCTCTTCTCGTTTCTCGGCCTGACGACGCTGAACATTTACAGTCAGGTGGGATTGATTACACTCGTGGGATTGATCGCGAAGAACGGGATCCTCATCGTTCAGTTCGCGAATCATCTTCAGGAGACGGGACTCGACAAGCTGCATGCCGTCATCGAGGCATCGGGCACGCGGCTGCGGCCGATCCTCATGACCACGGCGGCGACGGTCGTCGGCCATACGCCGCTGATACTGGCCACCGGGCCCGGAGCGGGTGCGCGCAACAGCATCGGCATCATGCTGGTCAGCGGCATGATCATCGGCACGATGTTCACGCTCTTCGTCGTACCGTCGATCTACGTCGCCCTGGCGCGCACGCGCGCAGTCGTTCAGGTCGAGGAGCGTCGCTCGTCGGCGAGAGCCAGCGAGCTCGCGGGCGCTACGTCTTGACGCGGAGCCGGAAGCGCAAGCCGCAAGCCGCAAGCCGCAAGGAGTTTCACCATGATCACGTCACAGAAAGAGTATCTGCCCGCGGCGGGGCACGACTTGTTCCTGCCGCTTTACGATCCGCTGACAAAGCTGCTCGGCATGGACAGCGCGCGGCGCGCGCTGCTCGATCAGGCGGCGCTGCGGCCGGCCCATGCGGTGCTCGACGTTGGCTGCGGTACCGGCACGCTGGCGGTTCTGATCAAGCAGCTGCATCCGACCGTGCAGGTGATCGGCGTGGATCCTGATCCGCGCGCGCTTGCACGAGCACGGCGCAAGGCCACGCGGGCCGGCGTTCAGCTCCGGTTCGACCAGGGCTACGGTGATGCGCTCGGCTATCCAAACGCCAGATTCGATCGGGTGTTCTCGTCGATGATGTTCCACCACCTCTCACGGGACGAGCAGCCGCGGATGCTGCGTGAAATCCGGCGCGTATTGAAGCCGGGTGGCCGGCTCGAGCTCCTCGATTTCGCCGGGGCCGAATCACAGGGGCATGGCGGGCTCAGCGGGCTGTTTCACTCGCATCATCGACTGGCGGGAAACTCTCCTGAGAGAATCGTCGCACTCATGGCGGCCGCCGACTTCGCGTCCGCGACGATGACGCGTGCCCAGCGCCGGTTTTTCGGACGGCTCGCGTTTTTCCAGGCGGTGGTCCCGGCGTGATGGAGGTGGCATGTCGTCGACACGAAGAATTGCTCTCGCACTTGGATCTACCGGACTGATCGCAGCAGGGTCGCTCGTGGCATCGGGCGGGATCGCCGCCGCGCAAAACGAGGGGGGGACACCTGCGTTCCTGCAGGCGGATCATTGCTACCGCATCGCGTTCCCCATCGAAGGCGCACCACAGTACAAGGTGCTCGACCGGCTCGACGGCGGCTGGGTGCGCGCCGAAGTGGATGCCGGACCAGCAAGCGCGAATCGCCCCTCCATGTGGATCAACACCGCGCAGATCATCACGGCCCGCGAGGTGCCCTGTAGCGGCGGACTGTAGAGAAGAAATGCGATCAACTTCAGTGATTAGCAATCACTGATTCTTCGCCGGCCGCGCGCCGTCGTGCAGACGGTCCAGGACCTCGTCGAACGCGGGGTCGCCCCGGTAGCGCTCCAGCAGCCAGCGATTGGTGGCGACGACGGAGAACGGCGCGGCGCCGCCGTCGGCGCATTCCGAGAGCGTCGTAAGAATCCGCGCGCGGTCGTCGAGCCCCAGCGCGATCGACAGGCGGGCGACCGGTACGATGTACTCGCCGCGCCCCTCGCGCTCCTCGAGCTCGTGCCACAACCGCTGCGCATCGGCGAGGCGGCCGGCAATCCCGTAAACCATTCCGAGCACGCCGATGTAGATAGGCGCACGCGTGCGTGCGACGACCTGTTCTGCCGCGGCGAGCGCCTGCTCGTGACGTCCCGCCATGATCAGCGCGACGGTCTGCGGCCAGCGCGCACCGAGGGATTCGGGCTGCAGGTCGAGCGCGCGTGTCGCATGCTCCAGCGCGCTGTCAGCCTCCCCCATGACGCACGCCGCCGACGCGGCGAGAAAGTGCACGACGGACGAATGCGCGTCCATCGAGAGTGCGTCGCTCAGCCTGCGATGCGCCTCCGCATAGTCATAGGACGTGGCAAGGAACAGGGCATAGTAGGCGTGGAACATCGCCATCCGCGGGCTCATCTCGATGGACTGCCGGAACGAGCGCTCCGCCGTACGCCAGCGGCGTTCGAAGTAGAAGTCGTAGAGGGCGCGCGAGAAGTGCGCCTCGGGCAATCGCGCGTCGAGGGCCATCGCCTGTGTCACCGCCTGGAGCGCGCGTGGCTGGCTGTGCTCGGGGGGCGTCCATCCATAGACGCGCAGGATTGAGTAGCAATCGGCGAGCCCCGCATGCGCCAGCGCGTAGTTCGCATCGAGCGCGATCGCCTCTTCGAAGAAGCGGATCGCCGTCGCGAACACCGCCGGCGAGCGCTGGTTCCAGAAATGGCGTCCGCGCAGATACAGGTCGTAGGCCTGCAGGTTCTCGGTCGGCCGCTTGACGGCTTCCCTCGCTTCGCCGAGCAGCGTCGGCGCCAGCGCGTTCACCGTCGCGGCGACGATCTCATCCTGCACATCGAACACGTCCGCCATTTCGCGGTCGTATCGCTCGGACCAGATGCTGTAGCCGTTCTCGACGTCGATCAGCTGTACCATCACCCGCAGGCGCGGTCCGGATCGCCGTACGCTGCCTTCGAGGATCGCGCCAACGCCCAGAGCGCGTCCGATCTCGCGAACGTCGGCGTGGCGGTCGCGAAAGCGGAATGACGACGTGCGCGAGGCGACCCGCAGGCGCGACAACCGTGTCAGCGCATTCACCAGCTCCTCGGCGAGGCCGTCGCTGAAGTACTGGTCCTCGGGATTCGCGCTCATGTTCGCAAACGGCAGGACGGCGATCGAGGTCGGCGAAACCGATGCGACGGACGATTCGGCGGCAGGTGCCAGCGCGGGACCGGAGCGCACCTCGGAAATCGACTCGAGTGCGGCCAGCAGCTCGCTCGCGGTCTGGAAGCGGCGCGAGGGATCCTTCTCGAGGCACCGTCGAACGGCCGCCGTGAGGGCCGGCGGCACGCCGCTGCTCATGCCGAACGCGGGCGTTGGCGCCGCGAGGATGGCGCTGATCGTGTCGGCCGGGGAATCGCCGCGAAACGCCCGCTTCCCGGTCACCATCTCGAACAGGATCGCGCCGCATGCAAAGATGTCCGACCGCGCGTCGGCCGGAAACCCGCGAAGCTGTTCGGGGGACATATAGCCGAGCGTGCCGAGCACCGTGCCCCGGAGCGTCTGCGGGCGGGTAATCGAATCGTCGGGCTCGTTCATCGGCTCGGCGCGCTTCGCGAGACCGAAGTCGAGAATCTTGAGATGGCCGCCGGAGGTGACAAAGACATTGGCCGGCTTGAGATCGCGATGCACGATGCCGCGCTCGTGCGCCGCGGTCAGGCCTGCGGCGAGCTGCATGCCGAGCTCGATCGCGCGGCGCGCGTCGAGCGCACCACGGTCCAGGATCTCGCGCAGCGTTTCACCCTGGAGAAGCTCCGTGACGAGGAACGGGATCTTGCCGAGCCCGACGTCGAAGATCGCCAGCACGTTGGGGTGGGAGAGCGCGGCTACCGCTCGCGCTTCGCGTTCGAAGCGGTTCAAGTGCTCCGGATCGGCGGCCGCGTCTTCGGGGAGGATTTTGATGGCGACCTCGCGTCCGAGGCGCGGGTCGCGGCCGCGGTAGACCTCGCCCATGCCGCCGGCGCCGAGCGGGCTCACGATCTCGTACGGTCCGAGCTTCGTGCCCGGCGCAATCGTCATCGGCTCCTCTCGCAAGTCGACGAGCAGGGGCCAGGCCGCGCAACGGTCTCGAGTGGGCTCCGCCGGCTGCCGGCGTCGAGCTGCATGCGGACCAGAGTATCCCGGATGGTTATGGATGGCTCAATCTGTTCGCAGAACGACGGCTGGGTCGAGGCGGCTCGCGCGCACGCCCGGGAGCACGCACGTGAGGAATCCGACGGCAGCGAGCAGAAGGCTGACGGCTGTGAACGTGAGCGCGTCGGCGGCATCCACGCCGAACAGCAGGCTCGAAATCCAGCGGGTGAGCACGAACGCGCCGGCGACGCCGACGGCAAGCCCGATGCCCACCACCCGCATTCCCCTGCCGACGACGAGCTGGAGCACGTCACGATGGCTGCCGCCGAGCGCGAGACGGATGCCGATATCTCGGCCATGCTGCTGGACGTAGTACGTCATCACGCCGTAGATGCCGATGAGCGACAGCGTCAGCGCGACCAGCGCAAGACTCGCGACGAGGACGGACAGCGAGCGCGGCGTCTGCAGCGAGCGCGTCACCAGCTCGTCGACGGTAGCGATGTCGGAGACCGGCAGCTCGTGATCCATCTCGCGAACGGCCGCGCGCAGCGCCGGCACCAGCGTCACGGGATCGACGGACGTCCGCAGGAGCACGCTACGGACACGTGAGCCGATCGGCGTATAGACGGTCCCTTCGTCCGGATGGTCGAGCCCGGCGTACTTCACTTCACTGACCACGCCGACGACCGTCGTCCATTCGCATTCCGTGCACCCACCTTCGCGAAAACGCTTGCCGAGCGCGGTGCCGTTCGGGAAGAAGCGCCTGGCCCACGCACGATCCACGACGACGCGGAGGATGTTGCCCTCGGGTGCATCGCGATCGTCGATGAGGCGCCCTTCGAGAAGATTGAGCCCGAGAACGCGGAAGTATTCGGGCGACACCGCTACCCACGGCGTCACCGGCTGGGACCGGCCGGGCCCCGCCGGAAACGCTTCGAGATCGAAATTATTGAAGTTGCCGACGCCGTCGGGCGGCAGCCCGTCCGCGTACGCGACACCGGTGACGCCGGGCAATGCGTCGAGGCGCTGTTTGAGCTCGTCGAAGAACGCCATGATGCGCGCCGGCTCTTCGAATTTCGCAGCCGGCAACTGGATCGACGCGGTGAGCAAATTGTGACGATCGAACCCGAGCTCCACGCGCCGCAGTTCGTTGAGGCTGGCGAGCAACAGTGCCGCCACGATCAGCAGCGGTGTGGCGATTGCGAACTGCCCTCCAACGAGCATCGAGCGCAGCCGCCGCACCGACACGCTGCCGGTCGAAGACCTGCTGGAGTCGCGCAGGGATTCATCGGCACGTCCGGTGCCATGCAGCGCCGGGATCAGTCCGAAGAGCAATGTGCTCGCGACAGAAAGGCCGGCGAGCAGCCACACGACGGCCGCATCGAAGCGCACCTCGTGCGTTCTCGGGAAATAGTCAGCGCCCGCGATGTGCAGGAGCCGGATCCCGGCCCACGCGATCGCGGCACCCGCGACCGCAGCACCAAAGGCGAGCAAGGCGCTTTCGGTGATCAGAAAGCGCATGACACGCACCCGCGACGCGCCGAGCGATGCCCGCACCGCGAGCTCGCGCCGCCGGCTCGTCACCCGCGCGACGATGAGCCCCGCCGCATTCGCGCAGCCAATCAGCCACACCAGCGCGACCGCCGCGAGAGCGAGACCGGCCATCGTCCCCACGTCGCCAACGACGTACTCCTGCAGGTCCATGAGCGCCCAGGTCGCCTTATCGTCCTGATACGACGATTTCCAGAGTGGAAAGAGGCGCCGGTTGATCTCGCGCAGTTCGCTCGACGCTGCGGATGCAGACACGCCTGGGCGGAGCCGCGCGAGTACGGTGTAGAGGAAAGGCCCCTTACGGGTGGGCGGCGGCCACTGGCCGGCGATGAAGAGATCGTACTGGACCTCGAGGGGACCGACGGACGCGGGAAGCACGCCGACCACTTCGTGGTTCACGCCGTCGATGCGCACGCGTGTTCCGATCACGTCCATCCGGCCGCCGAAGCGGCGCTGCCAGAATCCGTTGCTCAAAACGATGACCGAGGGCCGGCCGACCTGATTGTCCGTGTCGGTGAGATCACGGCCGGCGGCCGGCTTGATCCCGAGGACAGAGAAGTAGCCCGACGATACGACCTTCGCCTGCAGCCGCTCGGCCACGACTCCGTCGCTGAACGATACGGTGCGCGCCGTATATACAGCGATCTGTTCGAACTGCGTCTGCTGCTCGCGTAGCGCGAGATAGTCCACCATCGAGAACCGGAACTTGAAGGGCGGAGTGTCGGTGTAGAGCCGATACACGCGATCCGGCTGCGCGTATGGCAGCGGACGAAGCAGGGCCGTTCTGATCGCCGTGAAGATCACCGTCGTCGCGCCGATGCCGAGCCCCACCGTCGCCACGATCGTCAACGTGAGAATCGGCGCCCGGAGCAGGCTGCGCAGCGAAATGCGTGTGTCCTGAAAGGCTTCTTCGAAGATCAGCGAGGTCATTTTGCGGCGCTCCTTCTGCACGTCCTGTTGTTCGCAGTAGCTGCGGGTCCGGGCGAGGTCACCGAACTGACGCACCGCCTCACGCCAGGCGTCTTCCGCCGGGTGCCCGCGCGCCATCAACTCTTTCGTGCGCATCTGCAGGTGGGCGCGCAGCTCTTCGTCGATCTCCTCACGCAGGGCGCGGCGCTGGCGACGAAGAAACCAGAACGGTGGCCGGCGCGGTTCCCCCATGGTCCGGTCAGATGCCTTTCAGCACGGCGTCGACAGCGCGCGAATACCGGCGCCAGCTCGCGGTCTCGTCGCGCAAACGCCGGCGCCCGTCAGCCGTCAGCGAGTAGTAACGGGCGCGCCGATTGTTAACGGACGCGCGCCACTCCGCGTCGACGAGCCCCTGGCGGTCGAGGCGGTGCAGCGCCTGATACAAGGCGGCATCTTCGATCGCCAGCTCCCCCTTCGTCATCTCACGGACGAGCAGCGCGATCCCGTAACCATGGTTCGGCGCCGCCGACAGCGTGCGCAGCACCAGCAGGTCGAGCGTGCCTTGCAGAAGAGTCAACGGCGTCGGCATGTCTTCCCCTTAGACGGTGTGGGAAGACGAAGGTTAGCAGGTCGCAGCGGCACGCACAATACAGCGAGAAAGTCAGCCCTGCAGTCGTCCCAGGCGACCGGGTGGCGATATTCCGGCGCGCTCGGCGAGCGAGGTGAAGGCCCGAGGCACGCCGTGATACAACGGCCTGCGATGGAAACTGATTTTTCGATCGACGCTCCTGTCGAGCCGATGCTCGCAAAGCTGGCGGAGGAATTGCCGTCCGGCGGCGGGTTTCTCTACGAACCAAAATGGGACGGGTTTCGTTCCATCGTGTTCCGTCGCGGCTCGTCGATCCTCATCCAGAGCCGTGATCTGCGGCCGCTCGACCGCTACTTTCCCGAGCTGCACGATGCGCTCCTCGCCGGACTCCCCGCTGACATCGTCGTGGACGGTGAGATCGTCATCGCCACGTCGCACGGCCTTGACTTCGACGCGCTGCAGCTCCGGCTGCACCCGGCGGCGTCGCGTGTCGAAAAGCTGGCCAAGGCAACGCCCTCCTCATTCGTGGCGTTCGATCTGCTGGCGCTGGATGGCCGCGATCTGCGCGAAGAGCCTCAGGGCGAACGACGCCGATTGCTCGAGCAGGCGTTGCGCGGCGTCAGATCACCGGTTCATCTCACGCCCGTGACCCGCGACAGAGCGGTGGCGGCGGACTGGCTGTCTCGCTTCGAGGGTGCGGGGCTCGACGGCGTTGTGGCGAAACCGGAACACGGCAAGTACGTGCCCGGCAAGCGCGAGATGATCAAGATCAAGCACGCGCGCACGGCCGATTGCGTCGTCGCAGGGTTCCGCTGGCACAAGCAAGGCAAGGGCACCCTGGTCGGCTCGCTTCTGCTCGGACTGTACGATGGCAAGGGGACCCTTCATCATGTCGGCGTGACCTCGTCGTTCACGATGGTGAAGAGAAAACAGCTGGCCGAAGAGCTCGAGCCGTTGCGTAAAGATGCGATGAAGCACCATCCCTGGCGCGAATGGGCCGCTGCGGCAGATCAGGAAATGACGCGCATGCCTGGCGGTCACAGCCGATGGAGTGCCGGGAAGGACCTCTCATGGGAACCGCTGCGAATCGAGCGCGTCTGCGAGGTCAAGTACGACCACATGCAGGGGGACCGCTTCCGCCACGCGGCCACATTCCTCCGATGGCGCTCTGACAAGAAGCCGACGGACTGCCGCTACGACCAGCTGGAAGTCACGACCGCCTTCGAACTCGAAAGAATCTTCGAGGCCGCGGGGTAGCCTCACTCCTCGATGGGACGCAGCTCCTGCGGCACGTGCTGGAGGTTGATGCGGATCCGCGTCCACGTCGCGTAGCGTCCGCGCATGGCATCCACGAGAACGTCGGCTGGCTCGAGGTGTGACGCCACTTCGGGGTGACGAGTCTTCCACGCCTCCAGCCGTTCGAGCGCGTCCGCTTTGCGCTCTGCGCGCGCGATCTCGATGAGCGGCCGTGATGGCTGCCGGCGTCGCGATGGCTGAACGCGGGCGGGCTCGCCTGACTGTTTCACGTAGTGCGGCGGCCATGGCGCGTCGCCGAGGCCTTCACGTTGCTGTCGTGCGGAGAGCTCGAGCAGGGTCTCGAGCGAGAACGAGGTCGCGTCCATGTCGGCATGCGGGTCGCCACGCTTCTCGAAACGGGACGGCATCGTCGCCAGCGTGAAGTCCGCGGGATCACAGAGCGGAACCTCCTCCCACGTGAGCGGCGCCGACACGCGGGCGTCGGGCTTCGGCCTGACGGAGTAGGCGCCGGCGATGGTGCGGTCTTTTGCGTTCTGGTTGTAATCGAGAAAGACGCCGTGGCGCTCCTCCTTCCACCACTTACTCGTCGCAAGCGACGGAAGCCGGCGCTCGACTTCGCGCGCAAACGCGAGCGCCGCGCGACGCACCTCGGGAAAAGTCCATCGCTGCTCGATACGCACGTAGACGTGCAGACCGCGTGAGCCTGACGTCTTCGGCCAGCCCACGAGGCCAAGATCGCCGAGTGTCGCCTGGACCTCGGCCGCCACCTCGCGAACCTGTTCCCACTTCACGCCCGGCACCGGGTCGAGATCCACGCGCAGTTCGTCCGGATGATCGAGATCGCCGGCGCGAACAGGATGCGGATGCAGTTCGAGACATGCGAGATTCGCCATCCACGCGAGCGCCGCCGCATCCCGTGGCACGACCTCCTCCGCGGTACGTCCGGACGGAAATTTCAGCGCGACGACTTCGATCCAATCCGGGCGCGAGGCTGGCGCACGCTTCTGATAGAAGAACTCGCCGTCGATCCCGTTGGGATAGCGCACGAGCACGTTGGGGCGGTCCCCGGATCCGCGGAGCGCACCCGGGGCCACAGCGAGGTAGTAGCGGACGAGGTCCAGCTTCGTGAAACCGGCCTGCGGGAACAGGATCTTGGCGGGATTCGAGATCGTCACCTCGCGATCGCCGAGGGTGAGGAGCTCCTGATCCTTACGCGCAGCCACAGCCGGAGTTTACCGGATCAGAAATGGATGCTGATCCCGCGGGTCGGCACGGAATAGAATCGACCGATGCACCGGGACGACGAGCGATGACAGGACCGACGAAGGACGGGCACGTGTTCGACGAACGGGCGGCACTCGCCGAGCTCGAACGGTTCCGCCGCGACATCGAGCGATACCGCGCGGAGCGCGAGGGAGTCGGACAGAAATTCGACAGGTTCATCGAGTCGCTTCCCGAGCCCGACGACGTGTTCCCATCCGAGGCCACACTCGCGCCGCGCGTCCCCGAACCGAGGCCGGCACCGATACCGGAAACGATCGCGCTTCCCCCTCTGCCGAAACGCGCGGCGGCGCCGCCTGCAACGCCCGCCGCTCGGTCGGCTCAGAGTGTGCCCGCTGCCAGGGATGATGAGCGCGACGTCGGCTCCAATGCTGTGATGCCGCCGGCTCGAAGGAATCGGACACCGAGATTCGTCGCGGTCATTGCGATCCTTCTTGCCGTCGGGGTCTTCGCGACGTGGACGTTCCGGCGTGGAACGGAGGCGACGCCGCAGCCATCGAGGCAGGCACCCGTAACTGAACCAGCCGCCCAACCTTCCGCGCCTCAGACCGCACCGCCGGCCGTTGCCGTAACGGGATCAGAGATCTCAACCGTCCGCCGCGCGTGGGTCCGCGTGATTGCCGACGGCGAACGCATCGTCGAGCGCGAAGTACCGGCGAACACGCGCGTCCCCTTTACGGCCGACAAAACGATCATCGTCAGAACCGGCGACGCGGGCGCGGTGAAGCTCTCGATTCGGGGCGAGGACCAGGGTGTGCTCGGGCGCGATGGAGAGGTCGTCACGCGGACCTTCACAGTACCGGCCGCGCCGAAGCGTTGACCTATGCGGCGCCGCAAGGACCGCGCGCAATCCGTCTCGCGACGCACCTTCCTCGCGGCAGGATCCGCATGGCTCGCGCTCGCAGCTGCCGGCCGCGCCCAGGACCGTCCGCGAACGCGCCTCGTGCTGCTCGGCACGGCAGGCGGCCCCACACCGAAGGCTAGAAGAGCAGCCCCCGCACAGGCCATCGTCGTCGGCGATCGGATCTACCTGGTGGATTGCGGCGACGGTGTGGCGCGGCAGCTGGTACTGGCGAAGCTACCCACCCAGCAACTGCGCAGCGTGTTCATCACGCACCAGCACTCGGACCACAATGCGGGATACGGACCCCTGTTCCTGCTCGAATGGGGCGCGCACCTCAGCACCCCCGTCGATACGTTCGGCCCTCCTCCGCTCGTCGACATGACCGCGCGTCTGCTCGATGCGTATCGCTACGACATCGAGCTTCGCATGGCGGATGAAGGACATCCGCCGCTCGCGCCATTGATCCGTCCGCACGAGATCACCGCGGCGGGAGAGATCTTCAAAGACGATCGCGTTCGCGTCACCGCCGCGCTGAATCGGCATCCGCCGATCCAGTACTCGTTCGCGTATCGGTTCGACACGGCCGACCGCTCCATCGTGATTTCCGGCGACACCAACTACTCGCAGAACGTCGTCGAGCTCGCGAAGGGCGCTGACGTGCTCGTCCATGAAGTGGTGTCGCGCGAGTTCTGGGAACGGCCCGACGCTCCGCAGCCGCCTCAGGTCGTCCGCCACATACTCGCCAGTCACACGGATGCGGCCGACGTCGGCCGCGTCGCGGCGCAGGCCGGCGTCCGCACGTTGGTACTCACCCACTTTGTGCCCACCGAGGGCCCCGGGGCGCCGACCGATGAGCAGTGGCTTGCCGCCGTACGAACTCAGTTCAAGGGCACGGTCATCGTCGGGCACGACTTGATGGAGCTGTAGATGTCCGCGTACCCCGGACTGCCTGATTTGACGCACTCCGCGTGCTCACCGGCACTACTTACTCCAGGGCGGCACGACCTTGTTGCTGCGCGCGTACGCGATCAATTGACCGAGGTGCTCGTGCAGATGCGTCGTCGTCATCACCCACACACGCCGGGCGGAAGCCTTCTGCCCGAACATGTCGACCTGGGCATCCATCTTCGCGTCGGGCGTGCCGGTCAGTGAGGACTTCAGGAATGCAAACGACTTCGTCAGCTCCGCGATGACCGCGTCGCGGCTCATCGTCTGCTTCTCGAATGCAGCCGCCGTGTCGTAGTTGTTGGTGATCTTCGTTTCAGCCGGTGCCTTGATGCCAAGCATCGTCGGCATGAAGTAGTTGTCCGCGGCGACGTGCAGGAAGACTTCGTGCGTCGAGCGGACGCCTTCACCGGGCCGCCACTCCCAGGCCGATTCCGGCAGCGCTTTGGCCAGGCCCATGACCTTGTTCTCGACCTGGCCGATGTCACGAAGAAGATCTCCGACGAGTCCCTCGCGTGTCTGCGCGCGGAGCGGCAGCCCAAGCGTGAGAACGGCGAGAGCAATAGCGGTCAGCTGGATGGTGCGGCGCATAGTGACTCCAGTGAAAAGGTTTGCGCCATCATAGCCGAACGACACGGCGGCGACGTGCGGCTCAACGAGCGCCACCTCCGCCCGCACAGTTGATGCGAGACGTCGTCGCTTCCTGTCCGAGCGGGCGGGGACCGTAGAGCGGCACCGGACAGCCCACTTCCAGTGCTCCGAGGTCAGGGGCCGCACCGCTGAACCCATCGTTGATCCCGGGCAGCCGCACGCCTCTATCTACCGCATTCGACCCCAGCGAGAGCGTGAAATCCGGCGGGCTGTGGCGGAACTCTTCGTCGGCGGGACCGGCGAAACCGGCCTGGAAGATCGAGGACGACAGCAGCACGCCGTGGGTCTCGACACCTCCCGCCTGCGCCTGCGCGAAGGACGCGAACAGCCGATCGACGTCAGCCACGGTGCCAAACATGAACGCGCCGTTCGGGTAATAGCCGTTGTAGTCGAACAGCCCGGCGTTGATGCCGGCGCGCCAGTCGACGGCACGCGAGTCCCAGAGTGCGTCTGGACCGACGAACAGGTTGTTCGCGAACTCGAAATTGTGCTGCGTGATCGTCGACAACAGGTTCAGCGCACGCTCGGGGCTCACGAACGTGTTGTGGTAAATGAGCACGCCGCTCGGTTCCTCGACACCGCCCAGGGACTTCAGCTTCACCTGCTCATCGGGTACGTTAAACGCAACATTGCGCACCGCGTAACCTGGCCCCCCAAACATTGGCTGGATGCTGACCGGCGCCATGACGTTGGTGAACCTGTTATGGAACAGGCGAACGTTGCCCTCGCCCTCATCGAGCTCCACGCCATCCCACGCATCGGCGATGTCGTTGCCGTAGATGTCCCACGACCGCGCGAGGCGCTTTTTGTTCACAACCGGATCGCCGAAGCCGCGGATCGAGTTGTGGCACACGACGTGCCCGTCGCCGGTGACCTCGATACCGCGATCGTCCCAGTGGCTGCTGGGATTCGCGCCGAAGACCCACGGCCACTGCAGGCGCCCGTCGATCGTGTTGTCGCAGACGTAGAAGTCGGTCTGTCCGGTCGTCGAGGCGGTGCCGTGCACGACGTTGCGGATCGTCAGGCGCCTCGCCACATTGCGCGTCGCGTTGACGCCCGTGAATCGAAGGCCGCGGAACGCGTTCGCGATCGTGAGATTCTCGACGTGCACGTAGCTGCCGGAGGCTTCGAGCACGTTGCAGCTCGAGCAGTTCACGCCATCGAGGAGTGACGTGCCGTTGCTGGCGCCGCGGATGACGACGGGCCGGTCCGCCGTGCCGCTGGCCGCCAGGAAGAAGGTCCCCGAATAAGTCCCGGGCGCGAGCAGAATCACGTCGCCGGCCTGAGCAGCCGTCAGCGCCGCCCGCAGCGCGCTGGCGTTGGATACGGCCACCGTGTGCGGAGACGCCGGATCCGACGGAGGCACCGCGCGCGTCGTGCCGACAAGCAACCGCGTCTCGTTCACAGCACCGTCGTCATCGGTTGCGTGGAGCTCGATTTCGTATGTGTTCGCAGGGTCCAGGTCGAAGATGCTGCCCGCGAATTGCTGCGGAACGGTTTCGGTGATCGTTTCGGGCATCACCCGCATGAGCGGCAGCCCCTGATGCCACGTCGGGTCGACGTCGCGACGGTAACGCAGGTCGATCCGGGCGTTGCGGTTCGCGTCGCCGGAGATCAGCACCTGCACACCGAGCGCGTGCAGCGTCGGGCGATCGAGCCGCACCTCCGTGATGGAAAGAACATACGGGTTCCCGGTCGGTGAGTTCGCGATGTTGACCGACGTCATCGCCGCCGAGGACACGTTGCCGGCGGCGTCGAACGCGCGCGCGCGGACGCTGTGCCCCCCGTCTGGATACGGCGACGAATCGAACGTCAACGACCACGTGCCCGTTCCCGCGGCCTGTTGAAACGGACCGTCGTCCACCTGCACTTCGACACGCGTCACCCCGACGTTGTCACTGGCGGTGCCGGAAACCAGTACGTTGCCCGCCACGGTCGCATTTGCCGCCGGGACGACGATGAAGACCGAGGGTGTGGCCGTGTCGGGGCATGCGCCCTTTCGCGGATTGCAGGGTTTCGGCGGCTTCGCTGGCGCCGCCGCATTCCCTCCGTGCTGTGCGGCCGCATCGACCGCCGTCGTGAGCATCAGGGAGAGCACAAGGATGAGAGACACACCACCACGGCCGGGCAGCGCTTGGCGCAATCGGAACCCCTTTTTGAAATCTGTGGAGGCTGCGAAGATGCGCTTGTTGTCGAGCTACGTCAAGCTCAACTGGACAGCTCAGCCGGTATTCCTCATCCCCGCGGCAATTCCGTTGATCGTCACGTGGAGAGCGTCACACACCCGTTCGTCAGGCTGGTCACGCAGCCGCTTGAGGAATTCGACCTGAAGGAGGTTGATGGGATCGACGTAGGGATTGCGCACGTCTATCGAGCGGCGCAGGACGGCGTTCGATTCGATGAGCTCGCCATGTCCCGTCACCTCGAGGACGGCCCGTCGGGCGCGAATCAGACGCGACCGCAGATCGGCACCCAGGGGCCGCAGGGCGGGAGCCACAAGCCGCCTGTCGTACTCCGCGGCTATGGACGGCTCCGCCTTCGCCAGCACCATTTCCAGAAGATCGATCACTGACCGGAAGAATGGCCAGTCGCGATACATCGAGCGGAGCGCCTCCGCTTCACCTCGCGCCATCGACGCTTCCAGCGCAGTCTCGACGCCGAGCCAGGCCCCCAGCAGCAGGCGGGTCTGCGTCCACGCGAATTGCCATGGAATCGCGCGCAGGCTCCTGACGCTCGGATCGCTCTTCCTTCGCGCCGGCCGGCTGCCGATGTTCATCGCCGAGAGCTCCGACTCGGGTGTCGCCTCGTGAAAGTAGTCGAGAAAACATGGGTCCTCGTACACGACGGCGCGGTAGCCATCCCGCGCGTCGTCGTGAAGGCGATCCATCAGCGACCGCCATTCCTGACGAGGAGCCGACGGTGGACGCAGCCATGCTTCGAGCGTCGCCGTCGTATAGACGTCCAACGTCCGCATCGCGATTCCCGGGAGGCCGAGGAGCGCCTGCAGCATCTCGCCCTGTTCCGTCACGCGGAGCGTGCCGTCGATCGAACCGGGGGGCTGCGACATGATCGCGAGATATGTCGGTCCCCCACCGCGTCCGACGCTGCCACCACGGCCGTGGAACAGCGTGACAGCGACGCGGTGCTTCGCGCTGACAGCAATCACCTCCTGCTGTGCGCGGTAGAGATCCCACGCGGCGGCGAAGCGGCCGACGTCCTTCGCCGAGTCGGAGTAACCGATCATCACCTCCTGCCTGCCGCGGATTCGGTCGCGATACCAATCCATGCCAAACAGCGCGGCGAGTACGGCGCCCGCATTCTGAAGGTCACGCGAAGTCTCGAAGAGCGGGACGACGCGCAGTGGATCGGAAATACCGGCCATCTGCTGCAGCAGCACGACCGCGAGCACGTCGGACGCCTGGCTCGCCATCGTGATGACATACGCGCCCAGCGAGCTGCGCGGAACCGCAGCCATCATCCGGAACGTGTCGAGAACGTCTCGCGAATCGGGAGATGCGTCGAACACCGGGAATGCGCTGAAACGCCGGCCGCGGATCTCGCGCGCGAGAAAATCCTGGCGCGTTCCTTCATTCCACGACGCAAATCCGTCGATGCCGAGCTGCGCGAGGACTTCGGCGAGCGCGGTCGTGTGTCGATCCGCCTCCTGGCGGACGTCGATGCGCGCGAGCGTCATCTCGAACGTGGCAAGACGGCGCTGAAGGTCCAGAAGCCGTCCATTCGCCAGTTCACCGTAGCCGGTGCGGTGCAAGGAATCGGCGCACAGCGCGAGGGCGGAGCGCAGATCGCCCGGATCCAGGTAGATGGTGCCCGAGACTGGCAGGTCCGCGTCTGCGTCGAGCGATCGTTCGATCCATTGCCGCGTCTCGCGCATCCGTTCGCGGACGCCGCGCAGGAACGCACGGTACGGTTCGTGATCCGTGCCGGCCGCCGCACTCAGTTCGCCGGTTGCCGCACGGATCGACAGCTCGTTGCGAAGCGCGTCGAGCTCCTCGAGATACAGCGTGGCCGCGACCCAGCGCGACAGGAGGCACGCGCGTCGCGTCACCTCCGGCGTGACGTTGGGGTTGCCGTCGCGATCGCCGCCGATCCACGAACCAAACCGCAGCGGCGCAGCTTCGAGCGGGAGCGCGCGGCCTGTCGCCGCCTGCAGCGCGCGATCCACGCCGCGAACATAGCGCGGCACGGCGTCCCAGAGACTCTCTTCGAACAAGACGAGGCCGCCGCGCACTTCGTCGACAGGTGTGGGACGTTGTTCGCGCACCTCGCTGGTCCCCCAGGCGGCGGTGACTTCGCGCTGCAGAGTCGCTGCGATCCCCTCACGTTCCGGTTGCGTCAGGTCGCTGCGGTCCTGCTCTGCCAGCGCGGCGGCAATGCGGTTGTATTTCTGCACGAGCGTCCGTCGTGCGATCTCGGTCGGGTGGGCGGTAAGCACGAGCTCGATTCGCAACGTTGAGACGGCGTCATGGAGCGCGTCGGGCGAGATGCCAGCCGAGAGAAGCCGCGGAAACGCCTCCGCGCACGAGCCACGCTGCGGCGGTGCGCTGCTGTCATGCTCGTAGGCGCGTCGCCGCCTGATACGGTGGTGCTGCTCGGCAATGTTGGCGAGGTGAAGGAAGTGGGCGAACGCACGTGCGACCGGCAGCGCAGCATCCACCGGCAGCCGCGCAAGCTCGGCCGCAAGCATTTCGAAGTCCTCCATCCCCTCGGCTCGCGCATGCTTCGCCAGCGTCCGGACACGTTCGACGGTGCCGAACAGGTCGTCGCCCTCGATCGTCCGAAGCGTTGCGCCCAGCAACTCGCCCAGCAGGCGCACGTCGTCGCGCAGCGGCTTGTGCGGATCGTCTGCCACGTCTCCGAGATTACCCGAGGAAAGCGCTCCGGTCGCACGAGCGCGGTGATAGACTGCCGTTCGCCCGTCGCATGAGGTGCGCGAGATGCTCGATGCCTTCGTACTGGTCGTGGATGACAACCCCGAAACCCTGAATCTCCTCTCGTGCGCACTGCAGGACGACGGGATTCCGGTGCGAACCGCCACCAGCGTCTTCCGTGCACTCGAAACGCTGCACGACGGATCCGACCGTCCCGCGCTGATCATCACCGACCTGCTGATGCCCCAGACGACGGGTTGGGATTTTCTCAAGCACCTGCGCGCGGAGCCAGGGCTGCAGAGCGTGCCGATCATGGTCGTCACCGGCGCCGAGCCCGGAGAGGGCGGGACGCTCGCCGACGTCGTGCTGCAGAAGCCGGTGGATCCGATGCATCTCGCGCAGACCGTCCGCGAGCTGCTCCTCACGAAATCGCAACCGCGCTGAAGCGGGCGCCACGTATCCGGATCTCGCGGCCGGCCGGGGTGAACAGTGCGTCTGCGGCCTGTTCAGCGGATTCGCAGCGTAACCGTCGAGCCGAGAAATGCCGCGTAACGCGTCGCACTCGACTCGACGCCTCGGCGTTCGATGCTACTCAAACGACCAAGGGGTGTGACTTCCAGCGTCGCGGCGGGCACAGTCGCCTGCGTTCTCCACGTACCAGCCACCTGCCCGTCGACGACCAGCGTGTGTCGGAACGCGCGGGCGTCCCAGGCATGCGGCACCGCCACGCGATCGCGATATGCGACCAGGTATTCGTCGTAGATCGGCAGCAGGTGGACACTCATGCGGCCGGTCGCGGAGCCTCGGGCTCTCGCGGACCAGTACGTCAGACCGTCGTCGTCGAAGCTGCTGGCGCGAATGATGTCGAGACCACGGCGCGCATCCGACGTCTTCAGGCCCGACCACCACACGAAATCCCGAACCGTCGCCGGACCGTGACTGCTGAAGAAGCGCCGCGCGAGCTCCGCGAGAGCCTCGTCGCCGGCGAGCCGCGGCGCGGGCTGAGCGCGCTCAGCGAGGAGTGCGTAGGTGGACTGCCGCCCTCGACGGGGACCGCTGCAGATCACGCGTTCCAGCTCTGCGTACAACAGCACGAAGCCAAGATGAAGTGGTGTCAACGCGATCCGCTGACGCGCCAGACGCGCAGCGAGCTCCGCACGTGTCAGATGGTGGCCTCCCTCGAGCGCGCGTTCGATGATCGATACGGCTCGCCTGACCAGCCGCACGTCCAGACCTTGAGAGCGGAGATAAGAGGCCACCGTGAGGTGCACGCGTGGCGCCGTCAGCTCGAGCATCCAGGCGATGTCGGCAGCGGCGACGAAATGCCACGTCGGCCGCATCACATGCGTTCGCAGGATCCTGCCTTCGTCGAACGCCTGCTCCACGTCGGCGGCGGTCGTCTTGTCACCCAGGCGCAGGGCGAGACCCCATTTAGCGAACGGGTACTCCTGGGCCTGTACGGCGCCGAGGTACGCCACCAGATCCTCGATACGTCCGCGGAATGGTCTTGTGATGTGCTGGTTGTTGAGGCGCTGGAGGGGGATGTTCACGCGAGTCGCAGGAAGTTGCGGAAGCGCTCGAGTTCGTCGTCGAGCTCGCGGCGGAAAACGGGATCACGCGGGCTCGACGACACGTAACCGAAGTCGGCGTGCAACTCCTTGTTCGCAACGGAGACATTGGCCCAGCCAATGACGCGATCGCGCCAGAGAACCGGCAACGCGTAATAACCCAACTTCCTCTTCGCCGGCGGCGTGTAGGCCTCGAAGCGGTACTCCCACCCCCAGAGCAGCGAGAACCGCCGGCGGTCCCACACGATGGGGTCGAACGGGGCGAGCAGGCGCACGCTGGCATTCGGCCGCTCCGCAAACCGCTCGCTGGCCGGCCAGTACCAGTCGGTGCCGTCCACATGCGCGTGCGCCAGTCGCGCGCGCGCGCTGGCAAGCGCCGCTTTCAAATATCGGCGCCACTGCGGGACCGCGTAGCGGAGCCGGGCGACGACGTACGAGAGGCTGGGTGCCGGGAGCGGTGCGTACTTGTTGACGACGACATCGACCAGTGCATCCACACGCTCGCGCGCGGACAGAGCGTTCGCGGGCGGCGGCACCTCGCGAGGGGCATACACGCGGATCCCGCGGTGGCGACGCGCAACGCGGAGCCACCCGCGATAGTGCATCTCGTCGAGCAGGCGCGTCGTCGAATTGGATGAGCCGCCCCAGTAATTCGTGACCGTCCCGTGAGAGAAATACGCATCCACTTCGCGCGGATGGACCTCTCCGCGCTCACGGACGAAGGCGAGCACCTTGTGCGCGCGCGTGCGCGGCGCGGGCGGCATCTTCGGCGGCTTCTCGCGTGGATGCATCAACGCGTGCACCTCGCGCGACACGAAACCGTAGTTGATGAAGACGTCCTCCTCGATACCGAGCGCCGTATAACGCCGCTCGAGGTCGCCGGCGCGGTAGTTTGTGACGCGATGCCGAAGCGTGAGATCCTGCGCGCGCGCCGGCGCCCGTATCGGGTCCGCCTGCACGAAGCCGAGCCGCCTCACCGCGGCGTTCAATGTCAACGGCTTGAAGAGGCTGCGCGCGACCGCGAAGCTTCTCAGATCATCTATCGTCATCGTCGTCAGACGATGACCGATCGCGCGCGGAGCAGCGGGGCGGCGAGCTCGGCGCGTCCGTCGATCCGGATCGCGGCGGCCGCTGCCTGTTCGCTGAGTGCGTTGAACAGCAGTTTCCACGCAGCATCATCCCGCATGGTGATCCGCGCGCTCGCTGAGGGCGTCTCCCCTGCGTACAGGATCCAGCGATGCGCTTCGCGCGATAACGTCCACTGCCCCCCCGCCGGGCCGCTCACGGCGAGCGTGATCGAATCTCGGTCGGCGGCGCTGACATCGCGGTAGGCGTAGGGCAGACCGCGCACGGCGATGTCGATGACGGCGTGCAGATAGCGAGGATCCGGCAGCGACGGCGCGCCGACCGCGATGCGGATCTGTTCCTGGTGATGCCACAGCTCAGTGAACTCGCGGCCGATGTCGAACCATCCCTCGGACTGCTGCTCGCCCGCCCATGAGACACCGAAGAGCGCCGGTGCGTCGAGCGGCAGCGCCTCGAACCAGTCGGCGACATCAGCGCTCGCCTTCTCGAACAGATCCGTGAGCACGCGCGCGCTGAAGCGCCGCGAGACGTTCACCCATTGCGCATTGATGGTGTTGATGAACTCGACGAAGTCGCGCTCCGAGCGTATCGGCGCCTCCGGCGGCGGAGGATCCATTCGATCGCGGTGGAAAGAGATCCGCCGGAACGTCAGGTCGACGAGATGCGCCACGACATCGCGCACCACCCACGTGCCGGCAATCGTCGGCTTCGCCCAGTCCGCCGGCTCGAGCCCGCGCAGCAGCTCCAGGAGCGCGGATGAAACAGGACGAAACAAGG
The DNA here is from genome assembly GCA_035537955.1 of Vicinamibacterales bacterium. Taxonomy (GTDB): domain Bacteria; phylum Acidobacteriota; class Vicinamibacteria; order Vicinamibacterales; family 2-12-FULL-66-21; genus JACDCA01. Next base: position 7,369 of record DATLLF010000196.1, on the reverse strand, counting down.
GACGCGTGTCGATCGGTGGTGGAACTGAAAGAGGCATCCGCCGATTGTACCGGCATCGATCGGGCGCGATCATGACTTCCGGCACTGTCCGTCAGGGTCGTGGTCGCGTATCCTCGACCGGCATGTGCACCCTCTCCGCAATCAGACGCGTCTCGATGGCATGCATGGTGGCAGCGACACTATCTGCGGCATTGGCGCAGCAGCGTCTCCCCGGCGATGCGCTGGAGCCAGGAGCCGCCGACGTGGGGTTCGCGACGTACGACGGCACGCGTCCAGGCGACCCCGCTCGGCGACGATTCCAGATGGCCTGCTGGTACCCAGCGGTCAGCGCCTCCCGCACTCGAAAGTCCATGACCGTCGAGGAGTATCTCGCGCTCAGCGCGAGCGACGATCCCGCCGCGGGGCGGCGGAACGCCGTCGCCGAGTATCGACAGCTGCTCGTGGATAACGGCGTCGACGGCAGTCTCGTCTCGAAATGGCTCGCAACACCGGCGCGCGCGATACGAGATGTGCCGCGAGCCTCAGGGGGCGCGTCGCTGGTCCTCGTCGCGCAGGGGAACGATCAATCCGTCTATGACCAGGCGCTGCTCAGCGAGCTTCTCGCCAGCGACGGATACGTCGTCTGCACCGCGCCATCGCCAGTGCGCCTCCAGGGCCCCATGAAGAGTGAAGACGACGTCCTGCGCTACGCCACCGCGCAGGCCGCGCTGCTGGACGAAACAGCGCGCGTTGCGCGACGCGTGCTTCGGGCCGGCGAACAATCACCTGCCATCGTCGGGCACAGTTTCGGTGCGCGCGCGGCGCTCCTCTACGCCGAACAGCACGGCGCGCGGGCGCTGGTGAGTCTCGACGGCGGCATCGGCTTCGCGCAAGGGCGTGACTGGCTGCAGGGGTCGCAGCGTGAACGGCTCGTCACGCGATTCACGACGCCGGTGCTTCATGTGTATGAGACCGATGAACCGGCCGCGGCGCCTGACTTCACGCTGTTGGAAGCGCTCTCGCACTGCGAGCGGCTGCTGGTCCATGTCGACGGACTGCGGCACATCGACTTTACGTCGGCAGGGTTCGCGAGCCGCGCCGTGCCGGGGATCTTCGGCGACTCACCCGCGGATCTCGCTACGAAGCTCTCCGCCATAGCCGCGTACACGCGTGCCTTTCTGGCTCTCCATCTGCAGCACGACGCGAGCGCGCGCGCACTGCTCGACGCGCCGGCGCCGCAGTGGCTCACCACCAGACGGTTGCCTGCGCAGGTGGGCCGGTGACGCGCGCGCAAGCAGGTGGCGCGCCGCAATGGGCCCGTCTTTCGTCAGGCAGTAAACTACCTCCACCGAGAGAATGAACAAGAAGGAGCTCAGCGAGCGCGACATCTGTACGAAGTTCATCACGGCAGCGCTGCGCCGCGCGGGCTGGGACGAGCAGTCGCAGCTGCGCGAGGAAGTCACCTTCACCAGGGGACGCGTCATCGTCCGCGGCCGGCTGGTGAGCCGCGGCCAGGCAAGGCGCGCCGATTACATCCTCTATTTCAAGCCGAACATCCCGCTGGCGGTCGTCGAAGCGAAGGACAATCATTGCAGCGTCGGCGATGGAATCCAGCAGGCCCTCGAATACGCACGCACGCTGAACGTTCCGTTCGTGTTCTCGTCGAATGGCGATGGCTTCGTCTTCCACGACCGCCCGGTGACGAACGGCGCGATCGAGACGAATCTGCCGCTCGACGGATTCCCTTCACCTGGCACGCTGTGGTCTCGCTACCGCGAGTGGCAGGGCCTCCCGCCGGACGCTGACGATATCGTCCTGCACGATTACTACAGCGACGCCACGGGCAGAGCGCCGCGCTACTACCAGGCAAGCGCCGTCAATGCAGCCACCGAGGCTCTCGAACATCCACTACTTCGGCAAGCCGGTCTACAGCTATTCGCTCAAACAGGGCATTCACGGCGGCTTCCTCGCACCATACAAGGTCATCAAGGTACACATCGACCGCGATATCGAGGGCTACCGGCCCGAACAGGGCAAGCTCGATCGCGACGGCAACGAAGTCGAGGATCGCATCTACAACCAGAAGGACTTCGACCGCACATTCGTGATCGACGAACGGACGCAGGTGGTCGCGCGCAAGATCTCGGAGTTCCTGAAAGAGAGCGAGGACCGGTTTCAGAAGACCATCGTGTTCTGCGTGGACACGGAACACGCGGCGCGGATGCGCCAGGCGTTGATCAATGAGAATTCAGACATCTGCGCCGCGCACCCGAAATACGTGATGCGGATAACCGGTGATGACAAGGAAGGGGTCGAGGAGCTCGACAGCTTCATCGATCCTGAGTCGCGTTATCCGGTGATCGTCACTACCTCACGCTTGCTGTCCACCGGCGTCGATGCGCAGACGTGCCGCATCATCGCCCTCGATCGCGAAGTGGGTTCGATGACGGAGTTCAAGCAGATCATCGGCCGCGGTACGCGGATACACGAAGAAACAGGCAAGTACTACTTCAATCTGATCGACTTCCGAAAAGCCACCAACCACTTCGCGGATCCGGACTGGGATGGCGAGCCGGTGCAAAAGTACGAACCGGGAGAAGACGATCCGATGATGCCACCCGACAATGTGGCGCCGCCTGACGATGGGGAGCCGGTTCCACCGACGCCGGATCCGGACGAAGTGATCGTCGACGTCGGGCCTGGGCCCTGGGGCGGCCCGGACCAGCCGCCGCGCAAGGTCTACGTCAACAACGTGCGTGTCTCGATCGTGGCGGAGCGGGTCGAGTATCTCGATCCTGCAGGCAAGCTGGTGACCGAGAGCCTTCGGGAGTTCACCCGCAAGGAGCTTCGCAAACGTTTCGGCAGCCTCGATGAGTTCCTGACGCGATGGCACAGTGCCGAGCGGAAGCAGGCGGTCGTCGAAGAGCTCGAGCGTGAGGGCATCTCGCTGGATGCACTCGGCGCGGCCGTGAACGTGTACCTCGATCCGTTCGACCTGATCTGCCACCTGGCCTACGACCAGCCGCCGCTCACCCGGCAGCAGCGCGCGTCGAACGCCCGCCGCAAGGATGTGTTCACGAAGTATGGTCGGCAGGCCAGAGCCGTGTTGGAAGCGCTGCTCAGGAAGTACGAGGACGAAGGCATCATCGAGCTCGATGATCCTCAGATCCTGAAGATCCGTCCATTCGACGGCATGGGCACGCCGATGCAGTTGATCCGCCAGTTCGGCACGCGCGCCGATTATGAGCGGGCCGTCCACGAACTTCAGTCCGCTCTCTATCAAGGAGCCGCGTAGATCCGATGTCAGTGAGGAACACAGTCAAATCCATTCAGGACATCATGCGCCAGGACACCGGCGTCGATGGCGATGCGCAGCGGATCTCACAACTGTGCTGGATGTTCTTTTTGAAGATCATCGACGATCAGGACCAGGAACTGGAGATCCTGACGACGGACGCAGGCCGAGCGGGAGCGGCGACGCAGAGCCTTCGCCTCTTTGTCCCGTCGTATCGAAGAAAATACCTCGCCTGACTCAAATAGCGCGGCGTTATACCTGCGATATTTCCAGCGACTCACACCTTCTCGCGAACACCTTAGGAAATGTCGCGATACCGTTTTGACGATGGCATTTCGGGGTCAGCTGCTGCCGCAGGTTGAAGGTGACGATTTTGCGTCGCGGGAACAAATAGAACGTAGGGCACAAAAACAGGGCACCAAGGGGGCGGGCGGAAGGCACCACTACTCGGCCGCCATGCTTCCAGAGGGGTGGCGCGAAGTTACTGCCGATGGACTTTTCTCGTTTGTCACGAGTGGCTCGCGCGGTTGGGCAGCTCACTATGCGAATGACGGTGCAATCTTCCTGAGAATCGGGAATCTCGATTACGGAACGATTGATCTCGATCTGACCTCCGTGCAATACGTGCAGCCTCCGAAGGGGGCGGAGGGTACACGTACTCGTGTTCGGGAGGGCGACATCCTAGTTTCGATCACCGGAGACACCGGGATGATCGGCATCATACCGAATGGCTTTCCTGAGGCGTACATCAATCAGCACATTGCGCTGGCGAGACCCTCAGAAACGGAACTCCCTCGTTATCTGGCGATGTTCTTTACGTCGCCATCTGCGCGGGCAACGTTGAGAAAGTCGCAGCGCGGGGTCAAGAACAGCCTGGGCCTTCAGGACATACGCAATGTCAAGGTATGCCTTCCTTGCCGGGCGGAGCAGGAGCGAATAGTAGCCCGTGTCGACGCCATTCTGTTCCTCATCAACCAGATCGAATCGCAGCTGGCGCAGGCAGAAATCAATAGCGCCCGGCTTCTGGTAGCCGTCCTCGATAGATCTATCAGGCAGGCCGCCGAACATCGATCACAGCCGGCCGACGACGTCGTGAGCCACCGGTGAAAGGCGTAGGCTGAATGAACGCGACCTGCTACTAATCCTCAACCAAACGCAAGTCGCGCCTCCCTCACCAGATCTTCCTCACCAACGCCGAACCAGCGCTCCGCCTCATACCCGTTGTGCGCACGGCAGCGCAGCTGAAGATTCTCAACAGTCGTCGCGCCGGCGTCCGCGAAGGGGACGACGTGGTGATACTCGAGGAAGCCGCGCTCGGAGCAGCGGCCGTGGGCACCGACGAACGCGCACTGACCGCCGTCACGTTCCCAGACCGCACGCTTGACGGTCGCAGGAATGTGGCGTCTGTGCTTCGCGTCCCGGCGTACGTCTCTCGGTCGATCCACAGCGGCATGCTTCGTCCTGCGCAGTTCGGCAAGGAGCAGCGACAACGCGCGATCGAAGATCACGGCCACGTCCCCATTCGGAATGCGATGGCGCAGGAGTCCTGCGCCTCGCGCAGCTTCTCGTGTGTCTCGCGCGCGATGGTGAACTGCACCTTGTACTGTTCTGGCGCGAGCGGCTTGAGCTCGACACGTCTCGACGGTGTCGGGCGCGACGTGCCGCGGTGCGTCTCGGGTTCCGGCGCCGACGGCATTGCCATGAGCAGCCGGCCACTCTCGAACGTCGCCGCCTGTGCTGCAGGTGGCGTGCGCTCGGGCACCTTCCGAACGGTTGAGGCAACCGCAGGCTGCGGACGAAGGGCCGCGATGATCTCCTCCACCTGGCGTTTCGTCCTGTGCCGCCCGGCGGCGAGCAGCTCGCGATGGTTCTCGTGCGTGAGGTGAGGGCGCAGCAGACTCACCGCTGTGACGTGCAGCGATCCATCGGCGAGCAGCTCCAGCACGATCGGCCACTTGCGCGCGGCGCGCGCCGCTTCGATGCGCCCGTAGGCCGCGTGTTCGGAGAGGTGCAGCACCTGCGTGCAGTACACGAACAGTGACGGACACCCTTCACCGAGATAGAGACGCCGTGCATCCAGCTCACCGAGCGCCGCGATCAATTGCGCGGTTGCGCGACGCTCGGTGTTCGCCAGCTGCCGAACCTCGACGAGCAGATCCGAATCCGACAATGCCGAATGGCCTGTGATTTCGTTCTTCATGATCATTTGTAACATCGTCTTTTTCTGAAGCCGTGGGCGAGCCGCGCCGCTGCGACAGCATGCCGGCTGTCCGTCGGACATTCGCGGAGGCGTGAACACGCCCTCAGGGCAAAGCGGAGCGATCAGGACGCCGATCTGACCGAGCACTCGGACGTGCCGGCGCGTGCGGCGAAAAACCTGTCAAGTCCTTTCTTCGAAAACACTATGGTCCGCACATTCATTTGTAGACTCGGTCCAGACCGAGTCACATGATCGCCGGGGATGGCGCGCCGCCGTCCACGAGCGGGACCGCGTGCTGCAAGTGGTCGTCAGCCTCGACGAAAAGAACCGGGTCGCGGACCGCGGCGCCCGGCTGGCGAGGCGCGAAGAACGAGATTATTAGACATAGGTGAGCGATGAGCAACGAAGCCAGGCAGCATGCCCCCACCCGCGAGGTGGTCTTTTTTGTCGCGGACAGACCACTCGTCGAGACGTCTTACTGAACGGTACGATTTCGCGCCCAGGAATGCGCGCGGTTGCGTTGCAGGTGTCGTTCTCAGCGTCGTCCGCGAGTTGGCACCGTTGTGTCGACTCCGTTCGCGCGCCGCGTGCCGGCCGCACAAATCAGCGAGCAGATGCTCGAGGGGCAGTGCGAGGTACACCTGCACCGCGAATACATGATTCGATCGGACCGGGGCTATGCCATCTTCGAGCAGGTCTTCTCACGAACCGAGATGCAGCGCGTGCTTCAGGTCCTGGCTTCCGCGCCGCTCGAGCGAACCAGGGCCGGCGCCCGCCATGTCATCAGCATTCCCGTCGTTCGAGACCTCTCCGACGACCCACGCCTGACGATCATCGCCACGCAGTTCGTGGGAACCGCCGCCGTTGCCTTCCGCGCTACTCTGTTCGACAAATCGCCGGAGGCGAACTGGCTGGTCGCATGGCATCAAGACACCGCGTTGCCATTGAAGCAGCGCGTCGAGAATCCTGAGTTCGGACCGTGGTCGATCAAGGCAGGCGTCCTCTATGCACATGCGCCGGCGTGGGCGCTCGAGCAAATAGTGGCGCTGCGGGTCAGTCTCGACGATTCGCTGCACACGAATGGACCACTTCGTGTTCTACCCGACACTCATGGGCACGGACTCCTCGGTGAAGACGAAATCGAGCGACTGGCCCGGAATACAACCGCGGTTGATTGCGTGTCGGAGTCCGGCGGCGTTGTGGCTATGCGCCCGCTGACGATCCATGCCTCATCGAAGTCCGCCGATGATCAACCGCGGCGCGTGCTGCACATCGAGTACGCGGCATCGGTCCATCTCAGACCCGGAATCGAACTAGCCGTTGTCTGACCCGCACTGCGTCCCCAACAACATCGCCCTGACTCTTCACGCAGCGGATAGAGGAGCCACGAGATGGACGAAGGACCTCGCGCATCGCTGATCCGCAGCGCATCGCCGACTACAACGTCACCGTCCGCTTCATGGTCGTGTAGAGATTCAGCCGCTTGGCCCGCAGCTTCCCCGGCGCGTAATTCTTCACCCACTGCTTACCGGTCTCATCGAGGAACAGGTTGGCATCTGATACCGGCTGGCCGACGAGCGACTCCTGGACGGCGCGAAAGTAGTAATGGTTGAACAGCCGGTTGAATTCGGTGAAATAGATGTCGGCGACGCGTGTGTTGCCGCGGATGATGAGCATGTTTTCGTCATTGTCCGTCGTCGACGCCTTGCTGAAGTTGGCCGAGCCGGTCACCACGACGGGGTCGGCGCCGAGCGGGTCCATCAGCAGGAACTTGGAGTGGATGTAGCTGACGTGCTGGTTGAACTGCAGTTCCCGCGCGTTCGTCTCGCGGACCCACTGGTAAACCGGATCCCTGAGAAAGGCGCCCCACGCCTTGTACACATTGTTGTTCGCGT
>DATLLF010000195.1:0-2290 GCA_035537955.1 Vicinamibacterales bacterium | reverse complement strand
CGGACGCGCGACAAGGTACAGAAGCAGGTCGACGATCTTCGGCGACACCTGAACGATCGTGTTTCCCTTGATCAGGCGGTATGCGCCGGTGTCGAGGGTGAACGGCCCGAACCGGTAACGGCCGGAGAACAGCGCCTGCATTGGTAGATCCTACTTGTCTCTGCCCGGCGTAGCCGAGCGGATGAGGGTAAGACCCCCGTTCAAACCGTGCGTGCGGATTTCCCGCACACGGCTTACCAAGTGGTCTTCAGATCGTGGCATGCGCCACCCCCGGATACTGAATGGTTCCGCGCAGGCGACAAAGGCCCAGGGCTTCAAAGAAGGCACGATCCCATCCCACCGATCGACCGGGGCGTCGTCGGCTGCCAGCGCGCTGGACGAGCAGCGCGCGGAGCCGATCTTCGACATACCGATCAATGTGGTGGAATTTGATCGCCGCATTGCCCGTGCGAAAGTACTGGCCCCAGCCCCGGACCACCGCATTGACATCGGCGATGACATCGCGAATGTCCTCGTGACACCGAGAGCGAGGGGTCAATGCCCGCACACGGGCGCGCACCCGCGCCATCGCGCGGTGAGACGGCCATCGGTGCAGGTAGAAAACGCGTTTCCGCGCCCGTTCCCACTGCGGACCGCTCATGCGCTTGCGCAAGTGACACCCGAGGAAGTCGAACCCCTCGCGCCCGCGCGAGAGATCGACCGTCCTCGTCTTCTCCGGATGCAGCTCGAGCCCGAGACGTGTCAGCACCATGCCGACCCGTCGCCGCGCCTCCTCAACCTGCGACTGCGTGGCACACATGACCACGAAGTCATCGGCGTAGCGGACCAGCGTCCCCAGATGGGCACACCGGTCTTCCCATACCCGGTCGAGCACGTGCAGGTAGATGTTCGACAGCAACGGCGAGATCACGCCGCCTTGCGGCGTGCCGCTGCCCGTGGCCGACCACTGGCCGGCCTCCATCACTCCCGCCGCGAGCCACTGCCGCAGCAGCTTCAGCACCCGCCGATCCGAGATCCGCCGCTCGACCAAGGCCAGTAACTTGCCCTGATCGATCCGGCTGAAGTAGTCGCGGATATCCGCATCCAGCACGTGGTTCCCGCCACGCGCGCCATGGCGGCGCAGCGTTTCCAGTGCCTGCGTGGCGCTGCGCTTAGGCCGAAACCCATACGACGAGGCGCGGAAATCCGCCTCGAAGATCGGTTCCAGCACCAGCGTCGCCGCCATCTGGACTACTCGGTCTCGGACCGTCGGAATGCCGAGCGGCCGCTGCCGCCCATCAGCCTTCGGAATGTATCGTCGCAGGACCGGCTGCGGGCGATACGTGCCCACGCGCAGCGCGGCATGGACTTCGTCGAGCATGCGTTCCACGCCGTATTGCTCGACACGGTCGAGCGTCTCGCGATCGACGCCCGCCGCGCCGCGGTTCTTCTTCACCCGCCGCCATGCCTCCCACAGGACGTCACGCCTGTAGATCCGATCAAGCAGGGCATGGAAGCGGCGTTCCGGGGATCGCTTGGCTGCGACCCATAGTTGGCGTTGCAAGTGGCGCACTTTGTCGATCCTCGGATCGGGGTGATTGGAACCGGTCCTGCCGGTCATGCCCTCATGCGTGCTTGCGCCCCTAACGTGACCAGCGCAGGGACCCTTCGCTCCTCGCGCGTTCTTCGTCGCGCGGCTCGCCGCTACTACGATCCCCTCGGACGCCCGCTGCGCCGCGCGCGATTTCGCCATCGGCTTATACGCGCCACGCTGCCCTGACCCGGGCCGCGCAGACGGGCCTCTCGTGTTCCATTCCTCTCCGTACACGCGTGCTGCGCCCCCTACCCCGCCGAGACCTGCGATACGTGCACCTCCGGACTGAGGCATCGCAGACGTGGCCTTCGCCGGGACATGAGCGGCTCGGCTCTCGGGTTGTAAATCTGTCGAGGCTGCAGGCTTCACTTGATGTTGCGGCCCGCGTGCTGGCTCCCTCCGTAGAGGCTCTTGACACCCCGCTTGGGCCACCGGCCTCTCGACCGATGCCTGGGGTCTGCTACTCGGCGCTCCGGCGCTTACCGAGACGGGACTTGCACCCGCTGGAGATGAACAGCGTGAAGCAGACGATGACCCGTCTGCCTCGTCACGACGCACCATGGGCCGTGATCCTAGCAGCTACGCGGCTTTCTTGCTTTCTGATTCCACGAGCAGGGCGACCAGATCCGACACGTCGAACAGCCGGCCCGTGACCCCTGCGGTCATCACAGACGACACCCGCAAGGTGCGATGAATCTTGATAGAGTTGTTATACAC
>DATLLF010000194.1:0-2495 GCA_035537955.1 Vicinamibacterales bacterium | reverse complement strand
CCCTCACACACTGAGGCCGAAGGCCTAATCACTCCACGGTGACTGTGACACTCCGGGCGACATCCTCATAGCCGTCATCGGGGAGGTATCGGAACTCGTGCTGCCCCCGCTTCAGCGGAGCGTTGAGGCGCGCCGTCCCATCCGTGCCGCACGAGGTGTAAACCCACGGGCCGTAGTTCTCGTTTGTCGCTCCAACTTCGTACAGGCCGATCCAGTCGAGCGAGCACCGTGATTGCGCTGACGTCCACGTCACGCTGATCTCGGCTCCCGCCGGGACAGTCGTCCGGCTTGGCGTGAGCGTCACGACGTTGAACGTAAAGCCGGCCGGGAGCCGTGCGCTCTGTCCGTCTGGATTCGTCACGACCACATCAACCGTTCCGGTGATTCCTCGTGGCGCCGTCACACGAATCACCGTGGCGCTGGCGACGGCGATGTTCGTCGCGAGCGCTCCTCCGAAGACGACGCTCGCGCCGGCGATGAATCCTGTTCCATCGATTCGCACAGTACTGCCCCCGAAGGTGACCTGCGGGAAGACCGTCGTTACGCTCAGCGCGGAAGAAGTCAGGGGAGCCGGTACGCCCGGCGACGTCGGTACGGACTCGCTGCCGCACGCGCCAGCGATGAAGGCCAAGAGGAGCAGAACCGTGGGAAGGAACCCTCGAACGCGCCGCATTTGGGTCCTCCGTTTGAGATGAACGCGCCGATCCTATAGCAAGGGGAGTTCACGGAGAGCCGCGTTGACACGGGAACCGCGTCCGGCGCACCATCTGTCCGCTATGACCAGAAAGTGGATCGTTGGCGGCGCTATCCTGCTCGCCGCGTTGCTCTTAATCTCGACGAGCGTCCCCGGCCAGACGGGCTACAAGGCTCCGCGAACGGCCGACGGCAAGCCCAATTTCAACGGCATCTGGCAGGCGATGACGACGGCGCACTGGGATGTCGAGGCACACCCCGCGGCGCCTGGACCGATGTGGGAGCTCGGCGCGCAGTTCGCGGTGCAGGGCGGCCTGGGCATCGTGGAAGGCGGCGCGATCCCCTATAAACCTGAAGCGCTGGCCAAGAAGAAGGAAAACTTCGCCAACCGGACCAAGCTCGACCCGGAGGTCAAGTGCTACCTCCCGGGTGTCCCGCGGGCGATGTACATGCCCTACCCGTTCCAGATCGTACAGAGCCCGAAGCACATCATGATCGTCTACGAATACGCGGGTGCGGTCCGGACGGTCTATATGGATAATCATACGGACGCGCCGGCGGACAGCTGGATGGGGTGGTCGAACGGGAAGTGGGAAGGGGAGACGCTCGTGGTCGACACCAAGGGCTATCTCGACACCACCTGGTTCGATCGCGCCGGGAATCATCACAGCGACGCGCTGCATACGATCGAGCGGTTCACGGCGCGCAGCGCCGACACGATGAACTACGAGGTCACCATCGAGGACCCGAACGTCTTCACCCGGACGTGGAAGATGAGTTTCCCCTTATACCGGCACATCCAGCCGAACGCGCAGCTCACCGAATACCGATGCGTGGAGTTCTCTGAAGAAATGCTCTACGGTCACCTGAAGAAGAAGGCCAGCGAGTAGGAGATAACAATGCGATTCCGCATCTCAGCAGGCGCCCTTGTCGTCGTCGCGATGATGTGGCTGACGGCGAAGACCACCGCCGATCAGCAGACCGGTGGCGCAAGCGCCGCGAAGCCTGCGGCGACCACGACAGCGAAAACGGCGGCGGCCGCACCGGCGAAGCCAGGCGCCAAGCCGTACCGCGCCCCGCGTACTCCTGACGGCCAACCCGATCTCGGCGGCTTCTGGAGCAACGCCACCTACACGCCGCTCGAGCGGGCGCAGAACATCAACAAGGAGTACTACACGGAAGAAGAGTTCAAGAAGGTGGTGGCCGACGCCCGCAACCGCGATGAGGAGCAGACGACGCCAGGTACCACGGCGGACGTGCACTACGACTTCACGCAGTTCGGGCTGGACAAGAGCCAGCACACGATCGCCCAGAACCTGCGCACGTCACAGATCGTCGACCCGCCGGACGGTAGACTCCCGCCGCAGGTACCGGCAGCGGCTGCGCGCGCTCAGGCCGCAGCTGCGGAGCGGAAGCAGCAGGGCGGGCAGTACGACAAGGTGCAGAACATGCCCACCGGGTCGCGCTGCATCATCATGGGCGGTGCGGGTCCTCCGCTTCGCGACGCCGGCTACAACAGCACCTACCACATCGTCCAGGGTCAGGGAGCCGTGATGGTCCTGACCGAGATGATCCATGACGCGCGGATCATCCCGCTCGACAACCGTCCGGCGCCGGCCGCAGGGCTGAAGCAATGGGTCGGCATGTCGCGCGGACGTTGGGAAGGCGACACGCTCGTCGTCGAGACGACCAACTTCAACGGCCGCAACCCGATTGGCGGCGGCCGCGGTGGTGCGCCGTCGTCGGATCAGGCGAAGGTCACCGAACGCTTCACGCGCATCTCGGACGATCAGATCGAATAC
>DATLLF010000193.1:0-2186 GCA_035537955.1 Vicinamibacterales bacterium | reverse complement strand
GGGCCCATCAGCCCACCGACAAACGCCATCGGCAGGATCGCGGCGACGACGGTGAGGGTCGCGAGAATCGTCGGATTGCCGACCTCATCGACGGCGCGGACCGCAATTGCGACCAGGCCTGACCCACCCTCCGCCCTCATGCGGGCATGCCGGACAATGTTCTCCACGACGACGATCGCATCGTCGACGAGGATGCCGATCGAGAAGATCAAGGCAAAGAGCGTGATCCGGTTCAGCGTGTACCCATACGCCCAGAACGCGAACAGTGTCAGGGCGAGCGTGACGGGAATGGCGGTCAGGACGACGAACGCCTCCTTGAGCCCGAGCGCCAGCGCGATGAGCAGAGACACCGACATGACGGCGAGGAGCATGTGGTAGAGGAGCTCGTTCGACTTCTCTGCGGCCGTCTCACCGTAGTTTCTCGTGACCGTGAGATTCAGATTGCCGGGCAAAAGTAGCGGCCGCACCGTTTCCAGCTTGGCTTCGACCTGATGCGCGACGGTGATGGCGTTTGCGCCCTTGCGCTTCGCCACTGCCAAGGTGACCGCCGGATGCGAGCCGGCGTCTCGCGAGTAGAAGCGGACGTACGACGTCGGCGGGGCATCCGCGTCGGTGACGCGTGCGACATCACTCAACCGGATCGACCGTTCGTTCTGCGCGGAGACCACGACGTCACGCAAGACGCCGACGGTGTCGACGTGGCGACCGCTCTCCAGACGCGTCACGTCACCGGCCAATACGGGACCGGTGCCCGTCGCTCGTGCGTTGGCGGCTTCAAGGGTCCGCGACAACTGGACGGGATCGATCGTGGCTGCAGCCAGCCTTGCCGGATCCAGTTCGACGCCGATCTCGCGCGGGCGTCCTCCCAGCAGCGTCACTTCCGAGACATCCGGCACTTCGGCCAGCGCCTCGCGCAGCTGCGCAGCGAGGCTGCGAAGCACGTCGTCCTCGTAGCCGGGTCCCCACAACGTCACTGCGGCAATCGGCACGTCATCAATCGAGCGTGGCTTCACAATCGGCGACGACGCGCCGGGCGGAATGCGATCGAAGTTCGCCTGCAGTTTCTGGTTGAGACGGACGAGCGCCCGTTCCTCGTCCTCGCCGACGAGGAAACGGACAATGACCATGGACTGCCCGGGACTCGAGGTGGAGTAGAGGTACTCCACGCCCGGCACTTCCCACAGCAGCTTCTCCATGGGCCGCGTGATGCGTTGTTCCACTTCCGTCGGCGACGCGCCGGGCAACGCCACGAAGACGTCGACCATCGGCACGATGATCTGGGGCTCCTCTTCGCGCGGGAGCGCCGCGATCGCGAACGCGCCCAGCGCCATCGCTCCGATAATCAACAGCGGCGTCAGTTTCGACGGAATGAACGTGGCTGCGAGGCGTCCGGCAAGACCAAGGCGCGCGGTCATGACGCACCCCCTGGGCGAGTCGGCACATTCCCAACCGTGACCAGGGCTCCATCGACGAGGCGTGTCAGCGGTGAGACGACGATCGATTCACCGGCGTCGAGGCCGGCGAGCACCTCGACGCCTTCAGACGATGAAATGCCCACGCGGATGAGGCGCAGTCTGGCCACGCCGTCCTGCACCACGTAGACCGACAACACCTGACCGTGCCGCTGAATCGCGTGAGTGGGAACGAGCAGGGCCTGGCGAGGCGCGCCGCGGAAGACGACGCGGGCGAAGCTGCCGGTGCGAGCCGTTACCGATGATGGAAGGCTGACCTTGACAGTGAATGCCCGCTGGTCGGCACCAACGGCACGCGCCACCTCGGCGACGACACCCTCGCGTCCTGTGTCGGCCGCGCCAGGTTCGGCGGCTGCATCGATCAAGACGGTCACCTGGTCACCGACGCGGAGGTAAGGGGCGCGGGCCTCATCCACGCGAACGACAACCTGCCGCGCACCGTCGGACTCGATCCTGAGAAGTGGGACGCCGGGCGCGGCCAGGTTGCCTGAATCGGTGAGGCGCTCGGTCACCAGCCCGTCGAACGGTGCCCGCACGGTCGTAAAGGATTCGGTCGCCGTGGCGACGCCGACCGCGGCCCGCGCCGATGCCAGTTGGGCGTCGGCACTTTCGATGCCCGTTTCAGTGCCCGCGAGCCGCGCCGCCGCCGCTGAGAGACGGGCCTCGGCCTCGTCACGTTCGTGATCCGTGGCCGAATTCCGTGCATGCAGCGTC
>DATLLF010000192.1:0-3824 GCA_035537955.1 Vicinamibacterales bacterium | reverse complement strand
GCTGTCGATCAGGCAAACCTTTGAAGACGCTCAACGTGTCCGCTCCCCAGACAGTGTGCCGGGCGCGAGATGTCGGATCCTCGAACACGATCCTCACGTGCCCCCAATCAAGCGCTCGGGGCTGCCCCAATGGGGATCTGTATTCACCAAATGAATGGCCGGCTGCGCGGAGACGCTGAAGTTTAACTAGATATTCTTGCCGTATTTTAACGCTTTCGGCCGAGTGCCTTCCGCTACGTCCGCTTCTGATTGAGAAGGTCCGCGGATAAGGAGTTCGCGATTGCGTGCAGCCCGTGTGGAGACGCCGGTTTCTTACTCCGGCTTTGGTTTCGTTGACTCGCGGAAGAAGGCGCTCTTGAGCTCAGCCTGCCGCTACCGCGCCATTTGGGCTGCAGCGGCGGCGGCGTTGCTGCCCTCCACGCAAGCGTTCGCTCAATGCGCAGATGCGCCAGCGGCGCTCAATGTCGCCTCCGGCAGCTGCGCCGATCCTGCGTTCACCGTGCGGCAAAGCGCAGACGCCGCTCCCGTGGTCGAGGTCTCCGGCTCCGGAACCTACAGCGGCGTCTCCATCGATCTTTCCGCGATTGGCAGCGGCCACGGCATGCGCGCGACGGGAAGCGGAATGATCACCCTGATCGGCACGCCATCGGATGGCGCCACGATCAGCACCTATGGCGACGGCGGCCATGGCCTCTATGCCGATGGCGGGGGACGGATCACCGGCAGCTATACGTCGGTCTATACGAATAGCGTCGGAGCCCATGGCGTCGAGGCGATCGGGACGGGTAGCAGCGTCACGCTGACCGATAGCCAGGTGAACACGGTGCTCGACAACGCGCACGGCGCCTATGCGTCCGCAGGCGGGAGGATCGTCTTAACCCGTACCGGCGTCACGACCTCCGGCGTGGGCGCCTCCGCCGTTTTCGCGGATGCCGGGGGCTCGATCACCCTCAACGACTTGAGCACGTTCAGTTACGGCGACGATGCCCCAGGCGCGGTCGCCTCGGGCGCCGACAGCAGCCTCACCCTGAACAACACCTACGTAAACATCTACGGCAACGGCAGCGCTGGGCTACTTGCGGTCGATGAGGGAATGATCACCGTCAGCGGCGGTGCTATCGCGACCGGTGATTATTACGGCGGCACGATCATCGCCAACGCTCCGGGCATGCTTGCTCGTGGCGTCGGCAGCCGCATCCTAGTCAGTAATGGCGCGAGCATCTCCACCTATGGCGCAAACAGCAGGGGCGTATGGGCCGTGGCCGGAGCCAGGATCGACTTCGCGGGCTACGGCATTTTCACCTATCAGCCCAACTCCACCGGCGCGGTGGCGAGCGGGGCGGGCAGCACGGTCACTCTGACCGACACCATAGTCCGCGCGTCCGGCCCTTCCAGCGCCGGCCTGCTCATCACCGACGCGGGCGAGATCATCGCGACCAACACGGAGATCACCACCGGCTACGGGGGAGATGGAGGCAGCCAGCCGGTTCTCCAGTTCCCGAGTGCCGAGAGAGGGTTGGAGGCCCATGGCGCGGACGTGATCGGGGCCGGCAGTCGACTGCAAACGAAGAACGCTGAGATCACCACAAACGGCGATGGCGCCATCGGCGTCAGGGTCAGCCAAGGCGCCTCCGCCGTGATCGTTGGCGGCTCAATCACGACCAATGGCGTCAACACAGCCGCGCACGGCATCGCCGCCATCAATGGCGGCGGACTCGCTGTCTCTGGCGCCAGGGTCGCGGTGAGCGGCGCTGGATCGTCGGCGATCCACCTCGCCGGCAGCGCGTCGAGCACCGTGTCGATCACCGGCGGCAGCCTGAGCGCCGCCAACGGCGCGCTCATCCTCGCCGAGGGCGGGACGGGAGTGATCTCGATCGGTGGCGGCGCCGCGCTCGCCCCCGCCGTCGTGAACGGTCAGCTCTTTCTGGCGCAAGTGAGCGAGGATGCAGGGGGTGCGGCGAGCGACCTGACGCTGAACATCGCCGACATGCCGTCGCTCAGTGGCGACATCGTCGTCGACGCCTCGGTTCTCGCCTACAACCTGAGCAACAGCAGCTGGACCGGCGATCAGCGCCTGACCGGCCCCGGAAGTGCAACTGGCGCTAGCCTGACCGCTTCGCGATGGACGGGCGACCTGCTCGCCGATCCCGGCAACACCGCTGACGTAGCTCTGAAGCAGGGCAGCCTCTGGACTGGCCTGGCGCAGAACGCAACCGATGTCGCGATCGACGCCGGCAGCGCCTGGAACGTGACCGGCGATTCCAGCGCGACCGGCGCAGTGAGCAATGCCGGTGTGATCCAGTTCCTGGTGAGACAGGACGCCTACAGCACGCTGACGGTCGGCAGCTACGCGGGCGCCGCCGGGAGCCGCATCGGCTTCAACACCTATCTTGGCGCCGACAACTCGTCGACCAACCTGTTGGTGATCGATGGCGGCCAAGCCAGCGGCACGACGACCGTCCTCGTCAACAATACCGGCGGCCCAGGCGCGCAAACCGTGGCGGATGGCATTCGGCTGGTGCAGGTGACCGGCGGCGGCGGCACGACGACCGACGCCTTCACGCTGGGCCAGCGCGTCGTGGCCGGCGCCTATGAGTACCAGCTCTTCCGCGGTGGCGACGCCGATGCGAGCGACTGGTTCCTCCGGTCTCATCTCAAGGGCGCGGATCCGAGCGGGCCAGACATTCCGCTCTACCGTCCGGAAGTGGCGCTCTATGCGCCAATCCCCGGGATCGCGCGACAGATGGGTCTGTCGACCTTGGGGACGCTGCATGAGCGCGTCGGCGACGAAGAAAACCTGCGTGGCTTGGTGGAACCGCGGGCCTATGTGAACGGCGCCTGGGGACGCCTGTTCGGGGCGCGGTTGAGCAACCGATGGAGCGGGATGGCGGATGCGCGCGCCGATGGTGATCTGGTCGGCTTCCAGACCGGCTTCGACATCTTCCGGCGGACGACGGGCAGCGGCCACCGAGACCATGCTGGCCTGTATGTGGCCTATACCGACTACGACTCGTCGATGCGCGGCTTTGCGCTCGGGACGCAGAACCTGGCGGTGGGCCGTCTGCTGACGGATGGCCCTTCGGTCGGGGCCTATTGGACGCATTTCGGCCCGACCGGCTGGTATGTCGATTCCGTCTTGCAGCAGAGTTGGTACGACATGGAGGCGACCTCCCTCTATGGCCCCGGAATCTCGACCCAGACGATCGGATACACGGCGTCGCTCGAGACCGGCTATCCCATCGAATTTCGAGAGGGCTGGCTGATCGAGCCTCAGGCGCAGATCGTCTACCAGGATGTGTCGGTGGACCGGACGCAGGACCAGTATTCGAGTGTGGACTGGAATGAGGGGGCGGCCTGGACCGGGCGGCTTGGGGGGCGTCTGCAATACACTCGGCGCGACGACCACGGGACGCTTTGGCAGCCCTATGGACGGATCAATCTCTGGCATGCCTTCTCCGGCACCGACAGTGTGTTCCTGGGGCAATCTTCCCCCGCCATCGAAAACCGGTTTGGCGACACGGCGCTGGAAGTCGGTGGAGGTCTCACCGCACGTGTGAGCACGAACGTGAGCGTCTACGGTCAGGCCAGCCACCGTTGGACGGTCGATGGTGACCGAAGCCGCCAGACGGCTACCGCGGCCGCTTTGGGCCTCCGCATGAACTGGTGAAGCGTGGGGTCACGCGACGCTGTGGACGAGGAGCTCCCGTTGGAATTCGCCAGCCCGTCGTCTGCGGTTGCCGCGCGAATGTCCCCAACGGCGCGGCGACGCTACCCAGCGTAGCCGGGAAAGGACTAACTTCTCCGCAGAGCTGATGTCCGCTTCC
>DATLLF010000191.1:0-22191 GCA_035537955.1 Vicinamibacterales bacterium | reverse complement strand
CACTACAGCTACACAGGCGGCGGCCGCGGACAGGGAAATCAGCAGCGCGAGCAGGACGATCAGGATCAGCAGCAGGAACTGCAGGACCAGCAGGGTGAGGACGCGAAAAACGCGCGCACGCGTGCGGGCAACATCGTGTGGGCGCCCGACTCGAGCCGCTTTGCGCTGATCCGCCGTGATTCCCGTAAGGTCAAGGATCTCTGGGTGATCAACGCGCTCGCCAGCCCCCGCCCGACGCTGGAGACCTATCGCTACGCGATGCCCGGCGAAGAGAACATCCCGCAGTCCGAGATGTGGGTGTTCGAGGTCGCGACGAAGAACCGCGTCAAGGTCAAGGCGGACCGCTTCAAGGACCAGACGATGTCGATCTCGACAGCGCCGCCGGCCTCGGTCAGGCGCGATCCGCGCGAGCCGCAGGCCTCGCTGTGGTTGAGCGAGTCACCGGGCAAGGTGTATTTCACCCGCTTGAGCCGTGACATGCACAAGATGGACGTGTGCCTCGCAGATGCGTCGAGCGGTGAGGTCAAGACCCTGGTCGAGGAGCGGCTCAATACCTACATCGAAACGAAGCCGCTGCGCCTCTTGAACGCCGGGCAGGAGCTGATCTTCTGGTCGGAGCGCGACGGGTGGGGCCATTTCTATCTCTACGACGCGAACAGCGGACAGCTCAGGAACCGCATCACCGAAGGGGAGTACGTCACGACGGGGCTCGACAGCATCGATGAGAAGCTGCGTGTCATGTACTTCAACGCCGCCGGGCGCGAGAAGGGGGAAGACCCCTACTACACGCATCTGTATCGCGTGAATCTCGATGGCACCGGGCTGAAGCTGCTCAACGCCGGGAACGCCTCGCACGGCGTCGCGATGGTGGACTCGATGAAGTTCTTCGTGAACAACTCGACGCGCATCGACGGCGCACCCGAGTCTGTTCTCTACGACACGCTCGGCAATGCGGTGCTCAAGCTCGAAACGCCGGACCTCAAGCCGCTGATGGACGCCGGCTTCAAGTTCCCCGAGCCCTTCATCGTCAAGGCCGACGATGGCGTGACGGACCTCTACGGCGTGATGTACAAGCCGTTCGACTTCGATCCGGCGCGGAAATACCCGATCATCGCTTACGTGTATCCGGGACCGCAGACCGAAGGCGTCACGAAGAACTTCAATCCGCGCAGCAGCAACGTCTCACTCGCCCAGTTCGGCTTCGTCGTCGTCGAAGTCGGCAACCGCGGCGGCCACCCGACCCGCTCGAAGTGGTACCACAACTACGGCTACGGCAACCTGCGCGACTACGGGCTCGCCGACAAGAAGGCCGCGATCGAGCAGCTGGCGGCGCGCTATTCCTTCATCGACATCAACAAGGTGGGGATCTGGGGACACTCGGGCGGAGGCTTCATGTCGGCCGCGGCCATGCTCGTCTATCCGGATTTCTTCAAGGTGGCCTGGTCGGAGTCAGGGAACCACGAGAACAACATCTACAACAACAGCTGGAGTGAAAAGCACCACGGCATCAAGGAAGTGGAAAAGGACGGCAAGGTCACCTTCGAGTACGACATCGACAAGAACTCGGAGCTGGCGAAGAACCTCAAGGGCAACCTGATGCTGATCACGGGTGACATCGACAACAACGTTCACCCGTCGAACACGTACCGGCTCGCCGATGCATTGGTCAAGGCGAACAAGCGGTTCGATATGTTCGTGCTGCCCGGCGTGCGCCATTCGTACAATCCGGTCTCGGGCTACGTGAACTGGCTGCGCGGGGACTACTTCGCACGCCACCTGCTCGGCGAGTCCTCGACAAGCGTCGACATCACCGAGCTCAATAAAGAGGCGCAGCAGAACAAGAAGTAGCTGCGCGGCCCAATGCTGAAGGCTGAGGTAAGGGGCAGGGTCGAAGGGGCAAGACCGACCCGCTGAGAGGACACGCGGGCCTCAGGCCCGCACCTCCAACAGCGCCACGGGCAGCTTATCGAAAACCTGCCCGAGAAAGATCCAGCCCTGTTCGCCGGTGATGACTGGCTTGACGTCAGCACCCGTAAACACGTTGCGGAACGTTCTGTTCCGCAGCGTCTCGGGCAGCAGGACCCGTGACGTCTTCCACGATTCACCGCCGAGCGGCAGCGGCCGTTCTTCCGTTGCCAATGCCGAGCACAGACGCGGCGTCATCACCAGCACCGCATCGTCTCCCGATATTCGCGCAAAGGCGACGGCGTCGGCCTTGACGCTGGATTCCAACTCCAGCGGAACGTAGCTGCCGCCGACGAATACGTCGGGCAGCTCGCGGCGAAGCTGCAGGCCGCGAGTGGTCACGAACAGCTTGATCCTGCCGTCGTGCCAGTTCTTCAGGAGGCCTTCGATGTCGGGCGTGTCGCCGAGCGATCGGAGGGCGTCGTCGCGGATGCTGAAGTCGACAGGACGCCGATTGTCCGGATCGACGAGGCTGAGGTCCCACAGCTCCGTGCCCTGATAGAAGTCGGACACACCCGGTGAACCGAGTTTCAGCACCACCTGCGCAAGCGAGTTGACGAGGGCGAGCGAGGCGATGCGCTCCTGGAACGGACGGAAGGCGGCGAGGAACCTCGAGCCGCCCGCACCGCTCAGGGTCCGTTCGATGAATCCGGTCAACGCATCCTCATACGGTTGATTGGTCGTCAGCCAGCTCGTATGGACCTTGGCTTCGCGGACCGCCTTGAGCATGTACCCCTGGATCCGCTCGATGAAATCGGGCGTCGCGGCCGTGCCGGGCTGGTCCGCGACCGGCCATGCGCCGAGCAGCACCTGATAGAGCCGGTATTCGTCGTTGCGGTCGGGCGCCGGGTCGCCGTCGATGATTCGACGATGTAATCGGTTGATGCGCATCCACCGCGAGACCTCGCGTCCCCATGCGTCTGGCATCTCGGAGATGAGGTTGATTCGTGCGCGCACGTCCTCGCCGAGCTTCGTGTCGTGCGTCGAGGTGGCGATCATGGCGGACGGCCAGTCGAGCGCCCGATGCAGGTTGTTGTCGTGGAAATCCGCGACTGAGCACCCGAGGCGCGATGGATCTCCGCCAACCTCGTTCACCGAGAGCAGCACGTTGTACCTGTAGAAAGCCGTGTCTTCGAGGCCCTTCGCCTGCACCGGTCCGGTGTACTGCTGCAGCTTCATCGCGAACCGCAGCCGCTCCTTCGCTTCGGCGGCGTCCGCAGGCGGGTAGCCGCCGCGGCGCTCCACCGCCGCGCCGCCGGGCGGCACGTCGGTGGGATCCCTCGGCAGCACGACCTCGCGGAAGAAGTCGAACAGCGACGACTCCACGGCGGGGTTGCGGCGTCGCGCGCGCGCGATCGCATGTTCGACGACGGCGCGATCGGCCGGAGTCCAGCCGTCCTCGTTGACGTAGGTGCGATAGACAGGGAAGCACGCGACGACTTCGCGTATGACATCGCGCAGGCTGTCGAGCGTGAAATCGCGCGATTTCCTGTTGCTCTCGCCGATGCGATCGAGCACGTGCGCGAGCACGTTGAGCTCGCTCGCCATCGCCGTGGTCATCATCAGCCGCTTGGCGTCGTAGAGTACGTCGTCGAAGGGCTGTGCGTTCCCCGTGAGCTTCGCGTAGACGCGCCGCACGCGACGGGTCTGTGTCATGTCGACGAAAAGTCCGTTCAGGTCGTTGAGGAAGTCATAGCCGGTGGTGCCGTGGACCTGCCATGATCGCGGCAGCCGCTCGCGCCCGGAGAGGATCTTCTCGGCGACGACATACACCGTGTCATCGGGCCGGAGACCGTTGATGCTCCGTCGCGCGAGGTCCTGGAGCATCTCGAAATAGCGCTTCGGATCGAACAAACCATCCGGATGGTCGATGCGAACGCCCTGCACGTCGCCGTCACCAAGCAGGCGGCCGAGCAGCGCGTGCGTCGCCTCGAACACCTCAGGCTCCTCGACGCGCAGGCCTGCGAGCGTGTTCACGTCGAAAAAGCGGCGATAGTTGATCTCGTGCGACGCCGTCCGCCAGTAGGCGAGCCGATACGCCTGCGACTCGAGGAGCGCGTGGAGCGTGTCGAAGGATTCCGGTTTGCCGGGCCGGCCGTTCACGTGCCGCACGGCGTCGTCGATGCAGTGCCCCACCGCGGGCGATTCCTGCACGAGACGTGTGAGCCTGGTTCTCGCCACTTCCTTCTCTCGCTGGCGGTCGGCGATACGTGCGGGATCCTGCTCGGTGTACGGCGGCATGTTCTCGAGCGATGCGAGGATGCTGAGGAATTCGTGCAGGTCCTTGTTATCGGGGCCGAGCTCCCCGGTCAGCGGCTCAACGGCGAGACGGTACACGCGCGGCGTCTGACGCGGGTTGATCGGCAGCTCGTGGTCGAAGTAGCGGAGCACGAGCGCACCATCCCGCACGTGCAGCTGCAGCTCGCCGCGTTCGAGCACCTGCCCGTACTGATCGCCAAGTATCGGCAGCAGCAGCTTGGCATGGAGCTCGGTTTTGATCGGTGTCCAGTCGATGTCGAAGTACTTCGCCGTCGGTGAGCTGGGCCCGTTCTCGAGCACGTCCCTCCACCACGCATTACCGCCGCCGCCGATCCCCATGTGATTGGGGACGTAGTCGACGACATGACCGAGGCCGTGCTGCTTCAGCGCCTCGATCAACTGCCGGTGCGCGGCGTCACCACCCAGCTCCGGATTGATCTCGTTGTGATTGCAGACGTCGTAGCCGTGCGTGCTGCCGGGCTCGGCGGTGAAGTACGGCGCCGTATAGCACGTGCCGATGCCCAGCCGTGCGAGGTAGGGAACGATCGCCGCGGCGTCGCCGAGGGGAAAGTCCCTGTGCACCTGCAGACGGTAGGTGGAGATCGGAACGAATCGGGGCCGGACGGATGCTGAATGCATTGCGGCGATACGTCAGCGGTCTCTCAGTATGACGGCTCCGGGCCGCTGGAACGTGATGACGGGGCCAGCCACGTCTATGGCGGCCGGGCTCTCGGTGAACTCGGCGTGCTCGGTGTCGAGTACGAGATCGAGCGCGGAACGATTCAGTTCTTCCGACATGGCGAAAGATACGTCCGCGAGGTTGATGGTGCCCGGCGAGCGGAAGCGCGCCACGATCCAGAAGGTCGCCCCACCGTCACTCCTGCGCACGACGAGTGTGTCGTCGTCCGGCGACGTTACGGACGCAGACGTGCGGTCACTGCCGGTGAGTGCCCGGTGATCCAGACGCAGCGCGAGCAACGCGCGATAGAGGGCGAGACTTCGCGCGTGATTGCCAGCGCATCGTTCATCCCACTGCAACCGGCTGTTGAGGAATGTGCTTTCTGCCTGCGGATCCGGGATGCGCTCGCGCGCCTCAGGATCGCCGAAGGCCGGAAAATCGGCGAACTCGCGCCGGCGTCCGTCGGTGACGAGCTGCCCCAGGCCCGGCTCCAGATCCGTAAAGAACTGAAATGGCGTCGAAGCCGCCCACTCCTGCCCCATGAACAGCAGCGGCGTCATGGGCGCGGTCAACAGCAATACAGTGACGGCACGCCATGCTTCCGGTGTGATCTCGTCGTGCAACCGCTCGCCGAACGCCCGGTTGCCGACCTGATCGTGATTCTGGACGCACACCACGAACCGGTACATCGGCACCCTGCCCGGATGCGTCCCACGCGGCCCGTTCATGTGCTGAGAGTGCTCACCCGAAAACAGCCACCCGTCGTGAATGATCGTTTCGAGCTCTCGTGTGTGCCCGGCGAAGTCGGCGTAATAGCCGTGAGTGTCGCCGGCGACCATGGAGCGAACGACGTGATGGAAGTCGTCGGCCCAGAGGCCGTCCAGTCCCCAGCCACCGATACGAACGTCCTCGATCATCGCCGCCACATTCCGATGATCTTCGGCATGAACGAGGATGTGCCGACCTGCCTCGGCGCGAACGGCTTCGGCGATCTCCTGAACGATGTGTTTCGGGCTGTCATCGATGAGCGCGTGTGTGGCGTCGAGCCGCAGGCCGTCGAAGTGGTACTCGCGAATCCAGTGACATGCGTTGTCGGTGACGAAGCGCCGAACCAGCCCGGAGTCTTCGCCATCGACATTGATCGCTGCGCCCCATGGCGTGTGACGTCGATCCGTGAAGTAAGAAGGGCTGAACCGGGGAAGATACGCGCCTTCAGGCCCGAGATGGTTGTAGACCACGTCGAGAATTACTGACAGGCCGTGCGCGTGCGCCGCGTCGACGAGGGCGCGGAGATCGTCGGGAGATCCGTACGCGCGTGAAGGCGCAAAGAGCGCCACGCCGTCGTAGCCCCAGTTCCGGCAGCCGGCAAAATCGGCGACCGGCATCAGCTCGATGGCGGTGATCCCGAGATCCCGCAGGTAGGGCAGGCACGTGCGAACGCCGTCGAACGTGCCTGCAGGCGTGAACGTGCCGACATGCAGCTCGTAGAGGATCATGTCCTGCGGCTCGCGCGGGTGCCAGCGCGAGTCATGCCAGACGTACGAGAAAGGATCCACGATCTGAGAAGGGCCATGCACCCCCTCTGGCTGAAAGCGGGATGCGGGATCCGGCAGGTGGTCGCCGTCGTCGAGTGCGTAGGTGTATCGGTCGCCCGCGGCGGCGCCGCGGATCCAGGTCTCGTAGAGACCCTCTGTGTTGCGCGACAGCGGATGAACGCCCGCGGCGGCGCCATCGTGGAGGTGCAGCTCGACGCGCCTCGACGCGGGCGCCCAGACCGAGAAACGAACACCATCCTGCGAGCGAATCGCGCCGAAGAAAGGAGGCATGGATCAGGCGAGGAGCCGCCGGATGCCAAAGATCGGGATCCGCAACCAGTCGGGTCGATTGTTCAGCTCGTAGTTCAGTTCGTAGAGCGCCTTCTCGAGCATGAACAGCCCGAGCAGCTCGTCACGCTGCGCCGGGTTGCGCGGCACGAACAGCGCATCGGCGGTCGCCTCGAAGTAGCCGCGAAGAAAGGCACCCGTCGTCCACGTCTCCCAGACGTGCGCCCATTGTTGCAGCTGCTCGAACGCCTCGGATCTCGCGGTCGTATACGCAAACAGCCCGGCATGCGCGGCATAGCTGAACGATCGCAGCATCCCGGCGACGTCTTTCAATGGCGACTGCTTCGAGCGCCGCGCGTCGACCGGCTTTGCCGGTTCACCTTCGAAATCGAGAATGTAGAAGTCCCCTTCCGCCCAGAGCACCTGTCCGAGGTGATAGTCGCCGTGCACTCGTATCTTCGAGGCCGTGAACTCGAGGGTGCCGCCGCGATGAATCCTGTCGATGACGTCCTGTCGTCGCGCGATCAGCTCGGGCGCCAGTGTGGCGTGTGCCTCGAGCGCGGCGAAGGCGCTCTGTGCCTCCGCGGTCGCGGCTGCGCGGATCACATTCAGGTCCTCGTCGGTGAACGGCTCAGGCGCAAACGCGCGGTCCGACGCCTCCGATGCCAGCGCCACGTGCATTTCACCCGTTCGTCGTCCGAGCCGTCCGGCGGTATCGAGATAAGCGCCGATGCTGTCCCGCACCGCCGCCGGCGGTTCGGCCGATACGATTCGCGAGTAGTCGAACGCGCCGTCGTTCACGGCTGGAGGCTTACGTGACTGGACCGCTTCATAGAAGCGGCGGACTTCATCTGTCGCATGCGTCCAGCCGTTCGCCTCGCTTTCCACGAGCTGCTGCATCATCGCGAGTGTGCTCGGCGGCTCGCCGATGCCGGCGTGTTCGAGCGCGCCGAGTACAGCCGGAACACGCTTGAACGCGACTCTCTCGGTGAGATAACGGCCGATCTCGAAGTCGGGGTTGATTCCCGGCTCCAGCCGGCGGAACAGCTTGAGGATCAGGCGCTCGCCGAAGACGATGGACGTGTTGCTCTGCTCGCCGGTCAGCCGTCGCGGGGCAAGATTGTCGGTGCCGCGGAACTCTGCGAATGGCGTCGTCTGTTGCGCGCGGACGTGGCCGAGCCGCGTCCGAACCTGCTCTTCTTTGTCGAAGGCTTCGAGCAACGTTCGCGCGAAACGGTCATCGAGCGACGCATCGAACAGCACGCCCTTTCGGGCGCCAGTGATGTTGGCGAGCACCGAATGGCTGGCGCGCTCGCGCACCCCTTGAGCCTCGACTTGCGAGCAGATGGTCAGCGGCAATGAGTAGCGCTCACGCCCGCCGTCGGCGAATTCAACTTCGACGACCGTGAGGAACAGAGGCTGCGGCGCACGCCGCAAGAGTCCCCAGTCGACGAAGCGGGCGGCACGCACGGGGCGCGCTTTCGCCCCGAACCAGCGCTGGCGCTGCAGAAATCCGACGAGCAGGTCCCGCTCGATGAGCGTGCGCACGTTGCCCTCGAGCAGCGTGTCCCACGCGACACCCATGAACAGCGCGGGCGTTTCCGTGACCTCCGCCGGTTCTTCGGGAGCCACGCGCGCGCTGATCGGCGCGGCTGCCTGCTGCAGTCGAAACCAGTAGAACGCATAGCCGCCGAGCGTCAGGAAGTAGGGGAGCTCGCCAATGCGTGGAAACTCGGTGAGACCAAGCATCTCGACCGGAACGAGTCCCTTGAAACGCGAAAGATCCAGCTCGATCGGCTGCACGCTTCGAGAGAGATTCGCCAGGCAGAGAATCGTCGTGTCTTCGTACGAGCGCACGTACGCGAGCACTTTCCGGTTCTGCGCTGGCAGGAACTCGATGCTGCCGCGCCCGAACGCGTTGACCTGCTTGCGCAGCCCGATCATTCGCTTCATCCAGTTCAGGAGCGAGAACGGCGAGCGCTCCTGCGCCTCCACGTTCAGCCCCTGGTACCCGTAAACGGGATCCATGATCGGCGGCGCATAGAGACGAGCCGGGTCCGCCCGTGAGAAGCCGGCGTTGCGGTCGCTGGTCCACTGCATCGGCGTTCGAACGCCGTTGCGGTCGCCGAGATAGATGTTGTCGCCCATGCCGATCTCGTCGCCGTAATAGATGGTGGGCGTTCCCGGCAGCGACAGCAGCAGCGAGTTCAACAGCTCGATACGGCGACGGCTGTTCTCCATCAACGGTGCGAGCCTGCGGCGGATCCCGACATTGATCCGCATCTGCGGATCCGCCGCGTACGCCTGGTACATGTAGTCGCGTTCCTCGTCGGTGACCATCTCCAGCGTCAGCTCGTCATGGTTCCGTAAGAACATGGCCCACTGACATGCCTGAGGGATATCCGGTGTTTGCCTGAGGATCTCGACAATCGGATGGCCGTTCTCCTGCCGGAGCGCCATGAACATGCGCGGCATCAGCGGAAAATGAAAGGCCATGTGGCACTCATCGCCCTCGCCGAAGTAGGGCCGCACGTCGGCCGGCCACTGGTTCGCCTCGGCGAGGAGCATGCGATCCGGATACCGACGGTCCACGTCCTTGCGGATCTTCCTGAGGACGTCGTGCGTTTCCGGAAGGTTCTCGCAGATCGTGCCCTCGCGCTCGATCAGGTACGGTACGGCGTCGAGGCGCATGCCGTCGACGCCGCGATCCAGCCAGAAGCGCATGACGCGGACGACCGCTTCCAGCACCGCCGGATTGTCGAAGTTCAGGTCCGGCTGGTGATGAAAGAACCGGTGCCAGTAGTACGCCTTGGCCGTGTCGTCCCAGCTCCAGTTGGACGTCTCGGTGTCGGTGAAGATGATGCGTACGCCGT
This sequence comes from Vicinamibacterales bacterium, assembly GCA_035537955.1. GTDB lineage: Bacteria > Acidobacteriota > Vicinamibacteria > Vicinamibacterales > 2-12-FULL-66-21 > JACDCA01. The sequence goes on along the minus strand of DATLLF010000191.1, from coordinate 12,592 downwards.
CGTACTTCCGGTTCGTCTCGCTCCAGACGTAGAAGTCGCGTTCGCGAGAGCCGGCCGGCGCGCGCCGCGCGGCCTGGAACCACGGATGCTGATCGGAGGTGTGGTTGATGACCAGCTCCGTGATCACACGGATATTGCGCCGGTGCGCCTCCTCGATGAAGCGGTCGAAATCCGCCAGCGTGCCGTAGCTCGGATGAATATTCTCGTAGTCCGCGATGTCGTAGCCGTCGTCGCGCAGCGGTGACGGGTAGAAGGGCAGGATCCAGAGGGCGTTGATGCCGAGCCCTTCGAGGTATTCCAGCTTCTGCGTGAGACCGCGGAAATCGCCGACACCGTCGTTGGTGCTGTCGAAAAACGCGCGGACGTGCGCCTGATAGATGACGGCGTCCTTGTACCAGAGCGGGTCGGTGCGGTCGGTCACCGTCATTGGCGAATCTGGGGTTCGGCAGGTTCTGGCGGCAGCGCCGTCGGCAGCGTGACGGCGAGGATGTGGGCCACCTGTGCCTGCGGATCGAGGCGCACGTAGTTCCATTCGCCGCGCCAGAAATAGCGGTCCTGCGACAGCAGATCGGTCACCGGTAGCATGCTGCCGTCGGTCAGCTGCCAGTCGGCGAGCGGCAGCTGGACGAAACCGTGCTGCATGTTGAGAGGATCGAGATTGACGACAACGAGAATGACGTCAGCGCCGTCTTCGGACCGCTTGCTGTAGCAGAGGAGCTGCGGGTTGTCGGTGGAGTGAAAGCGCAGGCCCCAGTCGCGCTGCAGCGCCGGATGCTCGCGGCGGATTCCGTTCACGCGCGCGATCAGCTCGGCGAGGCTGGTGGGATCGTCGATGTGGCGCACGCGGATCTGGTACTTCTCAGAGTCCAGATATTCTTCGCTGCCCGGGCGCACCGGCACGTTCTCGGCAAGTTCGAAGCCGCTGTAGATGCCATAGCTCGCGCCGAGCGTTGCCGCCAGCACGAGACGCACCTGGAACGCGGGGCGGCCGCCGTGCTGCAGGTATTCGTGCAGGATGTCGGGTGTGTTCGCGAACAGGTTCGGCCGCATGTACTCGCGCACGTCCGTCTGCGTCAGCTCCGTGAAGTACTCGGTCAGCTCGGCGGAGGTATTCCGCCAGGTGAAATAGGTATAGGACTGCGAGAAGCCGGACTTCGCGAGGTACTTCATCACCTTCGGTCGTGTGAACGCCTCGGAGAGAAAGATCGCCTCGGGGTGTTCGCGCTTGATCTCGGCGAGCGCCCACTGCCAGAAGCGATAGGGCTTCGTGTGTGGGTTATCCACGCGGAAGATCTTCACGCCATGCGCGATCCAGAACTCGATGATGCTTTTCAGCTCGTGCCAGAGCGATGGCCAGGCCTCCGACTCGAAATTGATTGGATAGATGTCCTGGTACTTCTTTGGCGGGTTCTCGGCGTACTTGATGGAGCCGTCCGGCCGCCGGCGGAACCACTCGGGATGCTCTTTCACATACGGGTGATCAGGAGACGCCTGATAGGCGAGGTCGAGCGCGATCTCGAGCCCGTGCTGTCGTGCCACGGCGACGAACCTGTCGAAGTCGTCGATCGTACCGAGACCAGGTTCCACCGCCTTGTGTCCACCGGCATCGCTGCCGATCGCCCACGGGCTGCCTGGACCACCGGCTCCTGTTGTGAGCGTGTTGTTGGGACCCTTTCGGAAGCTCGTACCGATCGGATGAATCGGCGGAAGATACAAAACGTCGAACCCCATCCCAGCCACGTAGGAGAGCCGCGCGGACGCCTCGTCGAAGGTCGCGCTTCGTGCTGAGTCAGTGCCCGCCGAACGAGGAAACATCTCGTACCACGCGCCATACCGGGCGCGGACCGGTTCGACCAGCACTTCGAGCACGCGATCGTAGCGCGTCGCGCGGCTCCGATCGGCGCGTACGGACATCGCGTGCATCAGATCCGTTTCGAGCGCTGTCCTCAGACGTGTGTGGACTGGCAGCGATGTGTCGGCAAGTGTCTCGGCGTAGCGCTGCACGTCAGACGCTGCGCTGCCGGCAGCGCCAAGGAGTTGAGCGCCCTCCAGCAGCTCGCTGTCGACCGCTTGACCCGCGGCGAACTTCTTCGAGAGCTCGCCGCGCCACGTCGAAAAGCGATCGATCCATCCCTCGACCGTGTACTCGTAGCGCCCGAGTGAATCGACGTGAAAGCCGGCCGTGTAGCGGTCGTTCCCCGCCGCTTCCATCGCGACCTCGATCCAGTCCTTCGATCCCCGCCGTCGGAACATCAGGACAGCGGCGAGCAGATCGTGGCCGTCCGCGTGAACGTCGGCGCTCACGATCACCGTATCCCCGACCGTGCGTTTGACTGGAAACCGTCCGTCGTCTAGTTCCGGGTAAACGTTCTCGACCACGACGCGACGCAACCGCGCGTCATCGAGCGGTGCAGACTCGGTGCGGCTCGGTGTGTCGACGGCTGCGGCCTGATCGGTCGCGCCAGCTGGCGGGGTCTTCGATTGTCGACGTCTCGTCGCTTTCGGCGGCGTCTTCTCCATCCATCTCCTCAACTCTGACCGCGGGGCTTCGTGCCCGGCTGCCGCTTACAGGCGCGCTCGCACGCGATCGTCAATACACACCGGCCGGGCCCCAGTCGCTGCGCCGCGATTCGTGCGCCGCGCTGCTGAGCCTGAGCACCGCGACGCTGCGGGCCTGCAGCTCGTACCGATCGCCGGCTCGCAGCCTCCGTGCCGGAGTCCACGGATCCGCCGTATCGACGCAGATTTCCCACCTGTCGGCGCTCTCGGTCGCCGGCAGCGTGAACGGCTGAGCATCGTCGTGCGCATTGAACAGGACGAGCAGCGTATCGCCGACGACGCGTTCGCCGTGTTCGTCCGCTTCGTCGATCGCATCGCCATTGAGCCGCATGCCCAGAGCGCGGGTATCCGGCGAGTTCCAGGTGTCGTCGGTCATCTCGCTGCCGGAAGGATCGAGCCACGAAATGTCGGCGGCGTCCACGCCCCGGATACGGCGGCCCTGCAGGAACTTGCGCCGCCGCAGCACGGGATTGCTCTTCCAGATCCGAATCAGCCGGCGCGTCGATTCGAGGAAGTCGCGTTGCTCTGGCGAGAGATCCCAGCGCGTCCAGCTCGTTTCGTTGTCCTGGCAGTACGCGTTGTTGTTGCCATGCTGCGTGCGCCCCACCTCATCGCCGCCGCTGATCATCGGCACGCCCACCGACATCATCAGCGTCGCCATCAGATTGCGGCGCTGGCGCGCGCGCAGATCGAGGATGCGGCGGTCCGTCGTGGGCCCTTCAACGCCGCAGTTGAAGCTCAGGTTGTGGTTCTCGCCGTCGTGATTGTCCTCGCCGTTCGCCTCGTTGTGCTTCTCGTTGTAGCTGACGAGATCGGCGAGGGTGAAGCCGTCATGCGCGGTGACGAAGTTGATGCTCGCGTACGGCCGCCGGCCGCTCTGCTCGTAGAGATCGCTGCTGCCGGACAGACGCGTAGCCAGTTCGGAGACGACGCCGCTGTCACCGCGCCAGAACCGGCGCACGGTGTCGCGGTACTTGCCGTTCCACTCGGTCCACTTGCTGGGGAAGTTGCCGACCTGATAGCCGCCTTCGCCGAGGTCCCACGGCTCGGCGATGAGCTTCACCTGTGAGAGCACAGGATCCTGATGAATGATGTCGAAGAACGCACCAAGCTTGTCGACCGCATGCAACTCACGAGCCAGTGCGCTTGCAAGATCGAAGCGGAAGCCGTCCACGTGCATCTCCCGCACCCAGTAGCGGAGGCTGTCCATGATGAGTTGCAGCACACGCGGGCTGCGCATGTTGAGCGTGTTGCCGCAGCCAGTGAAGTCCTGGTAGTAACGCGGGTGATCGGGCAGCAGACGGTAATAGGACGAGTTGTCGATGCCGCGCAGCGACAGCGTTGGCCCTTCATGGTTCCCTTCGGCCGTGTGGTTGTAGACCACATCGAGGATCACTTCCAGCCCCGCATCGTGCAGCGCCCGCACCATCGTCTTGAACTCGCGAATGGCGTCGAGCGGATTGGACGCCGACGCGTACGCCAGGTCCGGCGCGAAGTACGAGAGCGTGTTGTATCCCCAGTAGTTGCCGAGGCCGCGTTCGACGAGGTGCCACTCGTCGGCATGATGGTGTACCGGCATCAGCTCGACAGCCGTCACGCCAAGCGACGTGAGATGTCGGATCACAGGCTCGGACGCGAGACCCCGATACGTCCCGCGAAGCGGTTCAGGGATGTGCGGATGAAGCTTCGTAAAACCCTTGACGTGCAGCTCGTAGATCAACGTCTCGTGCCACGGTATGCGCGGTGGCCGATCGTCGCCCCACGTGAACGCGTTGTCGACTACGGCGCCGAGGGCTGCGTACGATCCGCTGTCGCGCGGGTCGAAAGTGGCGTCGTTGGTGCCGAAGGTGAAGCCGAACAGCGACTCGTCCCACCGTATCGTGCGGCCGAGCACACGGGCGTAAGGATCGAGTACGAGCTTGTTGGGATTGAAGCGATGCCCCGCGTGCGGAGCGTAGGGCCCGTGAACACGATAGCCATAGAGCTGCCCCGGCTGCACGTCGGGCAGGTAGCCGTGCCACACCATGTCGGTCTGTTCCGGCAACGGGATCGTGAGTGACTCGACCTCGGCATCGGGAGAATCGAAGAGGCACAGCTCGACGCGTGTGGCGTGTTCCGAGAACAACGCGAAGTTGACGCCGACGCCATCCCAGGTGGCGCCGAGCGGGTACGGCGCACCGGGCCAGACACGAAGAGTCGCGATGGGCACAGACCGGTATTATCACTTGGCGTGCACAGGGTGGGGGGCCGGTGCTCGGTGCTGAGTGCTCGGTGCTCGGTGCTCGGTGCTGAGTGCTCGGTGCTCGTGCTGGGTGCTCAGTGCACGTGCCGGGTGCTCAGTGCACGTGCTGGGTGCTCAGTGCGCGTGCTACGTGCGGGTGCGGAACAGGCCGTGTCGAGGAGTGGTTACGTTGACAGACCGTTCGAACGATCGGGCGCTGGTGGCGTTGCGGAAGTGGGCGGTGCTGCTCGACAGCGCGTTTCGGGTGCCGGGGACGCAGATGCGGTTCGGGCTCGATCCGATCGTGGGCCTGCTTCCCGGCGCGGGCGACCTCGTCACCGCCTTCTTCTCCGTGATGATCCTCCTGCATTCCGTGCGGCTGAAAGTGCCGAAGGTCGTGATCGCGCGAATACTGCTCAACACCGGCATCGACCTGCTCGTCGGAGCGGTGCCGCTGCTGGGCGATCTGTTCGATGCCGGGTTCAAGGCCAACCTGCGAAACCTGGTGCTGCTCGAACGGCACGCGGTGCGGGGCTCAAGACCGTCGACGTCCGACTACGTCTTCGTTGCCTTGTGCCTCACGATCCTGCTGATCGTGGGCGTCACCCCTGTGGTCGTCCTCTGGTGGCTGTTCACAAACGTGAAGCTTTTGTAACGCACTCAGCACGCGTGCACTCAGCACGCAGGCACACAGCATTGAGCACCAGCACCGAGCACCAGCACCGAGCACCCCACACCGAGAGCACCCAGCACCGAGCACGTAGCACCCAGCACTACACGAACCACTCTACTCTCCAAGCAACTCCCCGATCGGCTGGAGATCTTCGACACGATCGCAAATGGCTTTGAGCGTCGTGAGCATCGGCACTGCCAGGATCGTGCCCCACACTCCCCAGACCCAGCTCCAGAACAACAGACCTACGAAGATCGCGACCGGATTCATCTGGGCCGCACGGCTCATGAGCATGGGTGTCAGCAGCCATCCTTCCAGGCTCGTGATCACCAGCGCCGATCCCGAAACGTATGCGGTCATCAGAAGGTCGTCGAACTGCAGAAAGGCAACGGTTGCGAGCCCGCCGCTCACGATGATCGGCCCGAGGTACGGAATCGAATTGAAGATCCCGGCGAAGAGGCCCCACACGACGTAGTTGTTCAGACCGAACCACCAGAGCGCTACCGAAGTGACCACGGCCACGATGACGCTCGTCAACACTTGTACTCGAAGGAAATTGGTGATCTGCTGGTTGATCTCGTCCATGATCTGGACCGAGATCTTCTTCTTGGTCAGCGTGGGCCCCGCGATCTTGACCATCTTCCGTTTGTAGAGATCGTCGGTCACGAGCAGGAAGTAAACGAGGAAGAGGACCATCGCGAGCTGACCGAGAAACCGGATCACACCGCGACCACTCGCCCACAGGTACTCCGACGCATTGAATGGCGCCGGGACGACCTGGACGCGCGTCACTCCACCGGGTGCGGGGGGCGCCTCGGTGGCTTTCGCGGCGGTCTTGTCGATCTGGCTCGCTGCGTCCTGCATCTTCTCGAGCAGTCCCGGGTCCTGCGGATGCCCGCGTTCGTTCATCCGCACGCGAATCCGTTCGGCGGCCCGAGGCAGATCCTGAACAATGTTCACCGCGTCGTCTGCCAGCGTGTACGTCGCCAGGCCGCCTGCGCCGCACACCAGCGCAATGACGACGAACGCACCCAGTGCGCGCGGTATGCCTCGGTTGGCCATCGAGCGAACGACCGGCGACAGCACGTAACTGAGGAGGATCCCGAGGACCACGGGTATGAGGACCGGCTCCGCCCAGCGAAGAATCGCGATCCCACCGAGCACTGCGACCGTCGTGAGCGCGACGTTCCGTACGTCCACCGGCGTCGGGGACATGGATTCGTCGCCTGCTGTCGGGAGTACGGTCGTCTCGGTCTCGGTATCAGCCATGCGCGCCATTCTAGGCGGTCTCTTGCCAGTACCGTGCCGCCTACTGGGATACAGTCGACCGGTGCGGGTTGCCGATTTCGATTTCGACCTTCCCGAGGAACTGATCGCCCAGCAACCCGCGCCGAGAGGTACCTCGCGATTGCTGGTATTGCGGAGAGATTCCGGTTCCATTCGCGACAGCGTGGTGAGCGAGTTGCCCGCGCTACTCAGCGCTGGCGACCTCATTGTTATCAACGACACCAGGGTCATGGCCGCGCGCCTGCTCGGGCAACGGGATCCGAGCGGCGGCGCGGTCGAGTGCCTGCTCCTTCGTCGCGTCGAGGGGCATGTGTGGGAAGCGCTCGTGCATCCCGGCCAGAAGCTGAAACCGGGCGCGCGCATGCGCTTCGACGGATCCGCCGGCGTGCTGCATGCGGAAGTCCTCGATCGTCACTTCTTCGGCAGGAGGACGATCCGCCTCGAGGCCGACGCGGCGCTGGATGTTGATTCGCTCGTCGACGCGCTCGGCCACGTGCCGCTGCCGCCGTACATCAAGCGCACGGATACGCCTGCGGACCGTGAGCGCTATCAGACCGTTTTCGCGCGTCGCCGCGGATCGGTCGCCGCGCCCACCGCCGGCCTTCATTTCACACCGCAGATCCTCGACGCGCTCACCGCGCGTGGCGTTCAGCGCGCGGTGATCACGCTTCACGTCGGCTACGGAACGTTCAAACCCGTTCGCAGCGACGAGGTCGAGCAACACGTCGTCGATCCCGAGTACTACGAGATCGGTGAGGCGGCCGCCGAAGCGATCAACGCCGCGAGACAGGAGCATCGGCGGATCGTTGCCGTCGGCACGACGACGACACGTGCGCTGGAGGACGCGGCCATTCTCGGCCAGGGGCGCGTGCGCCCCGGTTCCGGCGAGGCGACGACGTTCATCTATCCGGGTTTCGAGTTCCGCGTCATCGACGGATTGTTCACGAACTTTCACCTGCCGAAGTCATCCCTGCTGATGCTGGTGTCGGCGTTCGCGGGTCGCGAGCGCGTGCTCGGCGCGTATCGACACGCCGTTGAGCGTGGATACCGCTTCTATTCATACGGCGACGCGATGTTGGTGATCTGAGGTACGTGCGACGTGCGACGTGCGGAGTGCAACGTGCGGAGTGCAACGTGCGGAGTGCAACGTGCTACGCTCCTCACCCGTGAAATTTCCTTACGAAGAGTTCGATCTCTCTGGCGTCCGCACGTACCCGCTCGCTTCGCGCGTCAGCAAATCGAATGCGGTTGATGCGGCCGGGCCGATGCGCCGCGATCAGTCGGTTGGCGAGTTCGTTGAAAACCTGCCAGACATTCTTGCGGGTGCGGATTTCAAGGCGGTGGTCGGCGCGCTCCGCGATGCGCGGACGTCGGGTGGCGGCATCATCTGGGGTCTCGGCGCGCACGTCATCAAAACCGGTGTGTCGCCGGTTCTCGTGGACCTGATGAATCGCGGCTACGTGTCGGCGCTCGCGCTGAACGGCGCCGGCGTGATCCACGACTTCGAGCTCGCGCTCTGTGGCGCCACGTCGGAAGACGTCGACGAGGCGCTCGGCCCCGGACGATTCGGCATGGCCGCGGAGACCGGAACGCTCCTCAATGCGGCAATCAACGAGGGTGTGGCGAAGGGAATGGGGATCGGCCAGGCGGTTGGAGCGCGGCTGCTGAGGCTGAATCCGCCGCACGCAGAGGTCAGCCTGCTCGCCGCGGCAGCGCGCATGGAGATCCCCGTCACGGTTCACGTCGCGATCGGTACCGACATCATCCACATGCATCCGCACGCAAATGGGGCGGCTCTCGGCGAGGGCAGCCTGCGTGACTTTCGCTACTTCGTATCGAACGTCGCTCGACTGAAGCGAGGCGTCTACCTGAACTGCGGATCCGCCGTGGTTCTGCCGGAGGTGTTCCTCAAGGCGGTTGCCCTCGCGCGCAACAGCGGCCTCTCACTCGAAGGCCTTACGACCGTGAACATCGATTTCATGCGCCTCTACCGACCACAGACGAACGTCGTCTCGCGCCCCGTGGCCGGTATCGGCAAGGGCTATTCACTCGTCGGTCACCACGAGATCCTCATACCGCTGCTCGCCGCAGCGCTGTAGCGGCTTGCGGCTTGCGGCTTCCGGCTTCCGGCTTCCAGCTTCCGGCGGTAAGACGGTCCCTGTATAATTAATAGTTCCCGGCCGGTGTAGCTCAGTTGGTTAGAGCACGCGGCTCATATCCGCGTTGTCCGGGGTTCAAGTCCCTGCACCGGCACCATCTTCTATCGGCGGATCGATCGGTCGACCGATCGGCCGATGGCAATCGATCGGACCGATCAGCCGATCGGTCGATCAGCCGATTGACAATGTCTCTCGCCGCCTCCGTGAGGAGGACGATCCGGCGCTACGGCATGATCCCCTCGGGCGGTCGTGTGATTATTGGCCTGTCGGGAGGGCCGGACTCCGTTGCACTACTGCACCTGCTCCGTGAGCTGGAAGGGGCGGGAGACCTGGTCGTTGCCGGCGTCGCGCATTTCAATCACCAGCTTCGCGACGGTGCCGACGCCGACGAGCGGTTCTGTCGAGAGCTGGCCAACGCGCTCGGAATCCCGATCGAATCGGGTCGCGCCGACGTCCGCGGTGCTGCGCGGGCAGACAGGCGCTCGATCGAGGACGCCGCGAGGCGCCTGCGATACGCGTTTCTGCAGGAGGCGGCGGCCAGGCTTCAGGCCGACGCGATCGCCGTCGGCCATAGCCGCGACGATCAGGCCGAGACCTTTCTTTTGAGGATCATTCGCGGTGCAGGAACGCGCGGGCTGAGATCTATCCGGCCGAAGGCCGGCAACATCGTGCGTCCCCTGATCGAGGTCTCGCGGGTGGATCTCCGGCAGTTTGCGGCGAACCGCAACCTGGTGTTTCGCGAGGACGAAACGAACAGCGACGTCTCGATCCCGCGTAATCGCGTGCGGCACGAGCTGCTGCCGTATCTCGAGCGTGAGTTGTCACCGAATATCGTCGAGGTGCTCTCGCGCGAAGCCGCTCTCGCGGCGGCTGATGAAGACCGGCTTCAGATTGATGCAATCGATTTGGCGAGTTCCATCGTCTTAACAAATACACGCGACGAAGATGTGGGACTCGATGCGGCGGCTTTGACTGCTGCCCATCAGGCGCTCGCGTCGCGTGTGGCCCGTCTCGCGCTCGATCGGCTGGCGGGCGGCCGGTTCGTTGGGTTCGATCACGTTCAACGGTTGCTTGATTTCGCTCGTGAAGGCGCCACCGGAAGTGCGCTGAGCCTGCCCGGTCAGCAAGCCCGGATCGTCAGGTCGCCCGTGCCGCCGCACACTCGTATGGTCGTGCTCGCGGCTGATGACGGGGCAAAATTCACCCGAACGCGAAGTGACGAGACACGACGTGTCCCTGCGAGCGGTCCGGGGGGCGTTGGAAACAGTTTTCATTTTTCGCTGTCTATACCTGGTGAGGTCATCCTCACCGCACAAGGGTGGACGGTCTCGGCCGAGTGGGCGGATTCGGCTGAGCCAGCAGGGTCCGACGGCTTTGGCCCGTTCGCGCTGGTGAAGGGGCTCGACGCGCCGCTGGCCGTGCGCTCCCGTCAGCCGGGCGACCGGTTCCGCCCGGCGGGTCTCGGTGGCCGGGCGAGAAAACTGCAGGACTTCATGGTAGATCGCAAAATTGCACGATCCGACCGCGACCTGCTGCCGCTTGTTGTCGATCGCGACGACAGAATTGTATGGATCGTCGGCCACGCCGTGGCCGAGGGGTTTCGGGCCGCCACCCCCTCGCCTGGCGTGATACTCTTGAAAGCAAGGCATTTAGGAGGCGAAGTTTGAACTCGACCCTCAAGAGCTTGTTGTTCTGGGTACTGCTCGTAGTGCTCGGAATGCTCATCTGGACGTATTCATCGAGCTGGACGGGCGGTCACGAACAGAAGATCAGTTTTACTGAGTTTCTTGACCGGGTCCAGAACAAGCAGGTCGCGAAGGTCAAGATCACGGGCAACGACATCGTCGGCGAAATGAAAGACGGTGTCACGAAGTTCCGCACGTACGCGCCGGAGGGGCACTACACGGGGCTCGCCAATGAGTTGAAGGCCTCCGAGGTCATCATCGAAGCGGACCGCGAGGCGGTCAGCCCGTGGGCCACCCTGCTGTACTCGTGGGCTCCAATCCTGCTGATGATCGGCTTCTGGATCTTCATCATGCGGCAGATGCAGAGCGGCGGGAACAAGGCCCTGTCGTTCGGCAAGAGCCGCGCGAAGCTGTCATCGAGCTCGCAGAAGAAGGTCACGTTCAAGGATGTCTCGGGCGTCGACGAAGCCAAGGAAGTACTGCAGGAGATCATCGAGTTCCTGAAGGAACCGCAAAAGTTCCAGAAGCTCGGTGGCCGCATTCCCAAGGGCGTTCTGCTCATGGGGCCTCCAGGAACGGGCAAGACCCTTCTCGCGCGCGCCGTCGCGGGTGAAGCGAACGTTCCGTTCTTCTCGATCAGCGGCTCTGATTTCGTCGAGATGTTCGTCGGCGTTGGCGCCTCGCGCGTCCGCGACCTCTTCGAACAGGGCAAGAAGAACGCCCCCTGCATCGTCTTCATCGACGAGATCGACGCCGTAGGCCGCCATCGCGGCGCTGGCCTCGGCGGCGGTCACGACGAGCGCGAGCAGACGTTGAACCAGTTGCTCGTCGAGATGGACGGCTTCGAGTCGAACGAAGGCGTCATCCTCGTCGCCGCGACGAACCGGCCCGACGTGCTCGATCCCGCATTGTTGCGGCCGGGGCGCTTCGACCGCCGCATCGTGGTCAATCGCCCCGACGTGAAGGGGCGCGAGGGGATCCTCGCGGTCCACACGAAAAAGATCCCGCTTGCAGACGACGTGAATATTCACGTGCTGGCGCGCGGCACGTCGGGCTTCTCGGGTGCGGACCTCGCCAACCTGGTGAACGAAGCGGCGCTGAATGCCGCGCGCTACAACCAGAAGGTCGTCCGCATGCAGGACTTCGAGTTCGCGAAGGACAAGGTCCTCATGGGCTCGGAGCGTCGTTCGATGATCATCAACGACGAAGAGAAGAAGGTCACGGCCATCCACGAGGCAGGGCACGCGTTGCTGGCGGTGCTGCTGCCGCACGCGGATCCGGTCCACAAGGTGACGATCATCCCGCGCGGCATGGCCCTCGGTCTCACGACGATGCTGCCGCTCGAAGACAAGCACAACTACTCGCGCGATTACCTGAACGATCAGATTGCCATCCTGCTCGGCGGCCGTCTTGCCGAAGAGATCACGATGAACGGCATGACCACGGGCGCGGGCAACGATCTCGAGCGCTCGACGGAGATGGCGCGGAAGATGGTTTGCGAGTGGGGCATGAGCGAGAACATGGGTCCGCTCACGTACGGCAAGAAGGAAGAGCAGATCTTCCTCGGCCGTGAGATCGCGCAGCACCAGGATTACAGCGAAGACACAGCGGTCCACATCGACCAGGAAGTGAAGCGGATCATCACGACGAACTACGACAAGGCGAAGGCGCTCCTGACACAGCACAAGAACGCGCTGCTGCACATAGCCGACGCGCTGCTCGCGCGCGAGGTGCTCGATGCCGAGCAGGTCCGCCGGATCGCCGCGGGCGAACCGCTCGAGGATCTCCCTCCCGCCGCCGCCGCTTCACCGCAGGAAGACGGTACGAAGCGTCCCGTGAAGGAACGTCCGTCGATCGTGCCGCCGCTGCAGCCGCTGAACAAGCCGCTGACGCAGGAATAGGGGCCGACGGGCAGGGGCCGCTCGGGAGGGCCGCTCGAGAGCGGCCCCGTGACAGGGCCGTCTGAACACCCCGTTGACAGGGGCCGTTTGAACAAACAGTCACGGGG
>DATLLF010000190.1:0-8353 GCA_035537955.1 Vicinamibacterales bacterium | reverse complement strand
GCACTCGGCGACGCAGCAGGTCGTTCGCATCGACCGCGCCGCATCCGCCGCCGCCGGCTCGCATCGCGACACCATCGCCGCGAGGCTGAAACGCGCCGCCGCGCAGTGCGAGGCCATGCTCGTCTCCGACTACGGCAGCGGCCTCGTCGCCCCGGCGCTCGTCGCCGGCGCGCGAAGGGAGATGCCGCCGCGCGTGCCGCTCCTCGTCGACTCGCGCTACTCGCTGCTGAAGTTCCGCGGCATGACGACATGCACGCCAAACGAATCCGAGGTGGAACAGCTGTTGGGCGTGCGCATCGGCGAGAATGCGCGCGTGCTCGAGCGGTCCGGACGCGAGGTGCTCGATCGCACGCACGCGCAGGCCGTTCTCGTGACCCGCGGCAGCCGCGGGATGGCGCTGTTCGAGCGGAAAAAGCCGACGGTGCACATTCCCGTCCACGGATCAGACCAGATCGCGGATGTCACCGGCGCCGGCGACACGGTCATCGCGACGATGACGCTGGCGCTCGCCGCAGGCGCAACCTTCGACGAGGCTGCCCGCCTCGCCAATTACGCCGGCGGCATCGTCGTCATGAAGCGCGGCACGGCGACCGTTTCCGCCGACGAACTGTCCGCGGCGGTCCTTTCCGACCTTGGCTGAGAAGATCCTCACCCGCGAACGGCTGATCGAAGCGGTCGCCGCCGATCGCCGGGCGGGGTGCACGATCGCATTCGCGAACGGCATGTTCGACCTGCTGCACGTCGGGCACGTGCGCTATCTGCGTGCGGCGGCGGCCGAAGCGAGTCGCCTCGTCGTCGCTGTCAACGATGATGCGACGGCAGCGAAGAAAGGCCCGGGACGGCCCATCCTGCCGGCGCCCGTGCGGGCGGAGCTCGTTGCCGCGGTTCGGGGCGTCAGCTACGTGACGATCTTTCCCGAGGCGACAGTGGCGGAGCTGCTGCAGCTGCTCGAGCCCGACGTGCATTGCAAAGGGACTGACTACACGATCGAGACGGTGCCCGAGCGCGATGTGGTGCGCGCGTACGGCGGGCGCGTCGCGATTGTCGGCGACCCGAAGGATCACTCGACGCGCGATCTGCTCGAGCGGATTCGGCGATGACGCCGGGTCATTCCATCCTCATCGTGCGCCTCGGCGCGCTTGGTGACATCGTCCACGCCATCCCGGCGGCGGCGGCGCTGCGGGCGGCATTGCCGTCCGCGCGGATCGACTGGCTGGTGGATGCGAAACACCGTGAGATCCTCGATCTGGTGACGTGCATCGATCGCGTCGTCGTACTCGATCGCTCGACGCCGGCGGGCTGGGTGTCGGTGACGCGCGAGCTGCGTGGCGCTCGTTACGACGCGGCCCTGGACCTCCAGGGCCTCATGAAATCGGCGGTACTCGCGCGTGCATCCGGTGCAGCACGCGTTCTCGGCTTTTCCATCTGGCATCTTCGCGAGAAGGGTGCGCGGCCGTTCTACTCGGAGTCGCTGGATCCGACGCGCGATTCGGCGCACGGGCATGTCATCCACAAGAACCTTCGGCTCGTCGAAGCGCTCGGCGTGCGCGATCCGCGAATCGAGTTTCCATTGCGTCGCGTGCCCTCACGGGCGCGAGACACGATCCTCACCGAGTCGGCGGGGGCGCCGTACGCGCTCCTGAACCCCGGCGCCGCATGGCCGAACAAGCGCTGGTACACGCATCGTTTCGGCGAGCTCGCCGCCTTTCTCAGCGACGTACGCGGCCTCGTGCCGTTCGTCTTATGGGGTCCCGGCGAAGAGGAGCTCGCGCATCATGTCATCGAGAGCTCGCACGGGACGGCTCGGCTCGCACCACCCACGCGCCTCGCCGATCTCGTGGAGGCAAGCCGTGACGCGGCGCTGATGGTCTCTGGGGATACAGGTCCGCTGCACATAGCGACAGCGGTAGGAACACCGGTCGTCTCGATCTTCGGGCCCACCGATCCGGTACGCAACGGTCCGTGGGCCGCCGACGATGTCAGCGTGTCGCGCTTCGATGCGTGCGGATGCCATTACGATCGCCGCTGTCGGCAGAAGCATTGGTGCCTCAAGACGATCGACGTGACCGAGGTCACCGCGGCTGTTCAGCAGCGCCTTCGATGAAAGCGGTCAAGCTTGCGGCTTGCGGCTTGCGGCTTGCGGCTTCCGGCTATCGACTTGAGTGGGGAGCCGACGCTTGAAACGCATCGCGCGGCTGCGGGTGCCGCTCGGGTTCGTCTTCGGCGGCATCGTGTTGTGGATGGCGCAGCCGACGGCACGCTCGATGGCGCTCGGCGCCGCCGTTGCGGTTATTGGAGAGATCATGCGGATCTGGGCCGCCGGACACCTGGAGAAGGGACGCGAAGTCACTTCTTCGGGACCGTACGCGTTCACGCGACATCCGCTGTATCTGGGCTCCACTCTGATCGGTATTGGTCTCGCGATCGCTGCCGCGAACGCACTCGTCGCGCTGATCGTTGCCGCGTATCTGGCCGTGACGCTGACCGCTGCGATCCAGACAGAGGAGGCGCACCTCACCGAGACGTTCGGCGCCGCGTATCCCGATTATCGGGCGGGCCGAATGAGCGTGGCGCGCGCGTTCAGCCTCGAGCGGGCGATGAGAAACCGTGAGTACCGCGCGGCGGTCGGCGTCCTGCTGGTACTGGCGTTTCTCGGCTTGAAGATCCATTACATCTTCTGACCGCTGGACGTGACCACCGCGGAGCGGCACTCCGCCGTACAATGAAGAGCGCGGGCGGTTAGCTCAGTTGGTAGAGCACTGGCTTTACACGCCGGGTGTCGCAGGTTCGAGTCCTGCACCGCCCAACCTTCGCTGGTAATGCAGGCAAGGCGGGCCGTCGTGATTACCAGCCTGGGCAATCGTGAACCAGGCTCCCAGCGGGCGCGGCCTTTTAGTTGCGCTGGCCCGAGCGCGCTCGGTATAATCATCGTCTTTGCAACTCGCCGGCGGCCCGCCAGGGTGCGGCGAATGTGAAGAAACCATCAGGGGTCGTAGTTCAGTTGGTTAGAACGCCGGCCTGTCACGCCGGAGGCCGCGGGTTCGAGTCCCGTCGACCCCGCCAACCTTCGCTCACGCTTTGCCAACGTGCGTGAGCTACGGTTGGCAAGCCATCGAAAGTTGTCCCGCCCTAGCCGCGCAGCGGCAAAGGCGGACAGTTGCTTCACGAATTAGTTCACCAATCCTCATCTCATCTGAAAGCCCGCGCCCCTGACGCCCCGGCCGCAGCCGCCTGTATATGATGGCGCTCGATGAAGGAGGCGGCGCGGCGGATCGCGAGCGTGGACGTCGTTCGCGGCGCCGTCATGGTGCTGATGGCGCTGGACCATGTGCGCGATTGGGTCAGCAACATACGGATTCGACCCGAGGACCTGACCCGCTCGTGGGCCGCACTGTTCTTCACGCGGTGGGTGACGCACTTCTGCGCGCCGACGTTCTTCCTGCTCGCCGGTGTCGGCATCGGGATTGTCGCGTCACGAGGAGCGCCTCCATCGAATCTCACCCGCTTTCTCGTCACACGCGGCGTGTGGCTGCTCGTGCTGGAGCTCGGGATCACGCCGATCGGATGGCAGTTCGGGTTTCAACTCGTTCCGGCGTTCGCGCTCGTGCTGTGGGCACTCGGCTGGTCAATGATCATCATGGCGGCCGTCGTGCACCTGCCGCCGAAGGTGATCGCGGCAGCCGCGCTGGTGATGATTGCCGGCCACAACCTGCTCGACCGCATCTCTCCCGATTCGCTGGGCGCGTGGGCCGGCCTCTGGCGCGTTCTTCACGTACCGGGCTTCGTCGTGCCCGGCGTGCTCTTCATCGGTTATCCGCTGGTTCCCTGGGTGGCGGTGATGGCGGCAGGATTTCTACTCGGGCGCGTCTACGAATGGGATCAGTCGGCGCGACGGCGGTTCCTCGTGTGGACGGGGACGTTGCTCATCCTGGCCTTCGTCGTACTCCGCTTCGTGAATGAATACGGCGATCCGGGGCGATGGACGCCGCAGCGCACCGGCGTCCTGACAATCGCCTCGTTCCTCAACCTGACGAAGTACCCGCCGTCACTGCTGTTCCTGCTGATGACTTTGGGACCGGCGCTGATCGCCCTTGCGATCACGGAGCAGCCGCGCGGAAGGGTCGCGCGGTGGCTCTCCGTATACGGCCGCGTGCCCCTGTTCTTCTACGTCACCCACATCTTCGTCGCACACGCCGCGGCGATGACGCTCGCCTTTCTCCAGAGCGGACATGTCCGCCGCATCAAGGTGATCACCGACATCGGCTCGCTCCCAGAGTGGTACGGCGTGCCGTTGTCCGGCGTGTATTTCATCTGGGCGATCGTGGTGATCTCGCTGTACTTTCCATGTCGCCGGTTCGCCCAGCTCAAGGCGTCGCGTGCAGACTGGTGGCTGCGTTATCTGTAGAGCTTCTGCAAAGCTTCGATAGAAACGATACGGCGCTGCTGCCCGTCTAACCTCTGATGCTCACGGCACCGCGGCTCGTTCTCGCGCTTGCCGCATCCATATGGCTGGCTGTGCCGGGGCTCGCGACGGCACAGCTCGCCGGTCGTGCGTCTCTTCGCGCCACGCCGATCACGACACCTCCGGCAATCGACGGCATCCTTGACGATGAAGCGTGGCGCGGCGAGTCGCAGCCCACCGGGGAGTGGCTGTCATACAACCCTCTGCACGGCAGCCGTATCGCCCAAACGACTCGCGTCTGGGTCGGCTACGACGCGCGCTATCTGTACTTTGCGTTCCAGTGCGACGATCCGGATCCCTCACAGATCAAGACCTCCATTACGCGGCGCGACAACATCTGGAACGACGACTGGGTCGGCTTCAGTCTCGACGCACTCGGCACCGGTCAGACGTCCTACCACTTTCTCGCCAATCCGAGCGGGATTCAGCTCGACATGATCAACACGGCCTCCGGCAACGAGGACGAGTCGCCGGATTACATCTGGGACAGCGCCGGTCATCTGAACGATCGTGGCTACGCCGTGGAGATGCGCGTACCGCTCGCGTCGATCCGCTTCAAGGGTGGCGATCAGGTCCGGATGGGCGTGCTCTTCTGGCGCCGCGTCAGCCGCACGGGCGTCTCGGTGGCATGGCCGGCGCTCGAACCAGG
Organism: Vicinamibacterales bacterium; assembly: GCA_035537955.1. Lineage (GTDB taxonomy): Bacteria > Acidobacteriota > Vicinamibacteria > Vicinamibacterales > 2-12-FULL-66-21 > JACDCA01. The sequence goes on along the minus strand of DATLLF010000190.1, from coordinate 3,242 downwards.
CAAGTGGGTGTTCGAAAAGCACGCGTCGCTGATCTTCGACCGGCTCGAGTCGATCCTCACGCGTGAAGTGATTCCGAGCGCAACGTTCTCGACGGACCAGGAGCGCGACACGCCGGCGCGCTGGTCCGCCGCCGACGGTCACGGTGATCTCGGTGTGAGCACGAAGATCGGCCTGACGCCGACGGTGACGATGGATGCGACGATCAATCCCGACTTCAGCCAGGTCGAGAGCGATGCGTTCCAGATCGAGGTGAACCAGCGTTATCCCGTCTTCTTCTCGGAGAAACGGCCGTTCTTCATGGAAGGCTCGGGACTCATGACGCTTGCCGGCAGCGGGATGGACAGCAGCATGATCGCCGCCGTCCACACGCGCCGCATCGTCAACCCCAGCGTCGGCATCAAGCTCACCGGCAGCGCGGGGCGGTTGCAGTTCGGCACATTGAGCGCGCTCGACGATGTGCCGAGCGGGTTCGAGGGAAGGATTGACGTCGAGGATCGTCTGTTCAACATCGCCCGCGCGCAGTACAGCCCCGGTGAGGGCAACTACATCGGCGCGATCGCGACCGATATGGAGTCGGGCGCGGACTTCAACCGCGTCGCCGGCAGCGACCTGTCATGGCGCGTCGGGTCGCGTCAGCGTGTGACCGGGATGATTCTCTATTCGAACTCGCACGGGACCGAGGGCAGCGACAGCGGGGGCCTGGCGGGATCCGCCAGCTGGACGTACAGCACGAGGCGGCAGAACATCCAGGGGTTCATCGAGCACTACGATCGAGACTTCCGGATGGACACGGCCTTTTACAACCGCGTCGGCTTCACGAGCGGGTGGGGCTACACCGATTGGAATTTCTACCCCGCAAAAGGACGCTTCGCCTGGATCCGCCGGATCACGCCGTTCATCTACTCCCAAGCGGGTGAGGACCGCGTCGCCGGCGGCAGCGAACGGGTCACCGTGCCGGGGATCCGCATGAACTTCACGCGACAGGGCTTCCTGCGGGTCGACAAGATCATCGGCCACGAACCGTGGCAGCATCAACGATTCACCTTGAGCCGGCCGCGTTTTCAGGGACAGATCCAGCCGTTCCGCTGGATTCGTGTCAGCGGCAACATCAACTGGGGCGCGGCCACGTTCTACGACGACATCGCGCCGTTTGCGGGCTGGTCGCGCAACACGTCTTTCGACATCTCGTGGCAGCCGACCACGCGCATGAACCAGTCGATCGGCTACACGCGAGTCGACTTCCGCCACGCCGATACGCGCGAGCGCGTGTACGACCTCGACCTGGTGAATACCCGAACCACGTTTCAGTTCACGAAGCAGTTCTTCGTTCGCGCGATTGCGCAGTACGACAGCCTGCGAGCGCGCGTGCTCACCGACTACCTGGCGTCCTACGAACTGCGTCCGGGCACGGTCGCTTACGTGGGTTACGGTTCGCTGTATGAGCGCCGCGACTATCTCGGCGACGCCTGGATCTCCGGGGCGGGAGACTATCTCGGCACCCGCCGCGGGTTCTTCATGAAGGCGTCCTACTTGTATCGGTTCTGAGTACTGGCCGCCTTCCACTGCATGGCGGCGTGAATGCGGGTGTGGCCGCTCGGATGATCGAAGAAGATGATCTCTTCCAGCGGCGTGGGTGACATCTTCCTGTAGTCGCCGAGCAGGATCGACGCTTCCGCGAAGCCATCCGGCTGCCGAGCGGCGTTCAAGCCGAACATGTCTGCCTCGAACTCATTCGTCCTGATTATGGTGTTGAGCAGCGGCGCCATGAGGAAGAGATACGCACCCAGGATCAGCGCGATCAGCGGCAGGCCCGCGGGATCGGCGATCCCGTCGACACGCCACCGCGATCGGTAGCGCTCCGCCAGGGGCGGATAGGCCCGGCCGGTCACGGCAAAGCCGACCGCGATGATCACGGCGAAGTACGCCAGCATCTCGTAGCCGTGATTGAGCACGTAGTGCCCCATTTCGTGCCCCATCACGGCTTCGATGGCGGCGGGGGAGGCGCGCTTCAGCAGGTTGTCGTTCAGCGTGATCCTCTGCGTGCCGAACATGCCGCTGACGTTCGCGCTGATGCGGGTCGTCTGCCGCGACGCATCGACTTCCCATACTTCGTTCGCCGCGATCCCGTTCGCGTGCGCCAGCCCCAGGATCGGGTCTCTCAGGGATGCATCCTGGAGTGGACGGTAGGTGTTGAACACCGGGGCGATGAAGACCGGGCCGATCATCGAAATGATCGCCAGAAAGACGATCGTCACTCCGGCACCCCAGATCCACCACGCGCGTCCGGTGCGCCGCAGAACGGCATACAGGACAGTGAGCAGGATCGCGATGAACAGCAGCCCGAGCGCGAGTGCCTTCAGCTGATCTCCGAACCATCCTCCGAACGTTTGCGTCGCGAGCGCGTATTTGTGCTCGCGAACGAAGCCGGTGTAGAGATCGAGCGGGAACTGGAGGACGGTCGTCAAGAGCAGGAAGAGGATCCCGTAGATGGCCGGCTGCAGCCATCGCGCGCGCGAGATGCGCGCCGCCACGTCGCGCAGGCGAGCCGACAGGCCGCTGTGCAACAGGAGCAGCAGCACGGCTGACGACCAGATGAACTGCCATAACGTCACCCAGTAGCCGCCCTCGAAGTACGCATCGGACCGTGCCTTCGCCTCCGGCGGTATTGTCGCGAGATAAACATCCGTGGCCGCATCGATGCCGATCGTCGCCGGGTCCGGCTTCGCGTCGATCCCCTGGGCGTGGATCTCAACGCAACTGAGGAAGAGGAGCCAGCCAACGATGGCGATAAGGCTGAGTTTCATCCGGGGGAGAGTAGACGAAAACTCTCAGCCACTCAAATGTTCGACGCCTGTAGATCATCGTCCGCGGGTGCGGGAGCCGACGGCGGCGCTCGACGCGGTGCCGCGCTCGTCATCGATGCACTCCTGCGGGCACCTGATTTGCAAATTGCCTGACGTTCATCAGAGGTCCACGTGTTCGATCGGCCCCAGCCATTCGCCGACAGGCACGAAGCAGGCGTTGTCCTCGCCGCGGAACTGGACGCGTTCAAAGGCCGCGACGACCTCGTCGTGCTCGCCCTTCCACGCGGTGGCGTACCGGTCGCGTTCGAGATCGCGATGGCGCTCGGTGCTCCGCTGGACGTGTTCGTCGTCCGCAAGCTCGGCGTTCCTGGCCACGCCGAGCTGGCAATGGGCGCCATAGCGTCCGGCGGCATCCGTGTGCTGAACGAGGATGTCGT
>DATLLF010000189.1:0-9473 GCA_035537955.1 Vicinamibacterales bacterium | reverse complement strand
ACGCGGACGCCGCACATCCACCCGAGATTGAGCTGTCGCTGCCGGGCGCGCATCAGCGGGACAACGCGCTCGTTGCACTCGCGATCCTTCGCGAACTGAAGCCGCGAGGCTTCGCCATCGACGATCGCGCCGTGGCGCATGCGCTAACGACGGTGCGCTGGCCCGGGCGGCTGGAGCGTTTCCGCCGAGGCGACTCTGACGTGCTCCTCGACGCAGCCCACAATCCCGCGGGCGCGCGCGCACTGGCCGACTACCTGCGTGAGTCGGGATGGACGGACGCGACGCTCGTCTTCGGCGCGATGGCCGATAAGGATGCGCGCGGCATGCTCGACGTACTGTTGCCGGTGACCTCTCGCATCATCTTCACCACCGCGTCCACGCCTCGCGCGGAACGCGCGACGGCGCTCGCGAGCCTGGTTCCAGCGACGGCCGCGAAGACAGTGGAGATCATCGACGATCCTGCGGCCGCCCTCAGCCACGCCACGTCGACTTCGCGTCGTGTTGTCGTCGCCGGCTCGATGTTTTTGATCGGTCCCCTGCGTGGTATTCTTCGCTGATCCCGCCGGGCTTCGTCCAAGCATGTCTCGTCTGAGCACCACCCTCTTTCTCGTCGTCATCTGCCAGTGGCTCATCGCCGCGACGCCGGCACGTGGTCAGACCGTTAGCGGGTGTGGCCGGGACCTCCTCGAACCGCTGCGCTCGATCCAACACGACGGCAATCATTTCACGCTGATCGGAACCCGCGAGGCGCCGGTGAAGGTGGAGTGCGACGACGTGCAGCTCTTCGCGAACAATATCGAGCTCTATCGTGACGACGGCCGATTCGTCGCCACGGGCGATGTGGTCTTCGTCTCGGGAGTGAACCGGATCTCAGCCGAGCGCCTCGACTTCAACACGAAGACCAAAACGGGCACGTTCTACACCGCGGCCGGCACGACGGTCATCCGTGAGAAGTCTCAGCCGGGCCCGTACGGCACGCAGGAACCGAACGCGTATTTCTGGGGCGAGGAACTGCACAAGCTGGGGCCTTCGAAATATCGGATCGTGAGAGGCGGCTTCACGGCGTGCGTGCAGCCGACGCCGCGATGGGAGATCGCGTCAGGCTCGATCACGCTCAATCTCGACGACTACGCGCTGCTGCGCAATTCGGTGTTCAAGGTGAAGGGGGTCCCGCTCCTTTATCTACCGATCTTCTATTACCCGATGGAAGAAGACGATCGCTCCACCGGGTTCCTGATGCCGATTTACGGCACCGACACGATCAAGGGCCAGGTGATTTCCGTGCCCTTCTTCTGGGCGATCGGACGCAGCCACGATGCGACGTTCACCTACGACTGGTTCTCCAAGACAGGCGGAGGCGCCACCGGCGAATACCGTTACGTGCTGTCGCCCGGCTCCTCCGGTAATGCCACGTTCAACCTGATCAACGAACATGAAGTGACACTCGACGACGCGGATTCAGGTCAGGCGCCGCGCCCCGGCCGGCGAAGCTACAACATGGTCGGATCGCTCGTCCAGACGCTGCCCGGCGGGTTCCGCGCTCAGGGGAACGCAAACTACTTCAGCAGCCTCGAAACACAGCAGACGTATCACCAGGATGTGTTCCAGGCGACGACGCGCTCGCGCAATTTCGACGGCGGCCTCACCGGCAACTGGAAGGAGCTCGTCATCAGCGCGCGCGCCGACCGCCGAGACTACTTCGATACCGCGAACACGCTGACGCGAACCGGGAGTATGCCGAGGATCGGTGTGTCGCGCGGGGAACGCAGGATTGGAACGTCACCGGTCTACTTCGGCGCCCTCGGCGAATTCGTCAACATCGTCCGCAGCACCATCAGCGAAGACGTCGAACTGTCGAACCAGGGGTTATCGCGCTTCGACGTCAGCCCGAGCGTCAGGGTGCCGTTCACCCGATGGCAGTTCCTGACCGTGAACACGGCCGTCGCGTGGCGCGGTACGTACTGGTCCGAGAGCCTTGATCCGGCGACGGGCAATCAGATCGAGTCGGCGCTCGGCCGCCAGTTCTTCGATTTCCAGTCGCGTATCACCGGCCCCGTCTTCAACAGGATCTTCAATACGCCGGGAGGGGGCTACGCGGAGAAGTACAAGCACGTGATCGAGCCCACGCTCACCGTTCAGCGTACGTCTGCGATCGACGACTACAACCGTATCGTCAGGCTCGAGTCAGGGGACTACATCGTCGGTGACACGACGCGCTTTACTTACGGGGTGGCCAACCGTCTCTACGCCAGGAAGAACGTCTCGCGCGAGATCGCCAGCCTGCGCGTCAGCCAGACGTACTACACGCAGCCGCAAGCGTCGCAGTTCGATCCCAATTACCAATCCTCGTTCGATCAGACGACGAAGCCAACCAACTTCTCCCCGCTCGCGCTTGCGGCGCGGGTGACGCCAACCGATCGCACGAGTGCGGAGTTCCGTACAGAGTGGGATCCGACCGCCCATACCCTGCGGACGTTCTTCGCCAGCGGTTCGTTCCAGCCGGGCGAGTGGCTGAACGTCTCGGGCAGCTGGAGCCGCCGCCGGTATATTCCTCAGCTGCCGGGCTTCGACAATCCCGACTCGGCAACGCACGCGCTCAGCGGCAGCACGCTGATGCGCACGCACTCGAACAGGGTCGGGGGCAGCTATTCGTTCGATTACGATTTCCAGCGTGATTTCTTCCTGCAGCAGCGGATTCAGGGGTATTACAACGCACAGTGCTGTGGCTTCGTCGTGGAGTATCAAACGGTAAACTTCCAGGGAATTCCCGGGGTGACTACGCCGCAGGTCAAGCGGTTCAACATCTCTTTCAGCCTGGCGGGCATCGGGACGTTCTCGAACTTCCTGGGTGCGCTGGCGGGCCAGCAGCAGCAGCGATGAAGACGTATACCGCTCCGGATACACGAAGGATCGACGGCGTGCAGGTCAAGCCGCTTCGCGCGATCAACGATGAGCGCGGCTGGCTCATGGAAATCCTGCGCTGCGACGAAACCGAACTGCTGCCGAAGTTCGGCCAGGTCTACGTCTCGGCAACGTACCCGGGAGTCGTCAAAGGCTGGCACTACCACAAGAAGCAGATCGACAATTTCGCGTGCGTCGCAGGAATGGTGAAACTCGTGCTCCTCGATACGAGAGCTGACTCACCGACCAACGGGCTCGTCAACGAGTTCTTCATCGGAGCGCTGAACCCACAGCTCGTGCAGGTGCCGAAACTCGTGTACCACGGGTGGAAGTGCATCAGCAGCGAGCCGTCGCTGGTGGTCAACGTGCCCAGCGAACCCTACGATCGCGACTCCCCCGACGAATTCAGACTGGACCCGCACGGCACCTTGCCATACGACTGGACGCGCAAGGATGGTTGACGTTCTCGTCACCGGTGGCGCCGGCTTCATCGGCTCGAACTTCGTCCGCTATGCGCTCGCGTGCCACGAAGACTGGCACGTCACGACCCTGGACAAGCTGACTTACGCCGGACGGCTCGAGAACCTCAAGGACGTGAGCGATCATCCGCGGCACACCTTCGTCCGCGGCGATGTCGCCGATGTCAACGCCGTGAAGCCGCTCGTGAAGGCGGCGGAGATTGTCGTCCACTTCGCGGCGGAAACGCACGTCGACCGGTCGCTCATGCACGCCGGTGAGTTCATCACCACGGACGTCTTCGGCACGTTCGTGTTGCTCGAAGCCGCGCGCGAAGCGCCAAGGCTGCGCCGCTTCATCCAGATTTCTACCGACGAGGTCTATGGCAGCGTCGCTCAGGGATCCAGCCGCGAGACCGACGAACTGAAGCCGCGCAATCCTTACTCGGCGAGCAAGGCCGGGGCGGACCGGCTCGCCTACAGCTATTTCGCCACGTTCGACGTGCCGGTGATCATCACGCGCGCCTCGAACAACTATGGTCCTTACCAGTTCCCTGAGAAGGTCATCCCGCTGTTCGTGACCAACGCCACGGACGGCATTCCGGTTCCGCTTTACGGAGACGGGCTCCAGGTGCGTGACTGGCTGCATGTCGATGATCATTGCCGCGCGATCGACTTGCTCATCGACTCGGGGGCGAGCGGCGAGGTCTACAACGTCGGTGGCGGCAATCACGTGCGCAATGTGGATCTCACGCGTCGTATCCTCGAGCTTGCGGGTAAAAGTGACGACCTGATCCGCCACGTGCCTGACAGGCAGGGGCACGATCGCCGGTACTCGCTCGACACGTCGAAGCTGCGCAGCCTCGGCTGGGCGCCGCAGGTCGACTTCGATGCGGGTCTGGCGCGGACGATCGACTGGTACGTGAAGAACGACTGGTGGTGGCGGCCGATAAAGGACGCCGATCCCGCGTTCCGCTCCTACTACGACGCCCAGTACGGCACGCGTCGGTGAACTCGACGGCCGGCCTGCCGCTCGTGACCGGCGCCACCGGCTTCGCCGGGAGCCACCTGGTCGAGCAACTCCTGGCATCGAGCGCAGCCGTCGCGGCTTGGAGCCACGCCCAGGGACGTCCGATCCAGTCACAGGATCACCGAATCCGGTGGCTCTCCGTTGACCTACTCGATCAGGCGAGGGTCAAAGATGCTCTCCTGGAGCTCCAACCCACCGTCGTCTTCCACCTTGCGGGCGTGCCGCATGTGGCCGAGTCCTGGAAGAACGCGGGGCGTGCGCTGCAGGTGAATGCACTGGGTACACATCACCTGCTCGAAGCAGTGCAGGCGGTCGTTCCCACCTGCAAGGTCGTCGTCGCGGGTTCCGCGCTGGTCTACCGTCCCTCCCTGAATGCGCTCTCAGAGGACGATCCGCTCGGACCGTCGGATCCGTACGGCGTCAGCAAGCTGGCGCAAGAGATGCGCGCGGCGCAGGCGTCGACTCCGGTCGTCCGCACACGCTCGTTCAATCATGCAGGGCCTCGTCAGAGCGAAGCGTTTGTGACCTCGGGCTTCGCGAAACAGATCGCGGAGATCGAGGCCGGAGTCCGGGAACCGCGTCTGCTCGTCGGCAATCTCGACGCGCGTCGCGACATGATGGACGTTTGCGACACGGCGCGCGCCTATGAAGCACTCGCCGCTGCCGGCGTGGCCGGCCGCGTGTACAACGTCTGCTCCGGCACCGCCCACAGGATCGGCGATCTTCTCGAGCGGCTCCTTGCGATGGCGCGCGTGCGCGTCACGGTCGAGCAGGACCCTTCAAGGCTTCGTCCGAGCGACAATCCCGTCGTGCTGGGAGACCCGGCGAAGATCATCGAGGACACGGGCTGGCGGCCGGAGATCCCCATCGACAGCACGCTTGCGGATCTTCTCGCCTGGTGGCGGGCACGTATCGCTGCAGCCCGATGAGGTCCGACGCTCGGTTTTCCGAAGACTCGCGCCAGTCGGTCCACATCGCCATGGGCGGATTCGCGCTGCTGCTTCCGCTGATTCCGTGGTGGCAATCGATTGTGCTCGCGGCCTTCACCGTGCTCTTCAATCTCTTTGGATTGCAGAGGCTGCTCGGCAGACGGCTCTTTCGTCCGGGCGAACGGATCGGACGGTTCACTTCCGGCATCGTGCTGTATCCGCTCACGGTGCTGCTGCTGCTGCTTGTTTTCGGCGGGCGCCTCGATATCGTCGCCGCCGCGTGGGGCATCTTCGCCGCCGGGGACGGGATGGCCACGATCGTCGGACGACGCGCTCCCATTGCAAGGATTCCGTGGAATCGGCAGAAATCGCTGGGCGGAACCCTGGCGTTCGCGCTGTGTGGCGCCGCCGCGGGCATCGGCCTCGCCTGGTGGTGCCGCGACACTGTGATGCCGCCGGCGTACACATGGTTCTTCTTCGTTGCGCCGGTACTTGCCGCGTTTGTGGCGGCGGCCGTTGAAACGATCCCGATCTCGCTCGATGACAATGTCTCGGTCCCCGCGTCTGCCGCGGGGGTCATGTGGGTGGTCTCGCTGGTCAGCATCGACCTGATCGACGCGTTCGTGCGGGCAGGTGCCTCGCGCCTTTTCACCGCGGCCGGTGCAAACGTCGTCGTCGCGCTTGCTGGCTACGCTGCGGCCACTGTTACGTTGGCAGGGATGATTGCTGGCGCCGTTCTCGGCACCGCGATCTTTCTCTTCACTGGTCCTGCAGGATGGGCTCTGCTGCTCCTCTGCTTCGCCGTCGCGGTCGTGACCTCGCGCATGGGCCTTGCGCGTAAACGCGCGCTGGGCATCGCGGAAGAGCGCGGCGGACGACGAGGTGCGGGTAACGCCATCGCAAATACGGGCGTCGCTGCAATCGCGGCAACCATGAGCGCGCTCACGTACGCGGAGGCGGATGCGCGTCTGGCGTTCGTCGCGGCGCTCGTCGCTGGCGCGAGCGATACCGTCGCCAGTGAGATCGGAAAAGCCTGGGGACAACGAACGTTTCTCGTGACCACCGCGCGGCGTGTCCCTCCTGGCACCTCTGGCGCCATGTCTCTCGAGGGAACGGCGGCTGGTGTGGTCAGCGCAGCGCTGCTCGGTGGCGCCGCGTGCGGGCTCGGCATCATCGCGTGGGAAATGCTGCTTTACGTCGTTGCGGCGGCAACTGCCGGGGCGCTGGTGGAGAGCGCGCTTGGCGCGACGCTCGAACATCGCGGTGTTCTCAACAATGACGTACTGAACTTCATCAACACCGGCGTGGCGGTGTTCGTGGCGGTAGAGTTGTGGCAACTGCGATGACCCGCCAACCGAAGGCGAAGCTCTGGCTCGAACTGTCGCGACCGTTCACGCTCGTGGCGCCGGCGCTCGGAGTCGTATCCGGCGCGGTCACCGGCGCGGGCGCTGACCCGCGGGACGCGTGGACCGTCGAGCTCCTCCGCTTCACCGCGATCGGCGCCCTGATGGCGATGGTGCTCAATGCCGCCAACAATGCGCTCAATCAGATCTACGATCTCGAGATCGACCGTATCAACAAGCCGCAACGTCCCCTGACGAGCGGCCGCCTCTCGATCCGCGATGCGTGGATATTCACATGGACGACGTACGGGCTCGCCCTCGTGCTCGCCTGGTTCGTCGCGCCCGGCGGACGTCATGAATGCTTCTGGATCGTCGTCATCGCGACGATCTGCACGTTCATTTACTCCTGCCCGCCGCTGCGCACCAAACAGCGCGGCATCTGGGCGAACGTCACGATCGCGGTGCCGCGTGGCGTCCTGCTGAAGGTCGCGGGATGGTCGTGCGTGAAGACGATCTGGGGCGGCGAACCGTGGTTCATCGGCATGATCTTCGGCCTCTTTCTCCTCGGCGCGTCGACGACAAAGGATTTCGCCGATATGGAAGGCGACGCGCGCGGCGGCTGCAGGACCCTTCCGATCCTCTATGGCGTTCGGCGTGCCGCGTGGATGATCTCTCCCTCGTTCGTCCTGCCGTTCATGCTGATCTCCTACGGCGCTTTCAGCGGGATTCTCACCGGGAATTTCTGGCTCCTGCAGGTGCTCGCAGCGGGCATGACGCTTTACGGGATCTACGCCTGTTACCTGATGCTGCGAAAGCCCGAGGAGCTCGCCATCGACGCGAACCACGTGTCGTGGGCGCACATGTATCGCATGATGTTCGTCGCCCAGGTCGGTTTCGCCATCGCATATCTGCTCTGAGCTCGTCTCGCCGATGCCAGGAGGAACGCGTTTGACAGGGCAGACGAGGTGTGGCGAAATAAAGGCGAAGCATGGCCGAACAGCCTTTGTTTTTCGATATCGGCAAGCGGCCACCCACCACCCGAGCGATCGCACTGAAGGTGAAGGAAGCCGGAGCGCAGTTCGCGATCGACGAGGCACAGCGCCGCGCCGATGCCGCCAGCTACCAGGAGATCACCTGCCGTACAGCCCTGAACCAGGTGAAGGGGATGCCCTTCAAGTGGACGTTGAATCCCTACCGCGGCTGCACGCATGCGTGTCACTACTGTTTCGCGCGCCGCTACCAGACGCAGTTCGAGCTCGGACCTGACGATCACTTTTCCTCCTTCATCCTCGTCAAAGTCAATCTCGTCGAGGTATTGAGACGAGAGCTCGACAAACCGTCGTGGACGCGCGAGCAGGTGGCTGTAGGAACGGCCACGGATCCATATCAGCCAATCGAGGGACACTACAAACTGACGCGCGGCTCGCTCGAGGCGCTGCTCGCCGGCCGAACACCGGTCGGGCTCGTCACGAAGGGACCGATGGTCGTGCGTGACGCCGAGCTGCTCGCGGAGATGGGTCGCACGGCGGGTTGCACGGTTTACATGAGCGTGCCGTCGGTCGACGAAGACGCCTGGAGCGCGCTCGAACCGGGCACCGCACATCCTCTTCAGCGGCTACGTGCCGTCCGCAAGCTGCGGGACGCGGGAGTGAACGCGGGCGTGCTGATGGCGCCTGTCGTCCCGGGATTCACCACACAACCGGCGAAGCTTGACGCGACGATCAAGGCAATCGCCGATCACGGCGCGGCGTTCATGGGCGCGAACATCATGTATCTGAAGGGGGGCACGAAGGATCACTTCATGGGGTTTCTCGCGAAGGAGTTTCCTCGCCTCGTCGAGGGATACAACCGCCTCTACGCCGGCGCCTACGCGAACGCGGACTATATCAGCGGTGTGCGCGCGATGATCTCGGTCCTGCAGGATCGGTACGATCTGCAGCGGCGCACGCGCGGCGCGCCAGGGCAGACGGAACCGACAGAGCCCGCCGCGCCTTCTGCGCAGCAGCAAGGTTTCGAATGGGCAGATGAGAGCGGCCCATCGCAGGGCGTTACGCCGTCGCCGCCAGCGCGAACCGGCCGGTCTCGCGCGTGACCTCGATCTCGAACTGTCCATCCCGCATATCGGCGGTGAATCGCTGCCCTTCTGTCCAGCGCTGGCTGATCGGCAGCTTGATCTTGCTCTCGATCACGCGCTTCAGGAAGCGCGCGCCGTACGCCAGGCTGTAACCCTCGGCGACGAGCACTTCGAGCGCCGCCGGCGTGATCGTCAGCGCCCGGCCGCTCTTCGCGAGTGACTTCTCGATTTTCGCGACCTGCTGCAGGGTGATCAGCCGGACTTCATCCTTCGAGAGCGGACGGAAGATCACGACCTCGTCGATGCGATTGCGGAACTCCGGCGAGAACCGCCGTTCGAGCTCACGCGCGATCTCTCCTTGTACCTGCTCCACGCCGACCTGCTTCGAGTAGAACCCGAGCGGGCTGCTCAACTTCCTGAAGCATTCCGACCCGATGTTCGACGTCATGATGACGATCGCGTCGCTGAGATAGACGCGCTTGCCGCGGCCGTCGGTGATCCAGCCCTCGTCGAACGCCTGCAGGAACAGGTTCAGCAGATTCGGGCTCGCCTTCTCGATCTCGTCGAGCAGGACGACCGTGTACGGGTTGTCACGCAGCTGGTTCGTCAGCACGCCGCCTCGTTCGCTGCCCGCAAGCCCGCGCGGCATGCCGGTCAGCTTGCCGACGGCCACCGACGGATCCTGGTATTCCGACATGTCGAGGCGAATCATCTTCCGCTCGTCACCGAACAGGAACTCGG
>DATLLF010000188.1:0-8361 GCA_035537955.1 Vicinamibacterales bacterium | reverse complement strand
CCCCCCCGACTCCACACCTCTCCGTCCAAGATCTGACCCCGACTCCTCTCCGTCTGGCTTCTCGACCGGCTCAGTCGCTTTGGTACATCGGTTGCAGCCGCTTGCCATGAGGTAACTGCAACGCCGGTTGCTGAGTACGCGAGGAGTGTCACCATGTTTTCCGCAGTTCGAGTTCATCCGATTGCATCGCTCGTGAGCGCCGCGTTCGCGGCCACGCTCGTCGCGTGCGCGACGAACCCCGCGACCGGAAAGAGCGAATTCTCGTTGATGAGCGAAGCGCAGGAGATTCAACTTGGCCAGGAGTCAGACGCGCAGGTGAAGCGCGAGATGGGCGTGTACGAGAATGCCGAGCTCCAGCGTTACGTGTCTGACGTGGGCCTGCGACTGGCTCGTACTTCCGAACGCCCGAACCTTCCATGGCACTTCACCGTTGTCGACGAGCCGGCGGTCAATGCGTTCGCGCTGCCGGGCGGTTATATCTACATCACGCGAGGGATCCTGCCGTTCCTCAACGACGAAGAACAGATGGCCGGCGTACTCGGGCATGAAATCGGTCACGTCACGGCGCGGCACTCGGCGCAGCAATACACCAAGGCGACGGGTGCGGGCGTGGGGCTGATGCTGCTCGGTATCTTCGTTCCCGAAACGCAATCCTTCCAGGGCGCAGCGGAGACCGCGTTGAGCCTCCTCTTCCTCAAGTACGGCCGCGACGACGAGCTGCAGGCGGACCGTCTGGGCACGCAGTACACGGCAAAGAGCGGATGGGATCCGAGGGGCGTCGCCGGCATGCTCCATACGCTGGAACGGCTCGACGCGGCGTCGGGCGAAAGCAAGGGTGTGCCGAACTGGATGTCGACGCATCCTTCACCTGCCGATCGCGTTCAGAAGGTAACGGCGTTCATCGAGTCGAACCCCGCCGCAGTCGGCACCGCCGGCCGCGGCACGGATGAAGCCGAGTATCAGCGCAGGATCGATGGAATCATCTTCGGTGACAGCCCGAGTGACGGCATCGTGCGGGGCAATGAGTTCCTGCACCCCGAGCTTCGGCTTGGCCTGCAGTTTCCGCGAGGTTGGGAAGTCCGGAACAGTGCAACACAGGTGGTCGCCAAGGCGCCAGACCGGGACACCTACATGCTGCTGCAGCTCGTGCCCAACGCCAGCGGCTCGATCCAGCAGATCGCTCAGGCCACGATGGCCAATGCGGGCTTCCGGCAACTGGAAGGGCAGCGCTCCAACGTGAACGGCCTGGATGCCTATGTCGGCACCTACCAGGGCGCGATGGAGGGGCTCGGCAATGTGGTGACCGTCGCTGCGCATGTCGTGCTCGGCCGCAACGTCTATATGCTCGCCGGTCTTGCCCCGGCAAACCAGTTCCAGAGCGCGCAGTCGGAATTCGCCAACAGCATTCGATCCTTCCGCGAACTGACCGCGAGTCAGGCGGCAAACATCCGCCCGAATCGTGTCGATGTCTATACCGTTCGCAGTGGGGACACGTGGCAGGGCATCGCCGAGCGCACCGGGGGCGCGATCAAGCCGTCGACGCTCGCGATCATGAACAACTACGATCCAGGGCAGGTGCCGCGCGCCGGAGATCGCATCAAGATCGTCGTCCAGGGTTAAGGCGAGCACCGGCGGCGAGGCCGCATAATGTGGCATGCGCAGAGTGAGGCGGATCCTGATCGCCGTGCCGGCGATCCTCTTCGGATGCGCCGCGTACGTGTACCTGACGATCCCCGATGTTCGTCCGCTGAGGACGACGAATCCGCCGTCGACGGCGTTCATGGAGCTGCGCGCGCGTGAAGCGCGCGCGCACGGCGAGAAACCACGCCGCGTACAGAAGTGGATCTCTTATGCGCGGATCTCGCCGCAGCTCGTACGCGCCGTTCTGGTGACCGAAGACAGCAGGTTCTGGCGACACGCCGGCCTGGACTACGAACAGATCAAGGAATCGATGGAAGTGAATCTGGAGCGCGGCGAGTTCGCCCGCGGCGCCAGCACCATCACGCAGCAACTGGCGAAGAACCTGTATCTCTCTCCGTCGAAGAATCCGATCCGCAAGCTGCGCGAGCTGATCATCGCGCGACGCCTCGAGAGCGAGCTCACGAAGCAGCGGATCCTCGAGCTGTATCTGAACGTCATCGAATGGGGCGACGGCGTCTACGGCGCTGAGGCGGCGGCACGAACCTATTTTCGAACCCCTGCCTCGGAGCTCGACGCCGCTGAAAGTGCCCTGCTGGCCGCGGCGATCGCCAATCCGCGGATCATGAACCCGGCGCAGCCCACAGCGCGGCTTCGACGCCGGCAGCAGATGGTCATGCGGCGGATGGGAGCCGTCGAGCCGCCGGCGGCGACCGCGGCGGATGCCGAAGAGACCCTCGACGCGCCCGATATCGAGCAGGTACCCCCGCTGCCGCCGCCGATCACGTTCCCCGGCGCACTGCCCGGGCAACCTGTCGCCCCACCGAAGCCGCCGGTAAAGCCGGGCGGGGGCGGAACTGCACAGGATGGCAGGTGACCTTTCTGCTCACCTTGACAGCCTCACACGCAAGTCTTCATACTACGACCCTAACGTTTCAGCAATTAACAGCTCCCCACTGAAGCGACAAGGACGCGGTCGGTAGACGTCCTGAGTCTTCCGATCGGCGTGTGTGGGAATGATCAATTACACAGAGCGCATTGCGCTTCTGATGCAGGACGTTGTTGCGCGTACGCCGCGACTCGCCTTCATCGACCTCAGGGAAGTCATCGTTTTTGCGCGCTTCGGCCGGTCGGATGCAGAGGGAGCCTTCGCGACCTGCCATTGCCTGACACTTCCCGAAAGCGAGCCCGGTTACTTCTTCTGGAAGGACCGTGAAACGGGTGAGCTGACCCGCCGCTCTCCCTGGTTCGTCACCAAGTCACCTCGAGTCCGCGTCGGCAGCACCCAGATCAAGTACCTGATCTCTTTCGTCCTCCCCCGATTCACCGACCAGACGCTGACCGGCTCGCGCAAAGCAGAGTTCTACGCGCGCGCTGAACCATGGGTCGCGAAGCTCGACACGATCTTTCACGAGCTCTATCACATCGACCCCGCGCAGAGCGGCATCCGCGCGGTGGAGAATGCCGACGGCAGCCGGTCGTACCGTACGCACGGCGCGATGTTCTACGAAGACGTCGCGCAGATGGTGCACGAGTATCTCGCCACCAATCCGGATCCGGCGCTGTATGACTTTCTGAAGCACGACTTCGGAACACTGAGCGAGCGATTCGGCGGCGTCGTCGGGACCACGTTCAGCAACTTCCCATCGTTCCCGCAGCGCTACATGGAGATCATCGATCTGCCTGCGTCAGAACCACGGGTGCGAGTCGAGCCGCTGAAGACGCCGGCGCAGCCCGCGATCTACACCGAGGACGATCTGCATGTCAGGCAGTTCACCGACGCGAGCGCGCGCCGCCTGACTCGCAAGGGGCAACACTGCGCGGCCTAGGTCAGAGGATCCTGCGCGCGCCGATGAAGCGCGAGGCCCAGTAGGGAGCGCCGATGCGCTCGACGCGGACGACGCCGCTCGATGAGGGCGCGTGCACGAACGAGTCCCCGCCGATCGCGATACCGACGTGTGACGCTCCCGGTGACGTGGTGCTGAAGAAGACCAGGTCTCCAGGTTGCAGATCAGATGTGTCGATCGTCTGGCCCGCCTGAAACTGTTCCAGTACCGTGCGCGGAACAGCCAGGCCGTGCTGAGCGAAGACGTACCACACGAACCCGCTGCAATCGAAGCCGGCGGGATCCGCGCCGCCGTTGCGGTACGGCGCGCCTCTGAGTTGAAGAGCTGTTCCGCTCACCTCGTATCCTGACGAGGTGACCCCGGTCGACGGAGTCGCCGGCTGAGCGGCACGAGGACGCGGGACTGAACCACTGCGCGGAAAGGGCTGCGGTGTCGCCGCCGCGCAGGCGGTAGAGAGCGCGGCGACCACAATTAGCAGGACACGCATGGGTTTCGAGCGGATTATCGGCTAAAATAACTCAGGCTTTATGGAGCAGACACTCCTGCTCAACGCCACGTACGAACCTCTCAAGGTCGTCCACTGGCAGAAGGCGATTACGCTTTGGTGCCAGGGGAAGGTCGAGGTTATCTCTGTGTACAACGACCGGGAAGTCCGGTCGGTGTCATTCAGCTTCAAGCTTCCCTCCGTCATCCGGCTGCTCCGGTATATCAAGATCAAGCGGAACATCGATTACGTTCCGTTCTCGCGCGCGAATATCTACGCGCGCGACGATCATTCGTGCCAATACTGCGGCAAGGTCTTCCCGACCGCGGAGTTGACGTTCGATCACGTCGTTCCCGTGGCGCAGGGTGGCCGCAAGGACTGGGAAAACATCGTCACCTGCTGCGTGTCCTGTAATCGCAAGAAAGGTGGGCGCACGCCGGCTGAAGCCGGCATGCACCTGGTAAGGGTGCCCCGACGGCCCGACAGGGCGCCAGCCATCCGGATCACGGTCGGTCTCAAGAATGCACCGGAGAGCTGGCGCGATTACTTCTACTGGAACATGGAACTGGACGAGAGCTGACCATCCTTCTTTTCTTTCCGTCCCGCCGCGGTCCACTCCACACACCGGTTCTCGCGCATCTATGACGTCGGCCAGTCCGTCCCGCATCACGGGTGTCCGTCCGCTCTGGGCCGTCGCAGGCGGCTGGGTCACCATCCTCGGCGAGGGCTTCCCGGTGGATCCCCCGCCGGAGGTTCGCGTCGGCGGGTCGGCATCCAGAATCGTTGCCGCGTCGAGCCGCGAGCTGAAGCTCGTCGTCCCCGATTGTGTCGAAGGGGGGCACATGCCGGTCCGGCTCGAGGGTGCTCCGGGTGAAACGCTGTTCATCGACATCGGCGTTCCACTGGCGACAGGCCTCCATCAGGTCGACAATCCGGTGTTCGATGACGAGGGCAATCTGTTCGTCACCTTCAGCGGATCGCGCGGCCAGCAGGTTCCCGTCTCCATTTACATGGTTCGCCGGGACGGCTCGCGCGAGCCGTTCGTGGGCGACCTTCCTAATCCGACGTCGCTCGCGTTCGATCGGTCGGGGCAGCTCCATGTGTCGAGCCGATTCGATGGGAGCGTCTATCGCATTTCGCCTGACGGGACGGCGACAGCCGTGGCCAGCGACCTGGGCGTGGCCTGCGGAATCGCCTTCGATGAAGAGAACGTCCTCTTCGTGGGGGATCGATCCGGGACCATCCTGCGCGTCCAGGATGGCCGCGCGTCTGCCGTGGCCTCACTCCCGCCGAGCGTTGCGGCGTTTCACCTTGCGTTCGGACCGGACCAGAACCTGTACGTGGCAGGGCCGACACTCGGCCCGCGCGACTCGATCTATCGAATCGATCGATCCGGCGACGTATCCGTTTTCTACGAAGGATTGGGCCGGCCTCAGGGGCTCGCCTTCGACGAGGAGGGCCGTCTCTATGTCGCCGACGCGCTCGCGGGCACCGGCGGCATATTCAGGTTCACGCGAGACGGCGGGCAGCCGGAATGCGTGGTCGCCGCCGGCGGACTCGTCGGCCTGGCGTTCGGCCCGCGCGGATCCCTCGCCGTGTGCTCCGCCGACACCGTGTATCGGCTGGACGTCGGAGTTCGCGGGCTGTTACCCTTCACGCGCCAATGAGTCAACTCTTTCGGCGCAAGCCGATCTCTGAGCTGCTGGCCGAAGGACCGCACGGATTACGGCGCGTGCTCGGCGCCGGTGACCTCATCATGCTGGCGATCGGTGCGGTCATCGGTGCAGGCATTTTCTCGTCCATCGGCACGGCGGCGGCCGGCGAAGTGCTGCCGAACGGTACCGTGGTTCGCTACGGCGCCGGGCCCGCACTGATCTTCTCGTTCATCCTGCTCGGCATCGTGTGCGGTCTGGCGGGCCTCTGCTACGCCGAGCTCGCGTCGATGATCCCGCAGGCCGGCAGCGCTTACGCCTATTCCTATGCCACGCTCGGTGAGCTGATCGCGTGGATCATCGGATGGGACTTGATCCTCGAGTACGCGGTCGGCAATATCGCCGTGGCCATCGCCTGGAGCGGTTACTTCAATTCGCTGCTCAGTGGCGTGGGGATCACGCTGCCCGAATACCTCACGCATGGATATCGGACGGCGCTCCTCAGTTCGGATCCCACGGTCCATTCGCTGCTGCAGCGGGCGCCACAGATCGCCGGCATTCCTCTGCTGCTGAACATTCCCGCCGCCTTGATCGTGCTCGCCGTCACGGTGCTGCTCTACATCGGCGTGCGCGAAAGCGCCCGCGCGAACAACATCATGGTGGTCATCAAGCTGATCGTCTTGACCGTCTTCGTGGGCCTCGGCGCGATGCACATCGATCCCGCCAACTACAGGCCATTCGCGCCGAACGGCTGGACGGGGATTCACCAGGGAGCAGCGATCGTGTTCTTCGCGTACATCGGCTTCGACGCGATCTCCACGGCCGCCGAGGAAACGAAGAACCCGCAGCGCAACATGCCGATCGGCATCCTTGGCGGCCTCGCCATCTGCACGCTGATCTATGTGATCGTCGGCATC
This sequence comes from Vicinamibacterales bacterium, assembly GCA_035537955.1. GTDB lineage: Bacteria > Acidobacteriota > Vicinamibacteria > Vicinamibacterales > 2-12-FULL-66-21 > JACDCA01. The sequence goes on along the minus strand of DATLLF010000188.1, from coordinate 1,823 downwards.
GTGGCGACGGGCATCGTTCCCTACCAGCAGCTCCGCGCCTCGGATCCGCTGGCGACCGCGCTCCAGCTCGCGGGCCTGCCGATCGCGAGCTGGTTCGTCGCGTTCGGTGCGGTCGTATCGCTGACGGCGGTCCTGCTCGTGTTCCAGTACGGGCAGCCGCGGATCTTCATGGCGATGGCTCGCGACGGGCTGCTGCCGCAGTGGGCGGCGAAGGTCCACCCGCGTTTCCGAACGCCGCACATCACGACCGTTCTCACCGGCCTCGTGGTCGCGGCCGGCGCGCTCTTCGCCGACGAGAACGAGATCTACGACCTGACCAACATCGGCACACTGTTCGCGTTCGCGATCGTGTGCGTCGGCGTGCTGGTTCTCCGCCACAAAGAGCCGGCGCGTGAACGCCCCTTCCGGGTGCCGTTCGTCTGGGGCGTTTCGCTCCTCGGTGCCGCAGCCTGCGTCTACACGATGAAGGGACTCCCGACGCATGCGTGGGAGCGGTTTGGCATCTGGCTGACGATCGGGATCCTTCTGTACGTCTTCTACGGCTATCGGAACAGCAAGCTCCACGGACGCCAGTCTGGATAACCTCCAACTTCCAATCCCAGGGGAGTCCGAGCGCAGCTCATCCGTGATGATTCTTCGTCACCGCGCTCGGGTGATAAAATGGCCGTTTCGGAATTCCCAGAAATTCCCGGTATATGCACGACTGGATTGCGGTACGCGGCGCACGCGTTCACAACCTCAAAAACATCGACGTCGACATTCCCCGTGACAAACTGGTCGTCCTGACCGGGCTCTCAGGATCCGGCAAGTCCTCGCTCGCCTTCGACACGATCTACGCGGAAGGGCAGCGCCGATACGTCGAGTCGCTCTCCTCGTACGCGCGGCAATTCCTGGAGCAGATGGAAAAGCCCGACGTCGATTTGATCGAGGGGCTCTCGCCTGCCATCGCGATCGAGCAAAAGACCACGGGGTCTAATCCTCGTTCCACCGTCGGAACGGTGACCGAGATCTACGACTACCTCCGTCTGCTGTACGCGCGCGTCGGACGGCCGCACTGCCCCGTCTGCGGGCGACCGATCGCCGGGCAGAGCCTCGACCAGATCGTCGAGCAGATCCTCGCGCTGCCCGAGGGGACGAGGTTCACGGTCAACGCGCCCGTCGTCCGCGACCGCAAGGGCGAGTTCCGGGACGTGCTCGAAGAGCTCCGCGCCGACGGGTTCACGCGCGTGAAGGTGGACGGCGAGCAGCGCCTGCTCGAGGAGGAGATCACGCTCGACAAGAAGTTCAAGCACACGATCGAGGTCGTGGTCGACCGGCTCGTGCACAAGCCGGACCTGCGCCAGCGGCTGACGCAATCGGTCGAGACGGCCGCCGCGCTCGCGGACGGCCTGGTCGCAGTCGACGTGATCGACGGAGAGCCCATGCTCTTCAGCGAGAAGTTCGCGTGCCCCGAGCACGGCGTCTCGCTGCCGGAGCTGCAGCCGCGCATCTTCTCGTTCAACTCGCCACACGGCGCGTGCCCGCGCTGCACCGGGCTCGGCTCGCAGCAGGAGATCGACCCGGACCTGCTCGTGCCGGACGGCTCGGTGTCGATCGCCGACCGCTACGAGATCGACCTCGAGCAGCCGTGGCAGGACCTGACCGACGAGCAGCAGAATCTCTTCCTCTACGGCACCGACGGCGAGCGGATCTACGTCTCGTACCGCAACCGGATGGGCCGGCGCCGCGCCTACACGATGGCCTTCGAGGGGCTCGTCCCGAGCCTCGAGCGGCGCTACCGCGACACGGACTCGAGCCAGCAGCGCGAGCGGATCGAGGAGTAC
>DATLLF010000187.1:0-10649 GCA_035537955.1 Vicinamibacterales bacterium | reverse complement strand
GCCGCGTGAATCGCACTGATCTGCGACTGCGCGTCTGCCAATTTCACCCCACTGCGGACTCGGCCGATCACTTCCGCACCAGACTGCCCCTGTCGACTTCCTTCCAGGACGAGTGGGATCCACACCTGCGGCCGGCCTTTGTGCATCGGATACATGAATCCCTTCGGCATGACACCGACGATCTCGAACAGGTCCGCAGGCTGCTCGCTCCGTCGGCGATCTCCCATCCGTATCGAACGACCGACGATGTGAGGGTCCCCGCCGAAATAGCGCTGCCACACCTCGTGGCTGATCACCGCAACGAGATGCTGGCCTGCAATCTCGTTGGCGGAGGTAAATACCTGTCCAAGCAAGGCACGCACGCGAAGCACTTCGAACAGACTGGCCGAGGTCTCCCAGGCGCGCACGTAGGAAACGCCTGTGTCGCTCGGAACATGTGCCATCGGACCCACGTTGGTGGCGGCCAACGTGACGAAAGCATCCGATCGGTCGCGCCACGCAAAATATTCCGCCGGCGAATATGTCCGGTTCTGAGGACCGATGATGACGAGTTGGTCGCTGTCCTCGAAGGCCAGACTGCGGAGGACGATTCCGTCAACCACCGAAAACGTGATCGTGGTGGCCGCCATGGCAGCGGTGAGGATCAGGAGAGCGAATCCGCTCGTGCTTCGAGCAGAACGAAACGAGCGCCATGCCTCGCGAATCGTGTTCATAAAATCTCCCTGCAGCGCCAGAACAATTCACTTCGACGAACTCTGGCTCACGCCACACGCGAGAGATCGCGGCATACCGGGCCCGCTGACGCGGGGAGGCTTATGTTACGTAAATAATCGTGTCGTTTGCGATCGACCCTGGCGGATCGTCAACGCCATTCCACCGTAGGCATTGCGCGGCAATCTCCTTTGCACGTTCCGGGCTCGATGGAGCACCTATCTCGAGGCCTACGAATCAGGCACGCCCTCGCCACCGCCTGACGGTACGGATTGTCCAGCCCAGCCCAAATTTCCACTGCCACCAGGCGAAGACTGCCACCACGAACAATAGAAAAAGCGCGGTCTCCACCTCCCTACAGCTCAACCTGGCTGGCCGTCATTCCCGCGCCCAACGCAGCCGCCGTCTGCCGAACGTCAGCGGTGACAAATACGAGTGTGGGTTGTGCGATGCGGTCGGCGAACAACCGCGCTGAAGCCACGTGAATGGCGTCCAGTGTGCGGAGGGGCTGGGACCCGACGAGGCGCTCCGCAGCCGCAAGTACGCTGGTGCTGACGTCGATCAGAGCCCAGAATTCGCGGTCAGCGTCGATGCGTTTCAGAATCTCCGCTAGCTGCTGTTCGTGAAGAGTACCTTCGGCAAGACGGCGCCTGAACGCACTGCGCAATTCAACCGTCACAAGGGCGGACGTCACGACCTCATGCCGTCGTAGCAGCCGCAACACCTCGCGGCGGCCACGTTCGTTCACGTAGCGCTTCACGAGCGCACTGGTGTCAAAGTATGCCCACACGTCAGGTGCGGTCTTCGCGATCTTCGATGATCGTTTGAGACAGAGTCGTGCCCTTGATCTTGACAGGCCGCCAGCGCGGCGACGGCATCGGTCCCCGCCGCGACGGCAGAGTGATCAACCCCTCGTCAGCCATTTGCTGCAGGGCCGCCATCTCAGTGTCTGCGTCCTTGATTGGCTTGATCACCGCGATGGGGCGACCGCGTTCCGTGAGGACGACTTCCTTGCCGGCGCGCACCGCCTTGATAGCTTTCGAGAACTGCTGGTTCGCCTCGCGCAACCCAAGTTTCATGTAGTGATGATACTACATTACGTCGGCCGAAGACGGCGACCTCGTTGACATCGACGGAGACGGCGCGGTTGGCGCCAATCAGCTTACCGCGCGGCGAATGGTCTGCCCGGAAACGAAGAGTGTTTCCCGGATTCGGACGTGAGATGCTCGCGATGATTGATGTTCAGCCCGAAGAGGGGCACGATCTGTTGGCACGACACTCGCCAGTGCGGGGGCTCATGGATTCATTCCTCCAGGACGTGCGCTATGCGCTCCGGGCTATGCGGCGCGCACCGGGACTCACGGCCGTCGTGCTCCTCACGACCGCGCTCGGCGTCGGCGCAAATACGACGATCTTCGCGGTGGTTTACGCCGCGTTGCTGCGGCCGCTGCCCTATCCGCGTGCGGACAGGCTGGTCATGGCGACGGATCAGTCTCCGGCCAACATCCTCGAGTGGCAACGACAGTCGCGGAGCTTCGAGGCGATGGCGGCGCTGCGCACCGGTCCAGTCGATGTGACCGGGCTCGATCAGCCCGTTCGGGTCGAAGGCGCGGTTGTGACCGGGGAGTTCTTCAACGTCATGGGCGTTCCGCCGGCGCTGGGCCGCTCACTTGCACCGACCGATGATGGACGAGGGGCGAAAGTCGCGGTGATCGCAGACGCATTCTGGCGTCAGCGTCTCGGTGGCTCTCCCGACGTGATTGGAGCGACGATCCTTCTCAACGGTCAGCCGCACACCGTCATCGGCGTGATGCCGCCCGGTTTCAAGTTCCCGGAGGAGATCATGGTGTGGGTGGCGCCGCGCTACTCCATGCCGACGCATCCGCTGCAGCCGGAGCAGGATCCCGCACAGCTACACGGCAGCCACTATCTCGGCCTGTATGCGCGACTCAAACCGGATGTCACACGTGCCGCGGCACAGGCCGAGCAGCAGGCGATCTTCGAGCAGCTTCGGAAACAGCATCCGAACGAGGTCGCGGCCGACGAAGTGAACGTGCCGCTGGTGCCACTGCGCGAGTGGCTGATCGGTGATGTGCGTCCAGCGCTGCTGCTGCTGCTCGGCGCAGTGGGGCTCGTTCTCCTTATCGCCTGCGCGAACATCGCCAATCTGCTGCTGGCGCGTGCCGCGGTGCGGCGCCAGGAGATCACGATCCGCACCGCACTGGGCGCGAGCCGCGGGCGGATTTCGCGACAGATGATCACCGAAAGCGTGGTGCTCGCCGTAGCCGGAGGAGCGTCCGGCGCGTTGTGCGCCGCGTGGCTCCTGCCCGCACTCGTCGCTTTGAGCCCGTATGACGTCCAGAGCCTGCAGGCCGGCGTCACCGTACCGGTGCTGGCGTTTGCGCTCGCACTCTCGATTCTCACGGGTGTGCTGTTCGGTTGCGTGCCCGCCTTGCAGGTGTCGCGCGATCAGGTCGGCTCCATACACCTTCGCTCTCGTTCCAGCGACCCTCCGGGCGGACGCCGGATCCGCCGCACGCTCATTGTCGGCGAGATCGCGTTGTCGGTCGCGCTCCTTGCCGGCGCCGGACTGATGATCCGAAGCTTCGTCGAGCTTCGCGGTGTGAGCCCCGGCTTTCACGCAGCTGGCCTCGAAAAAATGAGAGTGGACCTGCCCAACGATCGCTACGACTCTCCCGAGCGTCAGAGTGCGTTCTTCGACCAGTTGCTGGCGAACGTCTCCGCATTGCCCGGCGTTCAACGGGCGGCGGCCGCGGCGCGATTGCCGTTCGCCGGGGGCAACAGCACACGCAGCATCATGCTCGACACTCCGGACGCGCGCAGTGACGCATGGGGCGGAATCCGCGTGATCAGCGCGAGCTACTTCGAGGTGATGGGGATCGCGATCCACCGCGGCCGCGCGTTCTCTGAGGCCGATCGCGCCCGAACGGTTCCAGTAGCCATCGTCAACGAAACCATGGCGAGGCTCTACTGGCCCGGCGCAGACGCGCTCGGACACAGGTTCCAGGTTGGCAAGGATGGCAGATGGCTCGAGATCGTAGGTGTTGCGGCCGACATCAAGCACTCGAGCCTGCGCGACGCACCGGCCCCGGAATTCTACCAACCGTACCGGCAGGCACCCTGGAGCTTCATGCACGTCATCGTGCGCTCGTCGCTCGGTGTCGATGCGCTCGGACGGGAGCTCTCGGGTGAGTTGAGGCGGATCGATCCCTTGCTTCCATCGACAAAGGTGGAGTCGCTGGAGGGTCTGCTCGCAGGATCGGTCTCCTTCGATCGGTTTGAAATGCTCGCACTCACCATGTTCGCGGGGACGGCGCTCTGCCTGGCGGCGGTAGGTCTGTATGGCGTCATGTCATTTGTCGTGAGCTACCGCGCGCGCGAGATCGGCGTCCGCATCGCGCTCGGTGCCAGTGCCTCGGAGATTCAGCGGCTCGTGTTGGGCGAGGGGGCCGCGCTGACCGCCGCCGGTCTGGCGGCCGGCCTCCTGCTCGCGGTCGCGTCCACCAATCTGCTGCGCGCGTGGCTGTTTGGCGTGTCGCCGCTGGACCCGTGGACCTTCGCGCTCGTGGTCATCGTGCTCGCAACCGTTTCGCTGGCGGCCTCCTGGATCCCCGCGCGCCGCGCGATACGCACCGATCCCGTAGTCGCATTGCGCGCGGAGTAAAGGGCAGTGCCACTCACGGCCGACCTTGGCCTGGAATGAATCCTGAATAGCAGGGATTACGAGGTCACCATGAAAACGCTCACGTTACGGATTCCCGAGCTCTGGTTCATCGTTGCGACCAGGGCGGCGCTGGCCTTCGGCGCCGGGTTGCTCGCGTCGGCAAAGATCCCTGCGCATCGCCGCCGCGCGATCGGTTTGACACTCGTTGGGATCGGCGCCGCCACAACCGTCCCGGCGGTCATGACGATCAGAAGCCATCGCAGCTGAGCTCGTGACGGAATTACCGATGTCCGGATCTCTTTACTGACGCTCGCGCATCGAGAACGCGGAAACCCGATCGTCTGGCGCGAGCCCGAGGCGGATGTATCGCGTGCCGTTCGCGAACGTGAGCTGATACAGGTAGATCCGATCGTCACCAGCCTCCCGCCGCTGCAATAGTTGCGCGCCCTTCAGCGTGCCGAGCTTCTGTAGTTCCTTCTGATAGAACGTCGCCGAATTGGGAAAAAACCCCGCCCGCACGTAGGCGAAATCGGAAGGCGACAGCGTTCCCGCTCGAATCGACTTCAGCAGCTGCCGAAGCTTGCTCGTGACCTGCGGTTCCTTGTCGTCGATGGGGCTCGGCTCCGTCACGGCAAGCTTCGGATCGACGATCGCTGCGATGCCGTCGACGAACCGCGATGGATCGGCCTCGGCGAGATTGGCGAGGACGATGATCGAGAGCTCGTCCTGCGGGAAGCGGGCGAGATGCGTCTTGAAGCCCTGCCAGGCGCCGCCATGCTGCTGCACCGGCCTGCCATTCCGGTCATCGAGAGACCAGCCGAACCCGTACGGATAGCTCTTGCCGCTCGCGAGGCGCACGGGCGTGAGGATCTGGTTCCAGCTCTCCCTGCTCAGCACGGCGCGGCGCTCGACCGCCGCGTTCCATGCGAGCAGGTCGCGCAGCGACCAGTAAAGCGATCCGTCCGCCGTTGTGTTCAGCTTCGGCGCAACCCAGTCCTGATTCTTCAGCTCACCGTTTTCCTGCTGATAGCCGGCCGCGCGGTGCGGAACGATGTCGGCCTCGGTGATCACCCTCGCCGTCTTCATTCCAATCGGATTGAAGATCCGCTCCCTCAACACATCACCGTAGAAGTGTCCCGACACCTTCCCCACGATGAACCCGAGCAGCGCGTAACCGGTGTTGCTGTAGTTCCAGCGCGAGCCCGGCGCGAATTCCAGCTTCTGCTTGAACGCGAGGTGCGCGAGCTCGTCCTCCGTATAGTCGCGGCGATAGTCGAACGTGCTGGTCGTGTAATCGGGAATGCCGGAGGTGTGCGTCAGTAGATGCCGGACGGTGATTGCCGTCCATTCGGGCGGCGCGTCGGGAAAAAACTTCGTGATGGGGTCCGTCAGCGCGAGCTTGCCGTCTTCGACCTGCAGCATGACGGCCGCCGCGGTGAACATCTTTCCAAGCGATCCGGACTGGAAGATCGTCTCCTCGGTGACCGGCACCATGTGCTCGACGTTCGCCTGGCCATAACCGCGCGCCATGGTTGTTCCCTTGTGGATGACGGCGACGGCCACGCCGGGGATGTGTTGCCGTGCCATCTCGGCGCGCACGAACGCATCGATGCGTTGCTCGAGCGTGCCTTCCGCCTGCGCTCCTGCGCATGCAGCCACGGCAAGGAGGACGAACGCACTGGTAACCGTCAGACGATTGTGCATGGGCGAATCATAGCGGCAGACCCGACGCGCCGCCGCGCTGCGCTACACGTCGGGGACTTCTCGCTCGAGTTCGTTCAGCCACGCGTCCGCGTGACCGTCGCTCGGCGCGCGCCAGTCGCTGCGCGGGGACAGCGAGCCTCCGGAGCCGACCTTCGGTGCGTTGGGCAAGGCTGAACGCTTGAACTGGCTGGTTTCGAAGAAGCGGCGCAGGAACACGGCGAGCCAGTGCTTGATGGCTGCGCGATCGAAGTCGCGGCGTTCGTATTCCGGAAGCCCTTCCGGCCACTGGCCTGCGTTGCGATCGCCCCACGCGTGCTGCGCGAGAAAGGCGACACGGCTCGGGCGATGGCCGAAGCGGCTGACGTAGTAGAGAAAGAAGTCCTGCAACGCGAACGGCCCCACGGTCAGTTCGCTCGCGTGCGTGGCCTGCGATTCATCCTCCTGCGGAATCAGTTCGGGAGAGATCGTGGTGTCGAGGATGGATTGGAGCACGCGAGCGGTCGCCTCGTCGAACTGTCCGCTCGCCGCGACCCAGCGAACCAGATACTTGATCAGGGTCTTCGGCACGGACGCGTTGACGCTGTAGTGCGACATCTGATCGCCGACGCCGTAGGTGCACCAGCCGAGCGCGAGCTCGCTCAGATCCCCCGTGCCGATGACCAGACCGCCGTGGTGATTGGCGAGGCGGAACAAGTGTGACGTGCGCTCGCCCGCCTGCACGTTCTCGAACGTCAGGTCGTATACCGGCTCTCCATCAGCGTAGGGATGGCGCACGTCCTTCAACATCTGCATGCACGAGGGCCGGATGTCGATCTCCCCGGCAGTCACGCCGAGCGCGTGCATCAGCGCGAGCGCGTTCGTCCGCGTCCGCTCGCTCGTCGCGAACCCCGGCATCGAGAACCCCAGCACGTTCGCCCGCGGTAAGCCGAGGCGATCCATCGCGCGCGCGGAGACGATCAGTGCGTGCGCCGAATCGAGCCCGCCTGAGACACCGATGACGGCTCTTGTGATGCCGGTGCTCGCCAGCCGTGTCGTGAGGCCTTGCACCTGGATGTTGTACGCCTCCCGGCAGCGCTCGTCGCGCACGGCGGGATCGCTCGGCACGTAAGGAAAGCGCTCGACCCGCCGCAGCAGCGGTATTTCGCTGGCCGGCACCTCGAAGTCGACGCGCACACGCCGGCCTGTCGATGCGCCGTGCGCCTGCTCCCGCACCGCGTCGTTGAAGCTCGTCATGCGGACGCGCTCCTGCGCGAGACGCTGCACATCGACGTCGGCGAAGATCACCTGCTCGCTCTGCGCGAAGCGCTCGGTTTCCGCGAGCAGTCGCCCGTTCTCGTACACCATTCCGTGGCCGTCCCACGCGAGGTCCGTTGTCGATTCCCCGGATCCCGCCGCGGCGTAGGCGTAAGCGGCAATGCAGCGCGCGGATTGTGATGCGCAGAGCAGATGGCGGTACTCGGCTTTGCCGATGGTGATGTTGCTGGCAGAGAGATTGAGCAGGACCGTCGCGCCGGCCATCGCCGCATGCGAGCTCGGAGGAACGGGCACCCAGACGTCCTCGCAGATCTCCACGTGGACGGCGCAGTCAGAAATCGGCGCGATGTCGTAGACGAGGTCGTTGCCAAAGGGAACCGTCGCGCCGAGCAACGTGACATCCCTCGTGCGCGCGTACGTTCCCGGTGTGAATTGCCGCCGCTCGTAGAACTCGCGGTAATTCGGCAGGTACGTCTTCGGCGTCACACCAACGATGGACCCTCGATGAATGGCCACCGCGCAGTTGAACAGCTTCTGCTCGATCTTCAGCGGGGCGCCCACGACCACCAGCGGCGCCAGCGAGCGGCTCGCCTCGGCGATGAGCCCAAGGGCATCGCGAGTTGCGTCGAGCAGCGCATCCTGGTGGAACAGATCTTCGTTGGAGTAGCCGGAGAGCCCGAGCTCGGGAAAGAGCACGATCGCCGCGTGCGCCTCGTGCGCGCGCCGGACGAGCCCCACCGTGCGAGAGGCATTCTCCCGGGGATTGCCTAATCGAATGTGTGGAATGCATACCGCCAGGCGAACGAATCCATGACGGTAGATCGAGTTGAAGGTCAGTTGAGCCATCCCTGCGGACCGCACATGCCGGGTCCTCAGAGATGGTAATGCACCTGCATCAGGCGACGCCCGCAAGCCGCCGCGCCGGTTCCGGTCTGGCCGACGAACCACGGTGCACACGCACGGTGCCCGAATCGCGGAGCACGAGCACGGGACAGCATGCCGTTCGGATCACGTCTTCCGCCACGCTCCCCGAGATCGCGTGCGACAGTCCTGTACGACCATGCGTGGCCATGACGATGAGATCGGCGCCGTAATGACGCGCTGCCTCGCCGATGCTTTCGGCGACGTCGCCCATGCGCACCTCGGTCGCGATCCCTCCCAGCCCATCGTCGAGTGCTGCCGCAGTCTCGGCCAGCGCAGTCCTCGCAATGTGGTAGTGGCCGTGGTCCTTCAGAACGTGAATCAGATACAGGGACGCGCCAAAGCCTCGCGCGAGTGCGAAGGCGTACGTGACCGCCCCCTGAGAAGCATCGCTGAAGTCGGTGGGGACGCAGATCTTGCGAATCGATGATGACATGGGCTCCTCCGCCGATCGGGCTCAGGCGAAACACATGCCATCGATTTCTCAATAAAACGGTGATTATGGACAACTGGTCAGGGGAATTTTGCGCAACGTCGTCGAGGAATTCCGCGGTGCGCCGGCGCGTCCGATCTGGTCGAGGTTCTGCCTGGCGCAACTCGTGCTTCCCATCGTGGCCGTGCGCGACGGCGGTCTTCCTTCCTACTACTCATCATCGCGGCTGTGCTCGTCGAGGTGCCGCCATTTTCCGACCCCTCGAAGAGCTCGGGCGATCAGCGCTGACGCGCGTGATAATCAGGAGTTACAGGAACGTCGATGACAGTTGCGTTGCCACAGCTCACCTCCGATCAACTCGACGCTGAAGCTCACGGCTATCCGCGTCCGCTTCTCCGGCGTGAAACCTGGTACTCGCTCAATGGCGAATGGGAGTTCGCGCTGGATCCCGCAGGCGAATGGCTGCTGCCCGAACAGGTGCGATGGGACGAAGTCATTCGCACTCCCTTTTCACCCGAGACGGCGCGAAGCGGCATTGAGAACACCGGCTTCTATCAGTCCTGCTGGTATCGACGGCGGGTCATGGCGCCTCGACTCGAGGACGGACAGCGCCTTTTTCTCAGGTTCGGCGCAGTCGATCATCTGGCAAAAGTATGGATAAACGGCGCGTGTGTCGGCGATCATCACGGCGGCTACACGCCGTTTGCGTTCGACATCACGCGGCAGATCACCGAAGCCGCCGAGTTGGAGATCGTCGTGCGCGCGAAAGACGATCCGCACGATCTGGCAAAGCCGCGCGGCAAGCAGGATTGGCAGCTCGAGCCGCATTCGATCTGGTATCCCCGAACCACCGGCATCTGGCAGACGGTGTGGATGGAGGTGGTGCCGGCGACCGCGATCGAGCGGATCACGTTCACGCCGCACCTCGCGCGCTGGGAGATCGGCGTCGGTGCGTGGATGGACGGTATTCCGCGCGAGCCGCTGCGGCTATCGGTCACCCTCACAAGCGGCGGCAACCTGCTCGCCGCCGATACCTACACCGTCATCGCCGGCGAGGTGCATCGACGGATCGCGCTCTCGGATCCGGGGATTGACGACTCGCGCAACGAGCTGCTGTGGAGCCCGAACGCGCCGAACCTCATCGACGTCCAGTTCGATCTCTGGGGAGAGCGCGGCGAGCTGCTCGACCACGCCGTCTCCTACACCGCGCTGCGGTCCTCCGCCGTGCAGGGTGACCGCTTCGTTCTCAACAACCGCCCGTACGTGCTGCGCCTCGTTCTCGATCAGGGTTACTGGCCCGAAAGCGGTCTCACAGCGCCCGACGATGCGGCGTTGAGACGCGACGTGGAGCTCGCGAAAGCGATGGGCTTCAATGGGGTGCGCAAGCACCAGAAGATCGAAGACCCGCGCTATCTCTACTGGGCGGATCGTCTCGGTCTCGCGGTGTGGGAAGAAATGCCGAGCGCGTACCGCTTCACCCCGGGTGCGGTGGATCGGCTGACGCAGGAATGGACGCAGGCGATCTTTCGCGATTACAGCCATCCCTGCATCATCGCGTGGGTACCAGTGAACGAATCGTGGGGAGTGCCGAACCTGACCGACGTCGCGAGCGAGCGTCACTTCGTGCAGGCGCTGTATCACCTGACGCGAACGCTCGACTCGACACGGCCCGTCATCGGCAACGATGGCTGGGAGAGCGTCGCGACGGACATTATCGGGATCCACGACTACGACGATCGCCCCGACAGAATCGCGCGGCGATACCACGCCGACCAGGTGCTGCCGCGCCTGTTCAAGCGCGAGCGCCCTGGCGGACGGCTGCTGGTGCTCGAGGGGCAGATGCACAACGATCAACCGCTCATGCTGACCGAGTTCGGCGGTATCGCCTTCTCGCGCGAGAAGGGAACCTGGGGTTACGCCCGCTCACGCACGCCCGAGGAG
>DATLLF010000186.1:0-43130 GCA_035537955.1 Vicinamibacterales bacterium | reverse complement strand
GCAGCGCGCTCTGCGAGCGCCGGCGCGATGGCGAACTCGTAGGGACGGAATCCGCGGCCGACGGTTGCCGTTCCGATCAACTGTTGTTCCAGATATACCTCTATCTTTGCCGGCTGGACACCGGAAGGGCGTCCGCCGTCGCTCAGCCACAGGGTCAGGATCCGGCTCCCTGCCCCAATCGACGTTGTTGAAATGAATGACGATCGACCGGTCCAGCGTATCGACCGTGCCTCGGTCTGCTCCTTCGAGTTGAAGCGAACGACATGAACATCATCGCGCTCGCCGATATCGAGATCGAACGTCGCGGCAAACGTCGGGTGGGGAGGACCAAAGGCGTAGAGCTGGTAATCGAATTTCTTCTCCTGGATCAATCTCGGCAGTTGTGACCACGGCGTTGTCTCGAATTCCGGCACGGTGAAGCGAGCGCTCTCGGCTGGCACGACAGTCCACTTGCGCGACACCAGGTCCGTTCCGCCACTCGCGAGCAGCGCGACGGTGCGGTAACGCGTATTCGCCCAACTCAGAAAGCGTTCGAACGTCGCTTTGTCCGGCACCGGATTCGCGAAGACGAGGACGTTGCGTCCGTAGATGTAGGCCAGCGGCAGCGCCAGGACGTGAAGGTCGGACGTGTCTCGGGATTCGACGAGCAGCAGCTGATCGTCGGGAATGGTGCGCGCCAGCTCCTCCAGGCGCGGAATGACGCCCGCGTACTCGACATGATGGTGGATGGGCTCGCTCGAACGAGCGAATTGGCGCGCCGCCAGAACGAGAAACACGATGCCCAGAGCGAGACTCGGCAGTCGGCGCCCGGGCAGGCTCGTGCGAAGGCCCGCGAGAGCGATCCCGGTGATGCAGAGCAATGCCCCCGGCAGGATCACGGCGATGAAGCGGCGATCCATCCACAAGTGCTCGGGCACGACGCGGATCTTGTAAAAGAAGAACAGCGCGAAGACGCAGATCGTCAGGTATGTGGCAGGCGCGCGCCAGAACGAACGACTCACCAGGTACGTGTAGCCCGCAACAGCGCCCAGCACACCTGCGGGTGTGAGATAGAAGGTGCCGAAGGTTCGCAGCGCGGCGGCATCGTAGATCGCCGTCCGGCCGACCGCGTCTCGCAGGAACCACGCGTAAGCAGCGGCCGCAATGGCCACTCCGCACACCAGCATGGGAAACAGTTGTGTCAGCAGCTCGATGCGACGTTCCTGTTTCGCGATCCAGTGTAGTGCTGCAGCCAGTGCGATCCCGCCGATAGCCGGCGCGAGAGCCCAGTCGCGCGTGAAGCCCAGCGGATATGCCGAATATCCTGCCATCACCGTCATCAGGTACCGCAGTGCGACTGTGGCGAGCCCCGCCGCGGGGATGATGAGCGCCCACGGGAGCGAGCGCCGAAGCGGATAACAAACGGCGATGGCGAGTCCAACCGCTGCGAAGGCGAGCACGACGTCGTAGCGAAGCCACATCATGAGCCCGAGCAGCAACCCCGCCACTACACCCGAGAAGCGATCGGCTTCGACGAGGGCACGATCGGCCGCGAGCAGCGCGGCGAACAGGAGCGCCTGCATCACGATCTCGGCGTTCGGATACCGGCTGTACCAAAGCTGCAGCACGTGCACACTGAGCAGCAGCGCCGCTCCGGCGCCGACGGCGCGTCCACCGAGACGAGCGCCCGCAAAATACACGGAAAGGAGTCCCAGGACGGCCCAGCAGCCGACCGTGCGCCGTGCGCCGGTCAGGCCGTCTATCCCGTACCCGATCGCAATCGACGCTGGAAACAGATGGGGGAACTGTCCGACAACCGCCCCCGCATCGGCATCGCGAATGAAGAACCCCATGAACCGGACGCTGTAGTAGTCCGTGCGCGGAACACCTGGGCCCTGGTAATAACGGGGCAGGAACAGCTCCCGCGCAAACGGAGGCACGGCGGCGATGATTTCATCACGCACGACCAGTGTGCCGCGCTGGGCGATCTGGATCCCTTCGTTCATGTACACGCCGGGATCCTTGCCGCCGATGACGTACTCAGATGGCGGGAAGAACTGCCAGATCCCGATACCGACGAGCGCCAGCGGGATCATCACACTGAAGCCGGGCCGCGCGGCGGCCACCATCCGCAGTCGTCCACGCCAGATCGCTGCAATCGCCAGCGACACGACCACATCGATTGCCAGCAGCCACCTGAAACCGTATGCGCCCAACGCCGCCAGTGCGAGCACGACCGACAGCGACAGCCCGAGGCTGAGGACGACGTGCCAGAAGATGCGCTCCTCCGCGTCGAGCGCGGCTCGCCGTTCGCGATCGAGGATCGGCGCGCGGAACAACATCGCGCCGGGGAGCCAGCCGACGACCAGCCCGGCGAGGATGTCGAGCGCGGGCGTCAGGACGTGCACGGTGGCATCGAGCGACTGGCCATTCCCGTCAACTCAACGCGCGTGCGACGCGCGCCAGCGCTTCGTCCGCGATCGACGGGTAGAGGGGCAGCGAAAACACGCGAGCACACACGCGGTCCGCGACGGGGCAGTCGTCGGGTCGCTCGGACGCAAGCGCCGGCTGCAGGGTGATCGGCACGGGATAGTGAATCAACGTTTCGATCCCCTCGCGTTGCAACCGGCTCTGGATTTCGCTGCGCTGCTCGCTGAGAACGGGGAAGAGATGGTACACGTGCCCGGCGTCGAGCTCCGCAGGAACGGTGATCGCACGGGTGTCAGCGAGCAGAGAACGGTATTGCGCCGCGAGCGCGCGGCGTCGCGCCGTCCATCCGGGCAGAAATTGCAGCCGCGCACGCAGGACCGCGGCCTGAATTTCGTCGAGACGCGTGTTCACGCCGAACTCTTCGTGGTGATAACGGTCGCTCTGGCCGCCGTTGCGGATCCGCCGCGCGCGCGCCGTCAGCGCCGCATCCTTGAACGTCACGGCTCCGCCATCGCCGAGCGCGCCAAGGTTCTTCGTGGGATAGAAGCTGTAGACGGCAGCTGCGCCGAAGCTGCCGACAGGTTTCCCGGCGCACGTCGCGAGATGCGCCTGACATGCGTCCTCGACCACGGCGAGGTTGTGCCGTGATGCCACGGCGGCGATCGCCGTCATGTCGGCGGCCTGGCCGTACAGGTGAACCGGCAGGATGGCGACGGTTCTCGAGGTCACCGCTGCCTCGACGGCCGCCGGATCGATGGTCAACCGCTCCTCGTCGATATCGGCGAACACCGGACGCGCGCCGACCATCATGATCGCCAGAACACTAAACGCCGCCGAGAGCGGTGATGTGATCACCTCGTCGCCGGGACCGATTCCGAGACAACGCAGCGCAACCGCGATCCCATCGGTTCCCGTGCCGACCCCGACCGCATGCGGAGCCGCCACTGCCTGCGCAAATTCCCGTTCGAATTGTTCCAGTTCGGGACCGAGCACGAACCAGCCGCGCGCGAGCACGTTTTCGATCGCCGTCCTGACGGGCTCCGCATCTTCGCCGGGCGTGAGTTGCAGGAACGGAATCACGATTCTCGATCGAGATAATGAGGCAGATGCTGACGATAGAAGTCGACGGACTGCCGGAGGCCCTCGCGCAGGCGTACTCGGGGCGTCCAGCCGGTGATGGCTCGAAATCTGGACGAATCCGAATAGAAGCTGCCGATGTCGATCGCTTTCTTCTCGGCCGGCCAGTCGACCAGCCGCATGCGCCCCGAACCGGCGATCTCGATCAACATTTGTACAAGATCTCGATGACTGATAGGTTCCGCGCCGCCGACGTTGAACACGTCACCGTTGACGGCGTCACTTGCGCCTGCCGCGAGAAACGCATCCACTGCATCATCGACGTAGACGAGGTCGCGGACCTGGGATCCATCGCCGTACACCTGGATCTCACCGTCTTCGACGACGAGCCGGATGAACCACCCGATGAAACCTTGACGGTTGTGCTTGACGAGCTGACGCGGACCGTAGACGTTGGTGAGCCGCAGCGAGCACGCGCGCACATTGAACACGTTGTTGTACACGAGATGGTAGTGCTCGCCGGCCGCCTTGTTGACGCCGTTGATATCGGTCGGTCGTACGAGATGTTCTTCGTTGACGGGCAACGCTACTGCCCTGCCGTACACCTGTCTGGTGCCGGCGTAGACGATCTTCACGCCGGGGTTGTGCCGCCGGCACGCTTCGAGAAGCGTCAGTTGGGCCTGGCAGTTGATTTCGAGATCCGTCTGCGGATCGCGCATGCTGTCGATGTGGCTCACCTGTCCGGCGAGATTGAAGATGATTTCACGATCGCGGACGAGGCAATCCATGCTCGATTGCTGACGGATATCGGCAATGTTCACGCGAAGACGCGACTCGAGGCCTGCGATGTTGAAGAGGCTGCCTCCGTGGCCCGGAATGAGCGAGTCCACCAGGAGAACGTCCGATCCAAGGTCGACGAGCGTCCGCGCCAGGTTACTTCCGATGAAACCCAGACCTCCGGTAATCATCACGCGCCGGCCGTGATACGCCGCGTTCAAAGATGGCATGCGAAAACGTTCCATGTTATCGGTGCCTGCCATGCAAGGCAAGGGCAGCTCGGTAGGCCGACTCGAACTGCTCCGCGGTGCGGTCCCAGCCAAATTTCTGCGCCACGAGGTCACGCGCCGCGGCACCGAGGCGCGTGGCGAGTGCCGCATCGCTCCTGATCCGCGTCAACGCTGACGCGATCCCCTCGATATCGCGTTCGCTTACGACGAGAGCCGTCACGGTGTCCTCGACGACGGCGCCGATTCCGCCGGCGGAAGTGGTCACCAGCGGAGTGCCGCTCGCGAGCGCTTCCATCACCACGTTCGGCAGGCCGTCGACATTGCCCGCATCATCCCTGATGGAGGGTGCGACGATGACATCCGCCGCGGAAAAGAGCGCTGCGACGTCGTCCTGCGTGCGGTCGCCGAGGAAGCGCACGCGTTCCCGAACACGGGATGACGCGGCGCGCTGCTGCAGCTCCTCACGCAGCGACCCGTCGCCGGCAAGCACCAGCACCGCATCCGGCACACGAGCGAGCGCGTCGATGAGGTACTCGAATCCCTTCTTGCTCACGAGGCGTCCCGCCGCTGCGACGAGCAGCTTCGAAGCGGAGACACCGAGCTGCGCGCGCCGCTCGGCGCGAACGTCGCGATCCGGAGCGAATCTGCCTGTGTCGACACCGTAGGGGACGACCATGGTCCTCTCGGGATCCGCTCCGAGCCGGATCGCCCGCGTGGCGAGATCCGCGCTGCATGCCGTCACCGAGCCCGCTCTTCGGAAGGCTCTCCTTGCCGCAAGGCGCACTGGGGCGATCCGTTCGGCGACATAGACGTCCGACCCGTGAACGCTGATGACGAGCGGCAGCCCGGGCGCGGCCATCGCGGCGGTGACGCCGCCGGGCACGACCCAGTGACCATGCATGACCGACGCGCCATACCGTCGCGCAATCGTTCTCGCTGTCCACCATCCTCGCGCAAGGGCGAGCGGCGCGGCGGCATACGCGGCGCCTTTGAGCGCGACGTCCGCACGCATCGAGGCGGCGTAGCCGAACACGTTGAGGAATGGAAGGGGTGCGTACTTGTAGAAATGGAAATGGAGGCCGTGTTCGATCCGCGGCCGTCGAACCAGTGGATGCCAGGGCGCCACGATGTGGACGCGATGTCCGCGCGCGGCGACGGACTTCGCGATCGGCTCCATGAACGTGCCGACGCTGTCGCCCGGGAACCTGGGGTAGGACGTGGTCACCATCACGACCACAAGCGACACGTCAACCTCGAGGCCGCAGACGCAGTCGCCACGGTGTGATCAGCGATTCCAGAAGCACTGCCTTCGATACTTTCGATTGGCCCTGACGCCGTTCGACGAAGATGATCGGCACCTCACCGATACGGCTGCCGTTCTGCGCGGCGCGGAAGAGCATCTCGACGAGAAATGCGTAGCCCGCCGATGCCACGTGACCGAGCGGGATCTTCGCGAGCGCGTCGTGCCGCCAGCAACGGTAGCCGCTGGTGCAGTCACTCGGAGACAGGCCGGTCACCGCCTTGATGTAGCGATTGGCGAACGTGCTCAGGAAGATCCTGTGCAGCGGCCAGTTCACGACGCTGACCCCCTGCAGGTAGCGCGATCCGATGACGACGTCGTACTCGGCGGCGCCGGCCGCGAGTGCCGGCAGGTACTCGGGGTTGTGAGAGAGATCCGCGTCCATCTGGAAGATCAGCTCCGCATCCGTTTTCAGAGCGTGCTGAAGGCCGTCCACGTACGAGCGACCGAGGCCCCGCGGGCCGGTTCGATGGATGACTTCGATACGTCCGGGATGCACGGCAGCGAGCCTGTCGGCCAGCGCTCCCGTGCCATCGGGTGATCCGTCGTCGACAACGAGTACTCTGAATCCCTCGTGCGCGAGCACACCTGCGACGAGAGTGGGAAGATTGTCGGACTCGTTGTACGTGGGGACGACGACCAGCGCGTTCATGCCCTACTCCTGCCCGCCTCCGCTACGAACGGACGCCGCGCGCCCTGGCTGCGAACGCCTTCGGCCAGGACAACCGAGGCGCAGACGATCACGGCCGGATCGATGACGGGAATGCGAAACCGTTCCTGGGGAAAAAAGATCAATCCGGTCAGCACGACGGCAATCGCCAGGAGCAGCAGCGGCGTGGCCGCGCCGCCGCGGCGCACCAGCCGCGAGAAGCCGATCAATGCCAGCGGCGCGAGTAGCGCATATGGGAGGACCGATCCCACTCTGTATCGCGTGGAGTGTAGCGCATACGAGGGACCGATCGGGACGAACGTGTAGAACGTCTTGCGCCCGAGCAGGCGGAGCCACCATCCGAAGTTGCTTCGAATGTTCGTGAGCGCGTCCTGGTAGTAGAGAGGTTCGAGTTCCTCCGCCGTCAGGCGGGGATGTGCCTGTCTGAACGTCACCTCGGCTTGCTTCAGCGCAGGATTTGCCGCGAGATCCCCCTCGCCAATGGCAAGGGGATGGTTGCCGGTCCAGAAAGTGACGCCTCCTTCGGAGGCAACGAGCACGAAGCGTCCATACGCTTTCGCATTACGCAGTGTCCACGGGGTGACGACTGCGGCAGCGGATACGCAGAACGCGAGCGCGAGCGTCCACCGTTTCCGCCGTACGAACCAGAGGGCAACAAGCGGCAGGAAGAGGAGCATCGCCGGCCGCACGAGGATCCCCGCGCCTGCGATCAGACCTGCGGCGACGGTGAGCGCGCTCCCACCTCGAGCGGTACGTTCTTCATCCGCGCGAACGCGCGCCGCGTGCAGCACCATGACCGTCGCGAACGCGATCGGCATGAAGAGCGACTCGCTGAACACATACGCCGGCGTCCAGACGAGCGCCGGATAGAACGCGGCGATCCAGGCGGCAATTTCTCCGGCGCGGACGCCTGCGGCGCGCATGGCGATCACACCGATCATCCACACGACGAGCGCACCGAGGAATGACTGCGCGACCTTGACGCGTGTCGGTGCGGCGTCTGCATCCGCGGGCGCTGCGAGCAGCGCGAGAAACGCTGGATAGCCGGGCGCGCGTCCGAATTGCGCGGCTGTTCCGCTTTGATGGCCTGGCGGATAGTGGAGCCCCTGGCCTTGCTGCAGGCTCTGTGCGAGCGCCAGGTACTCCCGTTCGTCGTGCGTCATCGGCTTGCCGGTCCAGTAGAGGAGACCGAAGGCCAGCCGTGCAATGAGCCCAGCCGCGGCAGCCGCGAGGATCCATCGTTGGTTCGGCATGGTCGCCATGGAGCGGCTACTGCCGCCCTTCGAACCGCAGCGCGGAGATCTGCTCGGACACCAGGCCGACGAGAAAGACGATCACGGCGAGGATGATCAGCAGAACCGAGGTGTTGGTGACATGGCTCTGCGAGTAGATCGTCCAGCCGGCATACCCCGCGCCAACGATGAAGGAGGCAAGGCTGACCGGAAGAAAGATACGCAGCGGGCTGAAGATCGTCACGATCCTCAGGATGATCATCAGGAACTTGGTGCCGTCGCGCGCCAGGTGGATTTTCGACTGGCCTGCCCGTTGCCGCGCCTGCACCGGCTCGAATGCGACGTTGTAACCCGCCTTGATGAATGCCAGCGTCGTCGTCGTCGGTGTCGAGAAGCCGTTGGGCAGCAGGTGGATGAATTCGCGGAGGTGCTCGCGCCTCGCGGCACGGAACCCGGAAGTCAGGTCGGGAATGTCGCGGTCCGTCAGGTAGCCAGCGAGCCAGTTGAGCAGCGAGTTACCGTAGCGGCGAGTACTGGTCGCCTGCGTACCGGCGCTGCGCGCGCCGATGACGAGGTCATAGAGGCCGAGCCTCGAAACGAGGCGAACGGCGTCCTCAGGCTTGTGCTGTCCGTCACCGTCGATGATCAGGATGTACTCGCCCGTCGCGTGGCGGATTCCGCTCTTGACCGACGCACCGTTTCCCTTGTTGTACGGATGACGCACGACACGCGCGCCCGACTGGGTCGCGCGTTCGGCGGTGGCATCGATGGAGCCGTCGTCGACGACGATGATCTCGTGCCAGGAAGCAGCGGCCCGAAGTTCCTCGATCAACGTGCCGATCGCGTGTTCCTCGTTCAACGCGGGCACGATGATGGAGACGGCAGAAGGATCCGCCACTAGTGATCCTCGGGGCCGCCGGGCATCTCGAGGCGGCGGACGCGATAAACGAGCTCTTCGAGCAGCTTGCGATTCGCCGAGATGACGTCGGCGAGGAGCCCGATCAGCAGGACCTGGAATCCGACGATCATCAAGACCGCCGAGAAGATCAGTGACTGAACGTGCGCGCCTCGCGCGGTGTAGTCGGTGAAGTAGATATAGAGGAAGCGCACCGCCGGGATCAATCCGAGACCGAATACGAGGACGCCGATGTACGTGAACACCTTCAGCGGTTCGTACATTGCGTAAATGCGGACGATCGTCGCCGTGGATCTCTTGATGTAGCCGTAGATGCTGTCGAAGAGGCGAGACTCGCGCGTGCGGGGGTTGGTCGCAATCGGTACGTGCGCGATCGCCATGCGTTTCTTGCCGGCCTGGATGATCGATTCGAGCGTGTACGAGAACTCCGACACGATCGTCATACGCAGCGCGGCTTCCCTCGTGTACGCGCGAAAGCCGCTCGTCGTGTCGGGGACGGTCGTGTTCGACACCTGACGGACGACCCAGCTCCCGAGCCGCTGCAGCTGGCGCTTTCGCCATGACATGTGCCGCAGCTCGGCGAAGTTCCGGTCTCCGATCACGATGTCGGCTTCGCCGCGAAGGAGCGGATCCAGCAGCTTGGTGATCTCGCGGCCGCTGTACTGATTGTCGGCGTCGGTGTTGACGATGAAGTCGGCGCCCTGCTTCAGCGAGGCGTCGATTCCCGCGACGAATGCCGCTGCCAGGCCTTTGTTCCGCGTGAGGCGCACGACGTGCGTGACGCCGTGCGCTCGCGCAACGTCGGCCGTCCCATCGCGCGAACCGTCGTCGATCACCAGCGTCTCGATGACGTCGATACCCGAGACCGCCGAGGGCAGGTCGGCAAGGGTCGCGGGCAGGGTTGCGGCCTCGTTCAGGCAGGGGATCTGGATGATGAGCTTTTTCACTGCGAGTGAATAGCGTCGATTATGGCCATTTCAGGAGTTTTCGCAATCAGCCGACCAGCTGCTCGATCACGCCGTCCCACGTGATCTTGCGCGCCAACTCGAAACCGGCGTCGCCCAGTCTCGCGGCGCGCGCGCGATCGTTCGCCGCGTGGTTGATCGCCTCCGCGATCGCGGACGGCTGCGGCTCGCACACCCATCCGTTCACGCCGTCTGCAACGAACTCGGTCGGGCCGCCGGAATCGGTGCAGGTGACCACCGCCTTGCGCGCGAGAAATGACTCGAGCGTGACGTAGCCGAAGTCCTCATCGAAGGGCGGGTACGCGACCACGAGCGCACCGGCGTACAGATCCACGAGTTGCTCGTCCTGCACCGTCCCGAGGAAGGTGATACGGTGCGTGACGCCCATCTCTTCGGCGGTGCGCTCGACGTTCGCGCGCTGCGTGCCGTCACCAGCAACGACGAGACGCACGGCCGGATCGACGTGAGCCATCGCACGTACGAGCATGTCCACGCGCTTCACCGACTCGATCCGTCCTACCGACAGAGCGTAGTCGCCGTAGGGGCCCGCGCGGAGGATCGGCGAAAGCCGCGGCGGGTGATAAAGCGGCTGCGCATCGAGGCCGTTGAATCTCTTCAGGCGCAGGGCCGTATTGCGCGCGTTGCTGAAAATGGCGCGGCACTCCCCGAGCATCTGCGTGTCGAGACGGATCAGCGTGTCGCGCAGACCGACGTCGAGATCCACGTGCGCAAAATCGCTGTATTCAGTGCCGCAGAGCTCGTAGGCGGCGCGGTACTGGTGAATGAGCCAGGCGACCTTTTGCGGATGACGGACGAAGTAGGTGGGGAACTTCGAGGCGATCACGAGGTCCACGGCGCGGCCGTTGCTCTCGCTCAGATCGAGCAGGCGCCAGGCCGCCGCGTGCGGCAGGATCTCTTCTTTCGGGTACCACTTGAAAGGCACGCTCACCAGCTCCGCCAGATAGCCGCGCCCCCGGAGCTCGCGAACCAGTTCGCGCACATGGATCTCGGCTCCGCCATGTACGAAGGGGACCTGAGCCTCGCAGACGAGGATGGTTCGGACGTCCATCTGATAGCCGACTATCGGTTAACCGAGCGCGACGGCGCTACGGCAGGACCCGCCGGATGAGCCAAATCTGCGCATCGTAGCATGGGCCCCTCTCCAGCATGGCGAAAATACAGCGTAACCCACTCAGGATCATCGTTTTAGATTGACATCCCGACCTGCGTTCCTTAGTATTCGCGGTGGAAATTTGTGGAGCGAAGTGGAGTCAAAAGCGTGCTCCGGGGCAACTATGCCGCCAAAATCGACGATAAAGGGCGGCTTAAAATTCCGAACGCCTTCCGCAGCCTCATCGAGGGGCAGCACGGTGCGGACGTGTTCGTAACGAGCCTCACGGGGGAGTACGTCCGCATCTACCCGATGACCGTGTGGATGGCGCTCGAAGAGAAGATGTCTCGCGTCCCGTCCACGCACCCCGCCCGGGTGAAGTTCTTCGACCGCGTCAACTACTTCGGTCAGACGGCGGCTTTCGACAACCAGGGGCGCGTGATCATCCAGCCACGGCTTCGGGACGCAGCAGGCATGGCGGGCGAGGTCGACGTCTTCGGACAGTACGACTACCTGGACGTCTGGAACCACGAACGCTTCCTCGCCAAACTCCAGCGCGATCCCTATACCGACGACGACGCGAAGGCGCTCGCCGACTTCGGGATCTGACGGTCATGACCGGCCTACCTGAACACCAGCCGGTGATGCCTGCCGAGGTCATCGCATTCCTCTCGCCGTCGCGCGGGGGCCTGTTCGTCGACTGCACGACCGGCCTCGGGGGTCACACCGTGCTGTTGCTCGAGCACGGTGCGGAACGAGTGATCGGTCTCGATCGCGACGCGGATGCACTGCGGATCGCCGCCGAGAGACTCGCCGCCTTCAGCGACCGCGTGGAACTCGTTCATTCGGACTATCGGCACCTCGCCGGCGTGCTGGATGCCCGTTCGATCGCGGGCGTCAACGGCGTGCTGGCGGACCTGGGCGTGTCGTCCATGCAGCTCGAGGCAGACGGGCGCGGTTTCACCTTCCGACGCAGCGAGCCGCTCGACATGCGAATGGACCGCACTACCGGTCCGACGCTCGCCGAGCTGCTCGACGCGGTCGAAGAAGAAGACCTCGCGAACGTGATCTTCCAGTTCGGCGAGGAGCGTCATTCGCGACGCATCGCGCGCTCCATCGTGCGACGTCGGGAGTCTGGACGCATCGAAACCACCGGCGAGCTCGCAGACCTCGTGCGCCGCGCCGTGCCCAAGCGAGGCTACCAGCGGATCGATCCGGCAACGAGGACGTTCCAGGCGCTTCGCATCTGGGTGAACCGTGAACTCGAAGGGCTCGACGCGTTTCTCGCCGACACCTCACGGCGACTGCTCGCCGGTGCGCGTCTCGCGGTCATCACGTTCCACTCGCTGGAGGATCGGATCGTGAAGCACACGTTTCGTGCCATTGCAGCCGCCAGCGACGCGTGGCACGTGCTCACGCGCAAGCCCGTCGTCGCCGGCGACGACGAGATCGCCAGGAACCCGAGGGCCAGGAGCGCGAAGCTTCGCGTGATCGAGAGGCTGGCATGAGCAGCGTGGATTTCGAATACGCGATCAAGCAGGACGTACGCAACAACCCGATCGTCCGCGAGATCGACGAGGCCCGCCAGCGCCAGATGCGGCGGACGCTCGCGATCGGCGCACTGCTCGTCGCGGTGATGCTGTTCTCGGCCTGGCAGAACGCCGCGCTGGTGCAGCACGGATACAAGTTGCAGCGGCTGCAGCAGGAGATCGAAGCAGAGAAGGTGGTCAATCGCCGGCTGCGGCTCGAAATCGCAGCGCTTCGGTCGCCGCAACGCATCGAGGACCTCGCGAAGCAGATGAAGCTCGTCCCGCCGACGCAGGCGGAGGCGATCGTGATCGAGCGCGTGACGCCCCCGGCGCCTCCCGACAAGTCCGTCGTGGCGGCACGCTGAACGCAGCGCGGCAGGAGCATTCCGTGGCTGACGAACACGGCAGCAGCAGATTCAGACTTCCGTGGAAGCTGCCCGCGCAGCGTGTGGCGCCGCGCGAGGCCCCTCCTGCGCCGTTCGCCTGGCGCGCGACGCTGCAGTCGCGGCTGTTCGTGTTTGCCGGAGTGTTTGCCGCGTGGACCATTGGCATCGAGGCGCGGCTGCTCTATCTGCAGGTCTGGGATCACCAGGAGATGGTCGCGCGTGCGGAACGTCAGCAAACGCGAACCGTCAAGCCGCCCGGAGTACGCGGGAACATCTTCGATCGCAACGGCCTGCTGCTGGCGTTCAGCGTGGAAGCCGACACGATTACCGCCGACCCGGTGCAGGTGGAAGATCCCCAGAAGACGGCGCGGCTCGTCTGCGAAGCGTTGGATTACTGCGACGTCGCACGCCGCAAGAACCTGGAAGCGCTTCTCCGCAGGGACTCGCGGTTCGTCTTCCTCGAACGCCGGGTCTCTCCGGCTGCTGCCGCGCGGATCAAGGCGCTGAAGCTCCCCGGAATCGCCACCTACCGCGAAAGTAAGCGGTGGTATCCCAACAAAGAGCTCGGTGCGAACCTCCTCGGGTACGTCGGACTCGATAACGACGGCCTTGGCGGTATCGAGCGGAAGTACGAGTCGCGCATCCGCGGACGTGAAGGTCTGCTCATCCTGCAGACCGACGGCAAGCAGAAAGCGCTCGCGGTGCGCGAAGAGCGTCCGCCCACAACCGGTGACAGTGTCGAGCTGACGATCGATCAGGTCCTGCAGCACATCGCCGAACGCGAGCTTCGCGCCGGCGTCGAAGAGCACAACGCCAAGGGAGGGACGGCCGTCGTCATGGATCCGTACACGGGCGAGATCCTCGCGCTGGCGAATTATCCGACGTTCAACCCCAACGCGATCGGAAAGGCCGAGGGCGACGATCTCGCGAACCGTGCCGTTCAGCACACGTACGAGCCGGGCTCGACGTTCAAGCTCGTGACCGCGTCGGCAGCGATCGAGGAAGGGGTGCTGCAGACCACCGATCTGATCGACTGCGCGCCAGGGTTCATCCGCATACCGGGTCGCAGCAAGCCCGTATACGACGTTCACGCATACGGCACGCTCAGCTTCGAAGACGTCATCGTGAAGTCCAGCAACGTCGGCGCGATCAAGGCCGGGTTGCGCATCGGCGCCGAGCGGCTGGGGCTGTATGTCAATCGCTACGGCTTCGGTCAGGCGCTGTCGCCGGACTTCAGCGGGCAGAGCCGCGGACAGGTGTTCGATGCGGCGAAGCTCGACGTGAGCGGTCTCGCATCGATGGCGATGGGCTATCAGATCGGTGTCACGCCCTTGCAGATGGTTGCGGCGGTGAGCTCGGTCGCCAACGGCGGAACGCTCTATGAGCCGAGGCTCGTCCGCGCTTTCGTCCACAACGGCAAGCGCGAGCCGGTCCAGCCGAAGGCGCTGCGTCGCACGGTGTCGGCCCACACGGCCGCCACGCTCACCGAGATCATGGAGCAGGTCGTCGAGCGCGGCACCGCCACCACCGCGAAGATCGAGGGCTACACCATCGCCGGCAAGACGGGGACGGCGGCGAAGGTGGTCAACAACGCATACTCCAAGTCGGACTACAACACCTCTTTCGTCGGATTCATTCCGTCGAGGAAGCCCGCCCTGGCCGTGATCGTCGTCATCGACTCACCGCACGGGAAGGTGACGGCCTACGGCGGGACCGTGGCGGCGCCCATCTTCAAGAGGATTGCCGAAGCATCGCTCCGTCATCTCGGCGTTGGACCGAATCTGAATCCGCCACCGCCAGTGATCATCGCCCGGCGCGACAACGGCGACCGGAAGATTCAACCGGTTGGCGGCGTGCTCCCGCGCTACGATCTGCTCCCGCCGGGTCTGATGCCGGATCTTCGCGGTCTCAGCGCGCGCCAGGCGGTGCAGTCGCTCACCGCCATCGGACTCCGCGCGAAGCTCGCGGGTAATGGTTTCGTCATCGAGCAGTCGCCGCAAGCGGGTGAGGCGCTCGTCCCAGGGGACGGCGTCCTGCTGAAGCTCGGGCGACGCCCTGCCGGAGGTGCGGAACAGTGAACCTCCGCGAGCTCCTCCGCGCGGTCAGCGCAGACGCGCCATTCAGCGCGCTTTCTGCAGTTGCGGACGCCTCCCCCGACGCCGCCGTCACGGGCATCGTCTACGACTCGCGGCAGGCCACGTCCGGCTCCGTGTTCGTCGCCTTGCGCGGCCTGCAGGCGGACGGCGCGTCGTTCGCGCGCGACGTGGTGAGTCGTGGCGCGCTCGCGGTGGTCGGTGAGGGCAACGCACCGGCGGGCCTCGGCGTCCCCTGGCTACAGGTAGCAGACGCACGGCTGGCGCTCGCCGCACTCGCACACGAGTTCTATGGCAGGCCCAGCGAGAAGCTGACGCTCGTGGGGATCACCGGCACGAACGGGAAGACGACCACGTCATACGTACTCGCTTCGATCTTCGAAGCCGCTGGTATTCGCTGTGGGCGCATCGGCACGGTGGGCTACCGCATCGGTCAACGCGAGTTCGAAGCGGCCCGAACCACGCCAGAGGCGCCCGAGCTCCACCGCATGCTGCGAGACATGCTGGCGCAGGGCTGCGGCGCGTGCGTGATGGAGGTGTCATCTCACGCGCTCGTGCTCCGCCGTGCGGACTGCCTGTCCTTTGCCGCCGGCATTTTCACGAACCTCACGCGCGACCACCTCGACTTTCACGGCGACATGGAGCAGTACTTCGTCGCGAAGCGCCGACTGTTCGAGTTGCTGCCCGCGAACGCCGCCGGCGTCGCCAATGCCGACGACCGTCGAGGCGCCGATTTCGCCGCCGCCACCCGGCGTCGCGTCACGTACGCGATCGATAGTCCAGCGGACGTGACGCCCGGAAAACTGGCGTTCTCGCTGGACGGTCTCGAATTCGACGTGCGTACGCCGCGCGGGACACTGCACATCCGTTCGAGACTCGTCGGGCGGCCGAACGCGTACAACATCCTTGCCGCGGTCGCTGCGGCGATAGCCCTCGACCTTCCGTTCGCCGCCATCGAGAAAGGAGTCAGCGACCTGGAGAACGTGCCGGGCCGCTTCCAGGTGGTGTCGTCGACCGCCGACGACGTTCGTGTCGTCGTCGATTACGCGCATACCGATGACGCGCTGAAGAACCTGTTGGAGACTGCACGGCCGCTGGCGACTGGACGCGTGATCACGGTCTTTGGCTGCGGCGGCGATCGCGACAAGACAAAGCGTCCGCTCATGGGCGCGGTCGCTGCGCGGCTGAGCGACATGGTCATCGTCACCTCCGACAACCCGCGCTCCGAGAATCCGGACGCAATCATCGAGGACGTCAAGCGCGGGATCGTCCTGCCCGCCGACCGTATTGCGCCAAACGGCCAAGGGCCGAAGGCCACCCCGTACCTCGCGATCGCCGACCGCAAGCAGGCGATCGAACGCGGAGTTCGCGAGGCGAGGCCGGGAGACCTCGTCCTCGTTGCCGGGAAAGGACACGAAAAGTACCAGGTGATAGGGCCGAAGACGCTGCCGTTTGACGATGTCGAGGTCGCGCGTGCCGCGCTGGCGAGCCGGCGGGCAGGGTCGAAGGTGTCATAGCGCGTGACGGTCGTGTCGCTCACCGCCGGAGATGTGGCTGCTGCCGTAAGCGGCCGCATCGCGTCCGGCAGCGCGTCGACACCAATCGGTCCGGTGTCGATCGATTCGAGGACGATCGCCGCGGGCGATTTCTTCATCGCCATCCGCGGGGAGCGGTTCGACGGTCACGAGTTCGTGTCCGGCGCCCTCGCCCGCGGTGCCAGAGGGGCGCTCGTCGCCGATGCCGGGCCGTTCGCCAAGGTTGCGAACGACGCACTGCTCATCGAAGCGGCCGACACGACGAAGGCGTTGCAGGACATTGCGCGCGACGTGCGCCGCCGGTGGGGCGCGAAGGTGGTCGCGATCACGGGAAGTGCGGGCAAGACGACGACGAAGGAGCTCTGCGCTGAGCTGCTGTCGTCACGCTTCCGCGTGTTTCGCAACAAGGGCAATCTGAACAATCACATCGGCCTTCCGCTGTCGCTGCTGGAGCTGCGAGCGGGGCCGGAAGCGGCGGTCGTTGAGCTCGGCATGAACCATCCCGGCGAAATCAGAACCCTCGTCAGCATCGCGGAGCCGGACGTCCGCGTGTGGACGAATGTGGGTGACGCCCACATCGGGTTCTTCGAGTCCGCGGACGCGATCGCCGACGCGAAGGCGGAGGTCGTGGAAGGCGCCGCACCCGGGCACGTGCTCGTCGCCAATGCCGACGATCCGCGCGTCATGGCGCGCGTGAGCGCTTTCCGCGGCCGTACGGTCACGTTCGGCACGCACAATGCGGCTGATGTCCGTGCCACGGACGTGCAGATGCTCGGGCTCGAGGGCTTGCGCGCTCGGGTGCAGACGCCGTCGGGCGCCTTCCAGCTCTCGACGCCTCTCCTCGGCTTTGGCAATCTCGCGAATGTGCTCGCGGCGACTGCCGTGGCGGTGACCTTCGATATCACTCTTGAGGCGATCGCATCACGAGCGGCGGGGTTCCGCGCTGCACATCACCGCGGCGAACTCGTGCGGCTGCCGGGTGGCGTGACGCTGATCGACGATTCCTACAACTCCAGTCCATCAGCGCTTAACCGCGCGCTCGAGATCGTCGGCGCTGCGACGGGGAGCGCGCGAAAGATCGCCGTCCTCGGCGAGATGCTCGAGCTCGGGCCGCACGCCGACGCGCTCCATCGCGAGAGCGGCCGTGCGGCGTATACCGCGGGGCTCGACTGCCTCGTAGCAGTCGGCGGACCGGCTGCGAAGCAACTGAGCGACGGTGCCGTGGCCGCTGGCATGGACGCGCGCAACGTCGTCCACGTGCCGGACCGAGCCCGCGCTATCGAAGACGTACTCACCCGCGTGCGCCCGGGAGATCTCGTGCTGGTCAAGGGTTCGCGAGGCATTGGCCTCGATGCCCTCGTCGAAGCGCTGAAGGCGGAGTTCGCCTGATGCTGTACTACCTGCAGTACCTCAGCGATTACTCGCAGATCTTCAACGTCGCGCGATACATCACGTTCCGGACGGCGGGCGCCAGCCTCACGGCGCTCGCCATCGGGTTGTTTCTCGGGCCCTGGATGATCCGCCGGCTGCGCGAGTTTCAGATCGGGCAGGTCGTTCGACAGGAAGGGCCCGCCACACATCGGACGAAAGCCGGAACGCCGACGATGGGTGGACTGCTCATCCTGACGTCGGCAATCGTTCCGACGCTGCTGTGGAGCAACCTGTCGAATGCATTCATCTGGGTCGCCGTGCTGTCGACGGCGGCGTTCGGCGCGGTTGGTTTTGCCGACGACTATCTCAAGATCGTTCGCCGTTCGCATCACGGGCTGCTGCCGCGCTACAAGATGCTCTGGCAGTTCGTCATCGGAATAATCGTCGGCGTCGTTCTGATGTGGCTGGCGAACCTGACACCGCCGCTCTACAGCACACGCCTCGTCATCCCGTTCTTCAAGACGTTCATTCCGGATCTCGGTTACCTGTACGTGGCGTTCGCAGCTCTCGTGCTCGTCTTCTCGAGCAATGCCGTCAACCTCACCGATGGTCTCGACGGCCTGGCGATCAGTGTCTTCGCTGTCGCCGCGGCAACCTTCACGGCGCTTGCCTACGTGACGGGGCACAGGGAGTTTGCCGAGTACCTGCAGCTGATTCGGTTCTCTCCGCTGACCGGTGAGCTCACCGTGTTCTGCGGCGCGCTCGTGGGCGCCAGCCTCGGCTTCCTGTGGTGGAACGCCTATCCGGCCGAGATTTTCATGGGCGACGTCGGGTCGCTCGCCCTCGGCGGCGCGATCGGCACCGTGGCAGTCCTCATCAAACAGGAGGCGCTCCTCCTGTTCGCTGGTGGCGTCTTCGTCATGGAGGCGTTGTCGGTCATCCTGCAGGTCGGGTCGTTCAAGCTGCGCGGAAAGCGCATCTTCAAGATGGCGCCCATCCATCACCACTTCGAACTGATCGGATGGAGCGAGCCGAAGGTCATTACGCGTTTCATCATTCTCTCCATCATCTTTGCGTTGTTCACGCTGAGCACGCTGAAGCTGCGATGACGACACCTGCTGATTTCTCCGTTCGTGGCAAGCAGGTCACCGTCGTCGGTGCGGCACGCAGCGGTGTCGCGGCTGCTCACCTTCTCCTGCGGCGGGGCGCGACAGTGACGTTGACCGACACCCGCACGGAGATCCCCGAAGCTTCTGAGCTTGCCGCGGCGGGTGTGGGCCTCGAGCTCGGGGCGCATCGCCCGGAAACCCTGCTGCGTTCAGATCTCGTGGTGCTGAGTCCTGGTGTGCCCGCGGATCAAACGGCGGTCGCGGCGGCGCGGTCCGCGGGAGTGCACGTGATCGGCGAGCTCGAGCTCGCCTCACGCTGGCTGCGCGGCCGCATTGTCGCGATCACCGGTACGAAGGGCAAGTCCACGACGACGACTTTGACGGGACGGATGCTCGAGGCTGGCGGCCATCGCGTGCTCGTCGGCGGCAACATCGGCCATGCGTTGAGCGCGCAGGTGGACGTGTCGACCGAGGAGACCATTCATGTCGTCGAAGCCAGCAGCTTCCAGCTCGAAACCATCGAGACCTTCCGCCCGTGGATCGCGGTGCTGCTCAATTTCTCCCCCGATCACCTCGATCGGCACGCGACCGTGGACGAATACGCGGCCGCGAAGTCTCGCATCTTCGTCAACCAGACGGCCACCGACTGGGCCGTCCTCAACGGTGACGACCCCGCCGTGGCAGCACTGGCCTCGGCGGCGTTGTCGAGAAGGCTGAGGTTTTCCATGACGGACTCGCTTGCGTCGGGCGTCCTGGTACGTGGTGACGAGATCGTGAGGCGCACCGCCGACGGCGATCAACGCCTCGTGCCGCTGTCGTCGATCCGCCTGATCGGCCAGCACCTGATCGCCGACGTGCTCGCGGCCTCCGCGGTGGCATCGCTGGTCGGCGTGGATTCAGAGGCGATGACGCGCGCGGTCGAGAACTTCAAGGGGCTCGAGCACGCGCTGGAGCCGGTGGGGGAAATCTCGGGAGTGCTGTTCGTCAACGACTCGAAGGCGACCAACGTTGAAGCGGCGCGACGCGCCATCGAGAGCTTCCCGTCGATCGTCGTGATCATGGGTGGCCGCTTCAAGGGCGGCGACCTCCGCGATCTGCGTCAGCCGCTGCTCGATCGGCGCGCGACCGTGATTGCGATTGGCGAGTCACGCGCGCTGCTCCGTGAGGCGTTTGCGGATGCGGTGCCCGTGCACGAGGCCGACGACATGAGCAAGGCGGTAAGGACGGCATTCGCATCCGCCGCTCCCGGAACAGCCGTCGTGCTCGCGCCAGCGTGCGCGAGCTTCGACATGTTCCGCGACTACGCGGAGCGCGGGCGCGTGTTCAAGCAGGAAGTGACCCGGTTGCAGGAGGAATGGAACAGCGTGCGTGAGCAGTGAGCAGTCATCAGTCCGGATGGCGCGATGAAGAACTGTCCGCTGGGAACACAGGCTGCCCCGGCCTGTGAGGGCGGTGTCTTGATCCCCGACCGGCTGATGACTGCTGACGGTTCACGCACGTGACTATTCTCGGTCCGCTGGTGGTCGAGCTTTAGCGGTCAGCGTATGGCGCGAAAACTGAAATCTGACAAGTTCCTGTTCCTGGCCATGTTCCTCCTGGTGTGCACCAGCGTGGTGATGGTGTACAGCGCGTCGGCCGTAGTGCTCGCGCAGAAGAACGAGAACCCGTACTTGTTCCTGTTCAAGCAGGGCACATGGGCGCTGATCGGCCTGTTCTTCGTCCAGTTGATCATGCGCATCGACTATCGCAACTACCGGCAGCCCACCGTCATCTGGACGGGACTGGTCGTCGTCGGACTGGCGCTGATCGTGGTGCTGTTCGAGCGGCAGATCAACGGCGCCAGCCGGTGGTTGAACGTCGGGCCGCTGGGGGTTCAGCCGTCGGAGCTGGCAAAGATCCTCGTCATCGTATTCGTCGCCGCGGTCCTCGAACGGCGAATGGAGCGCATCGACGAGCCGGCGTATGCGCTGCTGCCGATCGCCGGAGTGGTTGGCGCGATCGTGCTGCTCGTGGTGATCGAACCGGATCTCGGTACCGCGGCGTCCATCGTGGTCATCGCGTCGGTGATGGTATTTGCGGCGGGCATCAGCTATCGCTACATCGCCGGCGCCGCCATCATGGCCATTCCTGCCCTGTACTTCCTGCTCCAGGCTGATTACCGCTGGCGTCGTGTCGTCGCCTTCCTGGATCCGTGGTCCGATCCGCTCGGGGACGGCTACCAGATGATCCAGTCGATGATCGCCGTCGGTGTCGGCGGTGTGTTCGGGCGCGGCCTGATGGACGGCGTTCAGAAGCTGTTCTACCTGCCCGAGCCGCACAACGATTTCATTTTTGCCGTCATCTCCGAAGAGCTCGGCCTCGTCGGCGCTTCCGTCGTAATGGTCTGCTTCTGCGTGATTGCCTGGCGCGGCCTCAGAACGGCGATGCGCGCTCCCGATCGCTTCGGCGCCTTTCTCGCCCTCGGACTTACGACCATGATCGCGTTCCAGGCGTTCTTCAACATGAGCGTCGTGCTCGGCATCGCGCCGACGAAGGGCATCCCGCTGCCGTTCGTCAGCTACGGTGGATCGTCGCTGCTGATCAACCTGATCGGCATGGGCATTCTGTTGAACGTATCGCAGCACACATCGAGCTCGCGGGTTGTCACGACGGTGATGCAGACGGCGGATGCATGAACGAACTGCGCATCGTGATTGCCGGTGGGGGCACTGGCGGGCATCTCTTTCCGGGGATCGCCGTCGCGCGCGAGATCCTGCGCCGACGTCCGCACGCGGTGGTGACCTTCGCCGGCACGGAGCGCGGGATCGAGTCGCGCGTCATTCCGAAGGAGGGCTTCGAGCTGGACGTGCTTCGCAGTGCGGCCTTGAAGGGGATCTCGCCAGCCGCGCGCGCGCGCGGCCTCGCGCTGCTGCCGTTGAGCGCGGTGGACGCGTGGCAGATCCTCTCCCGTCGCCGGCCGGACGTCGTGATCGGCGTCGGGGGATACAGCTCCGGGCCCGTGGTGGCGCTCGCGGCGTTGCGTGGCATTGCCACGCTGCTGCTGGAGCAGAACGCGGTGCCTGGATTCACGAATCGCAGGTTATCGAAGGTGGTGAGCGCGGCGGCGGTGACATTCGAATCAACGGTGGGGTACTTCGGGAGGAGGGCGTTTGTCGCAGGCAATCCAGTCCGTCCAGAGTTTTTTTCCGAAGACGACAGCAACGCGGCCGGCGGGCCGCCCAGGGTACTGATCTTTGGCGGCTCCCAGGGCGCGCACGCGATCAACGTGGCCAGTATGGAGGCGGCGCCGCTGCTGGCACGCGGGGATCGCCGGCTGGCAATCACGCATCAGACAGGAGAGCGCGATCTGGAACTGGTCCGCGGCGCCTACAGGGGCGCGGGGCTCGATGCCCGGGTGGAACCGTTCCTCTTCGCCATGCACCGGGAAATAAAAGCAGCCGACCTGGTGATCAGCCGTGCCGGCGCGACGACGATCGCGGAGCTGACCGCGGCAGGCAAGCCGGCCGTGCTCGTCCCGCTGCCGACGGCGGCCGACGATCACCAGCGAAAGAATGCGGAGCTGCTGCGTGACGCCGGCGCCGTCGAGGTCATCGAGCAGCAGGACCTCACCGGATCGCTGCTCGCGTCGCGCGTGCTGGAACTGACCGCCAGTCAGTCGCGACTGTCGGCGATGTCGGCGGCAGCAAAACGGATGGCGCATCCGCACGCGGCGAAGGTGATCGTTGATCGCGTGCTGGAGCTGGCCGGGTGATCCGGTGTTAGGACGCACGCGTCGCATCCACTTCGTCGGCATCTGCGGGATCGGCATGAGCGGCATCGCGGAACTGCTCGCCAATCTCGGCTACGAGGTGAGCGGCTCGGACGCGAAACGATCCGATGTGACGGCACGGCTCGAAACGTTCGGCGTGCGGGTATTTGCGGGCCACGACGCCGCCAACGTCGGCGATGCGGACGTCGTCGTGATCTCGTCGGCGATCGGCGCCGACAACGGCGAGATCGTCGAGGCGCATCGCCGCCACGTGCCGGTGATTCCGCGGGCGGAAATGCTCGCAGAGCTGATGCGACTCCGCTACGGCATCGCCGTCGCGGGTGCACATGGCAAGACGACGACGACGTCGATGGTGGCGCTGGTGCTGGACCGCGCAGGGCTGGATCCGACGGCGGTGATCGGCGGGCGCCTGAGCGCGTTTGGCAGCAACGCGCGGCTGGGCAAAGGGAACTACATGGTGGCGGAAGCCGACGAGAGCGATCGGTCGTTTCTCAAGCTTTCGCCGGTGATAGCAGTCATCACGAATATCGATCGCGAGCACATGGAGAGCTACGGCACCTGGGAGAACCTGCAGCACGCATTCGCGCAATTCGCGAACAAGGTGCCGTTCTACGGCGCCGTCGTCGCCTGCGCCGACGACCGTCCGGTGCGCGAGCTGGTGCCGCGGCTCACCAGGCGCGTGATCACGTACGCGCTCGATGCTGATGCCACCGTCAGCGGACGCGGCATGCGGCTGGAGGCATTCGCGTCGACGTGCTCCGTCACGCACGCCGGATCCGATGGAACGCATGAGGTGCTGGGCACGCTGCGACTGCAGGTCCCAGGTCGTCACAACGTGCTGAACGCACTGGCTGCGACTGCGGTCGGTCTCGAAGTCGGCGTGCCGTTCACCAGGATCGCGGCGGGTCTCGAGGAGTTTCGCGGCGCCGAGCGCCGCTTCCAGACGCGCGGCGAGATCGAGGGCGTCATGGTGATCGACGACTATGGACACCATCCGACGGAGATCGCGGCGGTTCTCGCCGCCGCACGCGCGGGGATCGATCGCCGGATCATCGCCGTTTTCCAGCCGCACCGCTACACCCGGACGGCGCAGTTGCTCGACGATTTCGGCCCCGCATTCGCCGCTGCCGACCGGATCGTGCTGACCGACATCTACGCCGCCGGCGAGCCGCCAATCCCTGGAGCGACGATCGATGCGCTCGCGGCGTCGGTGCGGCAAAGCGTGTCCGCACCGGTCGACGTCGTGCGCCAGCTCGAAGACCTGCCCAACGCCGTTGCAGCGATCGCCCGGCCGGGGGACCTCGTTCTCACGCTCGGTGCCGGTTCGATCGGCAGCGTCGGGGACCGCATCCTCGAGGCGCTTCGAGCGAAGGGAGCGGGCGCATGAAGGTCAAAGCGGCAACCGAAAAGAACTTTCGCCGGCCCCGGTCGGTGAAGCCGGTGAAGAAGCGCGCAACGCGCTCGCGCGCGCTTCGGGCGCTGGCCTATTGCGTCGGCGTCTTCTGCGCACTCACGGCCGCCGCATACACGATTGACGCCGTCGTGCACGCATCGGTCCTCCAGATCCGCAAGATCGCGGTGAGCGGGCACGTGCGGCTCTCGAGCGGCGAAGTCCAGGCGCTGGTGGACGGCCTGCGTGGATCGAGCATCCTCACTGTCGATCTGCCCGAGTATCGCGCGCGTCTGCTCCAGTCGCCGTGGGTCGCCGACGTTGCGCTCCGGCGCGTGCTGCCGTCCACGATCGAGGTGTTCGTGTCGGAGCGGGAACCGATCGCGTTGTGCCGGCTCAACGGACAGCTCTACTTGATCGACCGCCGTGGCATCGTCATCGACGAGTACGGTCCCAAGTACAAGCTGGAGAAGTTCGACCTGCCCATCGTGGACGGC
This sequence comes from Vicinamibacterales bacterium, assembly GCA_035537955.1. GTDB lineage: Bacteria > Acidobacteriota > Vicinamibacteria > Vicinamibacterales > 2-12-FULL-66-21 > JACDCA01. Next base: position 18,764 of record DATLLF010000186.1, on the reverse strand, counting down.
GCGACGCTGGTGCCGTCTTCGGGCGAACCGATAGTCGACCCCACGCGAGTGGCGCTCGCGGCTCGGGTCATCGACGACGTTGCGACAAATCCCGCTCTTGCGAGCCACGTGTCACAGATCGACGTTTCCGATGCCTTCGATGCTGTCGTCCTGCTCGATGACGACCCGGCGATGCTGCACCTGGGCACCGAGAAGTTCGCGGAACGTCTCCAGGGCTACATCGATCTCGCCGACCGCGTGCGTGAAACGGTCCCGGAAATCGACTACGCAAGTCTGCAGTTTGACGGCCGCATCTACGTTAAGGCGGCGGGATCGTCCGGGCAGCGCCCGGCCCGCCGGCCGGGAACGAACTGAAAGGGGAACCAGTGGCGCGCAAGGAACGTTACGTAGTCGGCCTGGATGTCGGAACGTCCAAGATCACCGCGATCGTCGGAGAGGCCACAGACGAGGGCGGGCTGGACATCATCGGCATCGGCCTCGCCGATTCGAAGGGAATCCGGCGCGGCGTGGTCGTGAACCTCGAGGCCGCTGTCGATTCGATCAAGAAGGCGATCGACGAGGCCGAACTGACCGCCGGAGTCGACATCGATTCCGTGCACCTCGCGCTGTCGGGTGCCCATGTGAAGGCCTTCAACAGCCGCGGCGTAGTCGCCGTCGCGGGCAAGAACCGCGAGATCACGCGCGAGGACGTACGGCGTGCCATTGACGCCGCAAAGGCCGTGGCGCTGCCGAGCGGCCGCGAGATCCTCCACGTGCTGCCGCAGGATTTCGTCGTCGACGAACAGGACGGGATCGGTGCGCCGGTCGGGATGACCGGCTCGCGCCTCGAGGTCAATGTCCACGTCGTCACCGGCAGCGCATCGTCGACGCAGAACACCGTCGCCTGCGTGAACCGCGCCGGCGTCGCGGTCGTCGAGACCGTGCTCGAGCAGCTCGCGGCCAGCGAGGCGGTTCTGACGCAGGACGAGAAAGAGCTCGGCGTCGCGCTTGTCGATATCGGCGGCGGCACCACCGATTTCGCCATCTTCGAACGCGGCAGTCTCTGGCATACCGGCGTGGTCGCGGTCGGTGGCGATCACTTCACCAACGACATCGCCGTCGGCCTGCGCACGCCCATCCCCGACGCAGAGAAGATCAAGCGACGCTGCGGCTGCGCGCTCTCGGCGATGGTTGACGAAGACGAGACGATGGAGGTCGCCAGCGTCGGCGGGCGGAAGTCGCGTGTGATGGCGCGACGAATTCTGTCGGAGATCCTGCAGCCGCGGGCCGAGGAGATCTTCCACCTCCTCTGGGACGAGATCAGGCGCGCCGGGTTCGAGAAGTCGCTCAACTCGGGCATCGTGCTGACTGGCGGCGGCGCGCTCCTCGAGGGGATGTCGGAGATCGCGGAGCAGATCTTCGACCTGCCCATTCGCCGCGGAAGCCCCGCAGGCGTAGGGGGCCTGGCGGACCACGTGAACAGCCCGGCATTCGCAACCGCCGTCGGGCTCGTCATGTATGCGCATCGCAATCAACTGGGCGTGCCGCAGCAGCCGGTCGGCGCCGGCGCTTTCGGTCGCGTCGCCGGTCGCCTGCGTGGCTTGTTCAAGGAGTTTCTGTGAGGTGTCTTTTCAAACTCCAAACTCCACACTTCAAAAATTACGAAATGCGACCCGCCTGGGAGCTCGACGCCTTTTCGTGCCTTTTGAAGTGTGGAGTTTGAAGTTTCGGATTTGAAATTTTTTCGTTTCGGACAGTAACCCGGAGGTGGTAATGGCTGACGCAAGAGACGCACTCGACCCGATGAAGCTGCGGTTGCGACTGGATGAGGAGTCGCGCAGAGGTGCGCGAATCAAGGTGGTGGGCGTCGGCGGCGGCGGGAGCAATGCGGTGAACCGCATGGTCGCGGCCGGCCTCGACGGTGTGGAGTTCATCGTCGCCAACACCGACCTGCAGGCGCTTCACCTGAATCCCGCCCCGAACAAGATTCAGATCGGAGCGAAGCTCACGAAGGGGCTGGGCGCGGGCGCCGATCCCGAAGTGGGGCGTCAGGCCGCGCTCGAAGACACCGAGAAGCTGATCGAAGCGCTCGACGGTGCTGACATGGTGTTCGTGACCACCGGCCTCGGCGGCGGAACGGGTACCGGTGCCGCGCCGGTCATCGCGAGCCTCGCGAGCGAGCTCGGCGCCCTGACGATCGCCGTCGTGACGAAGCCCTTCAAGTTCGAAGGGAAGAAACGCGCTTTGCAGGCGGAGCGCGGGCTCGACGAGCTGCGCAACAGCGTCGACACCGTCATCACGATTCCCAATGAGCGTCTGCTCGCGACGATCGCGCGCAGCACCTCGCTGACGGACGCCTTCTCGACGGCCGACGATGTGCTGCGGCAGGCGATCCAGGGGATCTCGGACCTGATTCTCGTGCCCGGCCTCATCAATCTCGACTTTGCAGACGTGAAGACCATCATGTCGGGCATGGGCTTCGCGATCATGGGCACGGGTCTCGCCGAAGGAGAGCAGCGCGCGATGATTGCCGCGAACGCTGCCATCTCGAGTCCGCTGCTCGAGGATGCCTCGGTGAAAGGCGCGCGCGGCGTCATCATCAACGTCACCGGCGGCAACGACCTGTCATTGATCGAAGTCAGCGAGGCGTCCGCGGTCATTCAGGAAGCAGCCCATGAAGACGCGAACATCATCTTCGGCGCCGTTGTCGATCCGCGCATGCAGGGTCAGGTCAAGATCACGGTGATCGCGACCGGCTTCGATCGCATGCCTGCGCAGCGCGATGTGGCCGCCTCCGCCTCGCCGACACCCGTTGACCTGAGCGCGTACTCGGCGCGGAAACAGGAATCGACGGAGAAGATCGCGGTTGGCGCTGGCCGGCCGATCATCAACCTGAGCCGTCGTCCGGCGCTCGACGTGCGGATGGTCGTCAACGATTCGATCAGGGAAATGGGCGAGGGTTCCTTCGACCTCGAGCCGCCTTCACCCCTGGACGTGCCGGCGTTCCTGCGCCGGCAAAACGAGTAGCGCGTTCGGCAACGAGCCCCGGCGGCCCCACCGCCGCGTCGTACGGGCCGGCTTCTGCCGGCCCGCCCGCCTGTTTGTACAACCGGTCACCTGTTTCGGACGGGGCGGCTTCAGCCCGGCTCTGGCCCGAGGCCTTGGGGACCGCGTGGTAGACTAGAAAAATCCAGGGTACGCGTGAGCGCCGCCGCTTGAGCTCTACCGAGCGTACTGATTCGCCGTTTCTGTTTTCCCTCGGTCCGCGGCTTCGGTGACACCGGCTCGAGCCGCCCATATCAATGAAGAAAATGCAGCCTCGCGAACGCGCGCGCGACATTCTGTCGCGCGAAGTCGGCTACGTGCGGAAGCCGCACGGCGGCCGGCTGCGCGTTGCGCTGGCGTTCCCGAACACGTACTTCGTCGGCATGTCGAGCCTCGGGTTCCAGACCGTTTATCGTCTGTTCAACGAGCTCGATGATGTCGTGTGCGAGCGCGTGTTCCTGCCCCCGAAACAGGAACTCCAGCAGCAGCTCGCGGACGGATCGCCCCTTGTCACCATCGAGTCGCAGACACCCGTTTCGCAGTTCGACGTGCTTGCGTTCTCGGTCTCGTTCGAGTGGGACTACACGAACATCGTCAGCATGCTTCGCCTCGCGAAGCTGCCGGTTCGCGCTGAGGCACGCAACGCGAGACATCCGCTGGTAGTCATCGGCGGCGCCGTGACGTTCGTGAACCCGGAGCCGCTCGCGCCATTTGCCGACGTCATTGCGGCTGGGGAAGGGGAAGTGCTGATTCCCGTGCTGACCAGGGCGATCCGCGAATGCCCTGATCGCGACGATCTGTTCGCGCGGCTCGCGACTGAGCGCGGTTTCTACATTCCGTCGTTGTACGACGTGCACTATGCCGACAACGGGTCGATCGCGGCCTTCGCACCCAAGCCGGGCACCGGTGCGCCGACGGTCGTGAAGAAGGCAGCCCTGAAGACGACCGAACGCCTGGACCCGCCCTCCACGTCGATCTTCACGCCCGACACGGAGTTCGGTTCGCGCTTCCTCGTGGAGGTCGTGCGCGGGTGCGCGAACCTGTGCCGATTCTGCTGGGCGGGCTACAACTACCTGCCCGTTCGCACATTCAGCGCCGAGAAGATCCTCGAGCTGGCGCGGGCCGCGCGTCCTCACGCGGCCAAGGCAGGTCTTGTCTCGATTGCGCTCTGCGACCACCCCGAGATCGAGAAGATCCTCAACGGCCTTCTCGACATGGGCTATTCGATCAGCCCCGCCTCGCTGCGATTGGACGATCTGACGCCGGCGATCATCGACCTGCTGCGGCGCAGCGGCGAGAAGTCGATCACGATTGCGCCCGAAGCGGGATCGGACCGGCTGCGCCGCGTGATCAACAAGACGGTCACCAACGACGAGATCCTGCACGCGGCCGAGCTGATCTTCGGCGGCGGCATGGACAATTTGAAGCTGTATTACATGATCGGCCTGCCAACGGAACAGGACGAAGACCTCGAAGGGATCCGCGACCTGACCGTTCGCATGCGCGAGATCATGCTGAAGCACGGCCGCAGCCGCGGACGTCTCGGGCGGATCGTCGGCAGCGTGAACCCGCTGATCCCGAAGCCGGGAACGGCATATCAGTGGCTTCCGATGGAGGATCCTGCCGTCACCGAGCAGAAGGCGAAGCGCCTCAGGCACATGCTGTCGGGTCTCGACAACGTTTACTTCAATATCAAGTCGGAGCGTCATTCGTACTACCAGGCGCTGCTCTCGCTCGGCGACCGGCGGGTGGCGAACGCGATCGAGGTGGCGGAACGCAACGGCGGCAGCTGGCGCGCCGCGGTTGCAGAGGCCGGTGTCGACGCGGCGTTCTACATCTTCCGGGACCGTTCCGCCGATGCCGTGCTCCCCTGGGACATCATCGACGGCGGCATGAAGAGGTCGTTCTTCAAGTCGGAGTTCGACAAATCCCTCCGCGCCGAATGGACGCTGCCGCCGAAACGGCAGAAAGAGAACGCCCGCTTCCTGCCCGTCCTCAGCTGAGGCCGCTCGCGCGTCGGCCGCTGTGATCGAGTGCCTGCGCTCGGACGCCGCACGGCGATCAGGCTGTCGCTTCCGCGTGTTCCGCTTCGTACGCCGCGTACGCCTCGAGGACGAGATCGCGCACGCGGTCCTGACCTGTCGAGTCGACGATCGGGCGGAGCAGCGCGTAGCTGCGGCGCTCGCCATTGACGGAGTACTGCCGCGCCGGGAACGTCACGTTGCGGCCGTTGCCGCTTTTGCGCTCCCACACGCCAAACCCGATCAGCTTCAAACCTTCGAGCGGACCGCTCGTGAAATGAACTTCGGCGTCCGCCAGTTTTCCGGGCGGATTCCCCTTCTCGTTGGGCAGGATCTTGATCGTCATCGGCTGCTCCAGGTGTTTGATTCGCCTTCGCTGAGAGCGGAGGCAGGTGAACCATCGCGGGGCAAAGAGGGTTCCGCCCGCGCGCAACGCACTGCTGCGCTTCGATCTGATTGGAGCGATGAGACTTGGCCGCCTGCGGCGTTTGCGCGGACGTGGCCTGCTGAGAAGAGATGCGCAAAAAGCGCTAACGCTGGTCTGCGTCGACGCCGAGCAACAGCACCTGCGCCATCGCGAGTGCGTCCGAATGCGTGATCGTGAGCAGCGATTTGCTGACCTTCATCTGCTCGGCGCGTCGCGCAGCGCCACCGTGCAACCGCAGTTGCGGTGGACCTCCGTGCCGGACCACCTCGATGTCCTTCCACAGCACCCCGCGGGAATGCCCGGTGCCGAGCGCTTTCATGCACGCTTCCTTCGCGGCGAAGCGGCCGGCAAGATGCGGGGCAGGATCACGTCGCCGCGTACAATAAGCAATCTCCCCTTCGGTGAAGACCCGCCGCAGAAAGCGCTCGCCGTAACGCTTCAACATGTCTGAGACGCGGGGGATGTCGGTCGCGTCGAAGCCCAGCCCGATGATGTTCATGCCTGATCCCCAGCCTAGCGATGGATTCGAATGGACGCAAGCGCCGTGGGGACCGGTCCTGCACTCCGCGGCACTGCAGCCCTTCGCGACACACTTCTTCACGGCTGCGACGCTGCGCCTGCGCGACGATCCTGAGGAGTGGCGTCAGATCGCGGAACGTGCAGGTGTCATCGAAGACAGGCTGCGCCTCCTCCATCAGGTTCACGGAAACCGGATCGTCACGGCGGCGTCGGCACGGGGCGAGAGGCCCGAGGCAGATGGCATCGTCAGTGCCGATCCTTCCGTGGCCCTCGTCGTCCGCGTGGCCGACTGTGCGCCCCTGCTCGTGGCAGACAGGCGCAACGGCGCCGTAGCGGCCGTTCATGCGGGTTGGCGCAGCACGATGCGGCGCATCGCTCCGGAGGCGGTTCGCACACTCGCTGAGAAGTACGGCTCCCGGCCCGAGGACCTCGTCGTCGCTCTCGGCCCGTCGCTCGGCGCGTGCTGCGGCGAGATGGGTGAAGAAGTCGTCGCGGCATTCCAGCAGGCCGGCCACGACAGCGTCTCGATCGACCGGTGGTTCAGCCGCGAGCCGGGTCGACGGCCGCATTTCGATCTCTGGCGCGCCAATACCGACCAGTTGGAATCGGCTGGCGTTCCGTCAGCGAGCATTCACGTGAGCGGATTGTGTACTCGCACACACTCGCAAGTCTTTCATTCCTATCGTGCATCGGGTCCGGCGGCGGGGCGAATGGCAGCCGTCATCAGAGCCAACCGCTAGACTCCCCGCTCGTCTAACGCGACGGGGGTTTTGTGCTGACCGACATCCGCATCGCGCTGCGATCCTTGCTTCGGGCGCCCGCATTTACAGCGACCACAGTTCTGACGCTTGCGCTCGCTGCGGGCGCAAACGCCGCCATCCTTGCCGTCGTGTACGGCGTGCTCATAAAGCCACTGCCGCTCGTGGATCCGGACCGTGTCGTTGCCGTCTGGCCCGAGCACTTCCAATCCACGGCCGATCTGCTCTATACGCGCGAGCGTGCCCGGACCTTCTCCAGCGTCGCCGCAGTCGCGCCGGGCTGGACGATGTCGATGACGGGCACCGGGGATCCAGTCAAACTGACGGTTGCGCGCGTATCGGCAAACCTGTTTGCAACCATCGGCGCCGAGCCGCTGATTGGCCGCCCGTTCAGCGAAGGGGCGGACCGGCCGGGCAACGAGAACGTCGTTGTTCTCGACCATGCGTTCTGGATGCGCCGCTTCGGCGGCGATCGCGGCGTTGTTGGACAGACGGTGCAGATCGACGGCGAGCCGGTGCGGATCCTTGCCGTGATGCCGGCATCCTTCCAGGTATTCGGCTTGCGGACCGATGCCTACACGCCGTTTCCCGTCGACGAGTCCGCCTGGTACTACCGGATCTCCACATCGCTGCTGGCTGCGCGGCTTGCGCCAGGCGTCTCCATCGACCAGGCGAACAGCGAGTACCGAATGCTGACGCAAGAGCTGCGGCGCGAGCGCAAGTACTCGGACCAGTACGGACGCGACGCGGCAGTCCTGGACATGCGCACGGCTCTCGTCGGAGACGCGAGCCGCTCGCTGCTCGTGCTGGCCGGAGCGGTGGCGTTGATTCTGCTGATCGCCGGCGCGAATATCGGAACACTGCAGCTGACGCGTGCCGCCGCGCGAGCGCGTGACGTCGCGATTCGTGCGGCCCTTGGCGCCTCCCGCGCGCGGATCGTTCGGCAGCTGCTCGCCGAGAACGCAATGCTCGCGATTGCCGGGGGCGCGCTCGGGCTGGCAATCGCCATGCTGACGCTGCCGGTGCTCGTGGCGCTTCTCCCGCCTGAAACGCCGCGCATCCACGAGATCGCCATCGACACCGTCGTTTCCGGAACCGTACTGTCAGCCGCGGTCCTCGTCGGACTTTGCGTCGGCATATTGCCCGCGGGCGCGGCGACACGGCTGCGCACGGCGATCCTGTTGCGCGCCGTGACGAGCAGCGAGGGGCCGGGAGCGAAACGGGTCCGTGCTTCTCTGGTTTCTGCGGAGATTGCGCTTGCCGTCGTATTGACAATCGGCGCTGGCCTCATGCTCCAGACGCTGTGGAAGCTGCAGCAGGTGGACACCGGGTTCAGTCCCATCGGGGTCCTCACGCTTCACGCCCAACCCTCAGGCGCCCGCTATCGCACGCTCTCGATCGCCGACTACTACGACGATGTTCTCCAGCGGATCCGTGCGGTGCCCGGAGTGACGAGCGCCGGCGCAATCCAGCATCTGCCTTTCAGCGGGTATTCCTGGGACATTCCGTTCCTCGCCGAAGGGCAGGTGATTGCCCCCGGTTCGCCCGCTCCGTCTGCCGGGACACGGATCGTGACGCCCGGCTACTTTGCGGCCATCGGGCAGCCGATCGTCGCGGGTCGAGACATCGAGCGCGCCGACGCGACGCGCTCCGATGTAGCGCTCGTCAACGAGCTTCTTGCGACCCGGCACTATGGCTCGGTCGACGCGGCCATCGGGCGGACCATCCGTTCGCGCAGCGCGCAGGGCTCCTACTCGCCGCGCCGGATCGTGGGTGTGGTCGGCAACGTTCGTCATGCCGCCTTGACGACGGCGCCGACGCCGGAACTGTACACCTCGGTCTCTGAACACTCGATCAACGCGATGATGATTGCGATCCGCACCGACGGAGATCCGCTGGCGCTCGTGCCTGCGGTTCGCGAAGCGGTCTGGTCGATCGATCGAGATGTGCCCCTCTCCGACATCGAAACGATGCAGGCGAAGATCGGCAACAGCCTCGGCCGGCCGCGCCTGCTCCTGACGCTGCTCGCCACGTTCGCGGCGCTCGGAGCGATGCTCGCTCTGGTCGGCGTTTACGGAGTCGTCGCCTACTCGGTCGCGCAGCGCTGGCGCGAGCTCGGCATCATGGTCGCTCTTGGCGCCGAGCGGGCCCGCATCGTCTCGAGCGTGCTCCGTGAGGCGGTCTCATACGGTGCGGCCGGACTGATCATCGGCATACCGGCCGCGATTGCCGCGACACGCCTGTTGCGGACGTTGATGTTCGGTGTGAGTCCGACGGATCCGACGACCTATATCGCGATTGCGTGCGCGACGATGATCACTGTGGTGGGTGCATCGGCGTTGCCGGCGATCAGAGCCTCGCGGGTGGATCCTGTTGCCGCGCTGAAGCTCTGACAGTCGCCCGCTAGAAGAGTTCTCCCTGGCCCTGGGCCACCTGCGGGCCGGGGGGATTCCGCAGCGCTTCCTCGGCTTCGTCCATGCCGACGTTCGACAGCCGGTCGGCGTCTTTGTTCTGTTCGCGGCGGACGTGTTCGAAGCTCACACGATCGAGCTGCTGGACCAGTTGCCGCGCGCGGGCGACGAGCGGCAGCAGCCCCGCGTTCTTGACCTTGTATTCGCCGCGCATCTGCTTCACGAGCAGTTCCGAGTCCGCCTTGATCCGCACGACGCGGTGCCCGTGCTCGACCGCCCAGGCAAGCGCAGCGAGCAGGCCGTTGTACTCGGCGATGTTGTTGGTGGCGATGCCGAGACCGCCATGGAGCTCCACGACCGACGCGTCTGGAAGTTCGATATGGACGCCGTAGCCTGCGGGCCCGGGATTGCCACGGGCACCGCCATCAATATGCGCGGTGATCAACTCTGTGTTGCGGGCGCGACGGCCACGGGAGGAATGTAGTAGAGGATGCGCGTGCAGCTGTCGCACTGGATGATGGACTCGTTGCGGCGGACCTCGTTGAAGACCTGAGGACGAAGGCGCACATGGCAGACCGTGCACAAGCCGTCCTTTGCTTCGGCGACGGCAACGCCTTTCCGTCCGTGCGCCACCCGCGAGAACACGGCGAGCGCGTCGGCGGAGATCTGTTTCACGACAGTGGCACGTTCGCCGGTCAATCGTTCGAGCTCCGATTGCCGGGTCGCCTTTTCCGCCTCGAGTGCCTTCTGTTCGCTGGCCATCGCGGCCTGCTCGGATTTCATCTCCGCTTCCGCGGCCCTCAGGTCCGCGGCCTCGTTCTCCGAGACCTGCATCAGATCCAGCAGGCGATCCTCGTACGACCGCACCAGCCCTTCCGCCGTCGCGATCTCAGTCTGCATGGCCTGGTATTCCTTGTTCGTCTTCACGGCCATGAGCTGATCTTTGTACTTCGAGAGGCGACCCTGGACGGCCGCCACCTCTTTCTCGATCTCTCGTCGGTTCGCGGACGTACCGGCAATGCGATCCTTCACGGCCTGGACCGCGGCGGCGTGTGCGGCCGAACGCGATTCCAGCGCCTGCTGCGCTGCCGGAATCTCCACGATGCGGCGCTTGGTCCGTTCGATGGCGGAGTCGATTTCCTGTAAGTGGATGAGGTGCTGAAGATCAGGAAGCATCAAGAAACACTGAATGTCGAAGTGTATCATCCCGCTGAAAACACGCGGGCAGATGCTTCCCTGGCTGGGCGACGCGCGAAGTGCCGGCAGCGGAATCAGCGTACGATCTGGGCGGCGCCGGAGGCGATCGCGCGCTCGACCAGCGCGCGCATGTCCGCTTCCGCCTTGCTCTGGGCCTCCTCCATCTTGCGGCCGAGCGCGTTCATCTCACGGCCCAGCGCCTTCATGTCCTGTCCGAGATCATCCATCGGCGTCTCGAGCGCGCGCATCTTCTCATTCAGGTCGCGCATTTGCCGATCGAGTGCGCGCATGTCGTTGTCGAGAGTCTCCCACTGCCGCTCGATTTCGGAACGCTCCGCATTGGTTGGCCGCGCAGCCTGGCGCGAGCCGAGTGCCGCCTGTCGTGCGCCGATCTCTCCCTGTCGCGCACCAATCTTGGCCTGCTCGGCGCCGATGCTTGCCTGCCGGGTGCCAATTTCGCTCTGCCGCGCGCCTAGTGCAGACTGACGGGCGCCGACTTCGCTTTGCTCGTCACCGATGATGCGCACCGGCTGCCACATCGCGCTGATCTCGCGAAGCACGTCGGCATCACGAATGACGTACTCCTTGCCATTGACGGCGAACCACAGCAGGTCTTCGCTCCCCGCACGGAGGCGACGCGCGCGTGCCACATCTCCCGAGGAGCCCGACATCGTCGTCGTGTCGTCGGTCATGTAGACGAACCGGATCTCGCGGTCGCGTGGCGGTGTTCTGGACTGGGCTGGTTGCGAGGGTGTTCGACCGGCCCAGTGATCCACAATCGTACGCAGCCCGGTTTCCAGAAACGCACGCTGGCTCCCGGCATGGAGCCGAAGACTGACGTCGTGCAGCTCCTGTGCGACTGGTGACGATGTGCCAGGCACCATCGCCGCTTCACGCGCGACGAGTCGAAACGGTACGAGAGACACGATCGCGAGGGCCACGACGGCCACGGCCGTGGCGCGCAGCATCATGCGCGGCCTGGATGGTTGTTGAAGCATGACGATCCTCCGTTTCAGGCTGGAAAAGGACCACGCCGCGCCGCCGGGCGCGAAAGTCGCGCGACCGGGCGTCACTCCCAGGTCGAGCAATAGCCGGCCATAGGCCTGCGGCGGCGTTTCGAGCCGCGCAAGGACGACGGCGTCGCAGGCGACTTCGCGCCAGAACGCGTACTCACGCGCGGCAATGCGCGCGAGGGGATGGAAAAAGAAAACGCGTTCGGCGATCGCCGGGACCATGCCCAGCCAGAGATCACCCCGTTTAACGTGCGCCAGTTCGTGGCACAACGCCATGCGCTGCTGGTCGTGCGACATCGTTGAGAATCGCGTGGGTATGAGCACCACCGGATTGCGGATCCCCGTGACGAAGGGAGAATCGATGCCCGGTGCAAGCCTGACCTCGGGAACGCGATGGACCCGCAGAATCGCGGCAACAGCACGCGCGGTCTGCTGGATGTCGGCATCCGCGCGAACGGACGAACGTACGACATGGCGCCGCTGCGTCCAGCGCTTCGCCGCGAGGGAGAACGACATAGCCACACCGATGGCCCACAACCCGACGAGCAGGAGAGACAGATCCGGACCGCTGCTCGAATGGGAGGCCGGCGCACTGGAGTCAACTGCCAGTGGCATGGCGATCTCTGCTGGTTGAGCGTGCGCTCCCAAAGCATTAGTGGTGGCGGGAAGTACCTGGAGCTGCACGGGGGTGATCCACGACAGCGCGATGACGAACTTCGCCGTTACTATCCACCAGAGCATCGCCCGTATAGTGGGGCTGAGGCACCGGAGCCAGCGGACCAGCAGCCACACGACCGCCGCGAAGAGCGCTCCGCCGATTGCCGCGCGCATGAGCAGGTCCGCCATCACCGCTCCTTCTTTTGGCTTGCGTCGAGCCTGGTCACGATCTTCTCGAGTTCCCTCCGCTCCTTGTCGGAAAGGTCGGCGGTTTCGGAGAGATACGCGATGAAGGGGGCAACGGATCCGTCGAGATGGCGTTCCACGAAACGCTGCACGGCGCCCTTCAGGAGGTCGGCAGACGACGAGAGCGCGCGATAGCGGTAAATGCCGTCCATCAATCGACGGGTCAGGAGCCCTTTCCGACGCAGTCTCTCCATCATTGTCAGAACGGTGGAACGAGCGAGCCCTTTTTCGGTGCCGAACTCTTCGGCGGCCTCGCCAACGCTGGCGCCGCCGCGATTCGCGATGTGGCGGAGGAGCGCCAGTTCCTGTTCACCGACCGTGGATTCGGGTCGCGTCATGTGCTTACAGCTGTCGTCACCACGGACGCTATCACTGACGACAGATGTAGTCAAACGCGGTCTGCCCGGCCGTATATGCTTTCGGGGCGATGGTGAAGGGAATCGTGCTCTTCGCGGTGACGCTGAGCGTCTTACCGGCGGCTGCGGCTGAAGCGCAGGACCGGCCATTGACGTCGTACGTCGATCCTTTTGTCGGTACGGGTGGGCACGGCCATACGTATCCAGGACCATCGCTGCCGTTCGGCATGATCCAGCCCGGTCCCGACACACGCCTGAGCGGCTGGGACGGCTGCTCCGGCTATCACTACAGCGATTCCCGGATCTTCGGCTTTTCGCACACGCATCTGAGCGGCACCGGCATCCCGGACTACGCCGACATTCTGGTGATGCCGATGAGCGGCGAGCCTCGGCTGAACAACGGTGCTGACGGACGTCCGGGCTACAGCTCGGCGTTCAGCCACGACGACGAGATCGCCCGTCCGGGGTACTACGCGGTCACGCTGCGGGATCACGGCGTCCGCGTCGAATTGACCACGACGCTGCGCGCTGCCCTGCATCGCTACGGGTTTCCGCGGGGCAGGCCGGCGCACGTGATCCTCGATCTCGAACACCGCGATCGCTTGCTTGGCGCTGATATCGAGGTGGTGAACGAGCGCGAAATCGCTGGCTTCCGGCGATCCAGCAGCTGGGCGCGCGATCAGGTCGTCTATTTCGTCATGCGCTTCTCGAAGCCGTTCAGCATCGGCCGCGACGAGGCAGCCGTGGCGAAACGCGCTCTCAGCTTCGGCGTAAATGCTGGAACGGTGCTCGTGAAGGTCGGGATCTCCGCGGTGAGCGTGGAGGGCGCGCGAAAGAACCTGGACGCGGAAATTGTCGGATGGGATTTCGAACAGGTGCGTCGTGCCGCCGATGCCGCCTGGGAACGCGAGCTCGCGAAGATCCGTGTTCGCGGCGGCTCCGTGAGTCAGCGCACCACTTTCTATACGGCTCTCTATCACGTCATGCTGACGCCAAATGTCTACATGGACGTCGACGGCCAGTATCGTGGACGCGATTTGCAGGTTCACCGAGCAGAAGGGTTCACCTACTACTCCGTCTTCTCTCTCTGGGACACGTTCCGTGCGCTGCACCCGCTCCTCACGCTGATCGACCGCGCACGCACGCGCGATTTCATCCAGACATTGCTGCGCCAGTACCAGGAGGGCGGCCGCCTACCCGTCTGGGAGCTCGCCGGCAACGAGACCGATACGATGATCGGCTACCACGCCGTGCCGGTGATTGCCGACGCGATTGCGAAAGGCATCGACGGCTTCGATCTCGATCTTGCATTCGCGGCCCTGAAGCACAGTGCTGACGAGGACCGTTTCGGTCTCGCTGCTTATCGCCACAACGGCTTCATCGATGCGAGCGATGAAGCAGAAGGTGTGTCACGAACCCTGGAATACGCCTTCGACGACTGGGCAATCGCGCAGGTCGCGCGGCGGCTCGGTCGTCGCGATGACTACGATCGCTATCTGCGGCGGGCACAGTCCTGGAAGCACCTGTTCGATCCCTCGACCGGGTTCATGCGTGCTCGCGTCGAGGGGTTCTGGATGACCCCCTTCGACCCCGCCGAGGTCAATAACCATTACACCGAAGCGAATGCCTGGCAGTACAGCTTCTTCGTGCCGCACGACGTCGATGGGCTGATGCGGTTCATGGGCGGCGAGCGGGCGTTCGCGCGGAAGCTCGACACCCTGTTCTCGACCAGCAGCCGCACCACCGGACGGCAGCAGGCCGACATCACCGGATTGATCGGGCAGTACGCGCACGGAAATGAGCCAAGTCACCACATGGCGTACTTGTATTCGTTCGCCGGCGAACCGTGGAAAACACAGGCGATGGTCAGACGGATCCTGGGCGAGATGTATCAACCACGTCCGGATGGCCTGTCGGGCAACGAGGATTGCGGTCAGATGAGTGCTTGGTATGTGTTCAGCGCGCTCGGCTTTTACCCGGTCGTACCCGGCGCGCCCGAGTACGTTCTCGGATCGCCACTTTTCGACGAAGCGACGATCAATCTCGAGAACGGTCGTGAGTTCAGCATCCGCCGGGCAGGCCCCGACGTTGGTCCCTACATCGCGCGGGCGTTTCTGAATGGGAAGGACTACGCCCGCACGTGGCTCGATCACGACGCGATTCTCGCCGGTGGCGAGCTCGAGTTCGTTGCTTCGGCGACGCCAGTGATGTCGCGAGGATCGGCAGGTGACGCGCGCCCGCGATCCGGAATCAACGAGCTGACGGTCGTCGCCGCACCTTTCATCCTCGAGGGGCAGCGCCTGTTCCGAGGTATTCAACAGATCACCCTTGGAACAGCGGAACGTGACGTGGAGGTCCACCACACGATGGACGGCGCCGATCCCACCCGCGAATCGCCCCGTTACGCCGGCCCGATCGCGATCGGCGAGAGCACGACGCTCAAGGCGATCGCGTTCCGCGGTGGTGCGGCGAGCCCGATCGTCTCCTTTACGTTCCGCCAGCTCCCGGACTTTCCCCGTATCACGCTGAGTGCGCCCTACGCGCCGCAGTACGCCGCGGCCGGCGACGACACGCTCATCGACGGCTTGCGCGGGAACGAAAGCTTCAAGACAGGACGGTGGCAGGGATATCGCGCCGCCAATCTCGATGTGACCCTCGACTTCGGCGAAGCGCGCGAGATCCGTCATGTCTCAATGGGCTTCTTGCAGGACACGGGTTCCTGGATCCTCATGCCGCGCCGCATCATCGTCGAGGGCTCGGAAGATGGACGGAGCTACGCGGAACTTGGTCGCGTCGACAACGTCGTGCCGGAACAGGAATCGAGGCCCATGACGCGTGACTTTGCCCTGGAGCTTCGGCGACCTACGCGAACGCGCTACCTGCGCGTGCACGTCGTCCCCTACGGCGCGCTGCCTGCCTGGCATCCGGGCGCCGGGGAACCGGCGTGGTTCTTTGCTGATGAAGTCGTGGTCCGGTAAGCCGGTCGATCACCGCTCCGACATCTTTTCGCTGAGGATCATCCCTCTACGAGCTCGCCACCGGACAGCGGCCGTTCACGGGCGATTCGAGCCTGGATGATCTCCTCGATCCTCCGCGACACCCGCTCGGGCGTGTTGAGATCAGAGGCTTCGCAGAAACGCGATCAGCGCCCTCTTGTCCTCGGCCGGCAGTTTCGTCAGGAACTCCAGGCCCGGAATCGGGCCTTTGGTCACGCCCGGCGGGCTCCAGCCCTTTCGCTCGTAATCGGTGCTGAGTCGTGCCTTGTCGAATAGCTCTTCGAGCGTCACGATCGACGCGTCGTGCAGAAGACGCGGCCGGTACCACAAGCCGCGCAGCGAAGGGATCTTGTAGAACCCGGTGCCCTTGCGCGTCTTGAGCGCGAGGTCGGGGTCTGTGCCGATGGACACCCGCCGGATGTCGCTCCAGAAGGGGTGATCGCGCGGTGGCTCGTACCCTTCCGCCAGCGTCAGCTTGCCCGTCGTGTAATCCGGCGGCGGATGGCACGTCTCGCATTTCTCACGCCGGAAGATGGCTTGTCCACGCGCCGCAAGGTCCGCCGGCGGGGGATTGGGATTCTTCGGCGGCTCGAGCGAGAGGAGATACACGCCAATCGCGTAGAGGACCTCGTCGGCAAAGCGATACGCCACGCGGCGCTGCTTGTCCGTCAGAAAGCGATGCGTCCCGAACTCCATCGGATCGGCGCTGTTGATGATGGCCGCGTAGCGCGCGATGTCCTCCGGGCCGCGCAGCCGGTGCGTGCCGGTCGCATCGATGTATTTGTTGTAGCGGAGGAGATGCAGGTCCGGCACACGCGTGCCGTAAAAGGGACTGCCATTGATGCGCGGAATCACGCCGTGCGGATTGAACCCTGCGGCGATCGCGTCCTCCGGCTTGGTTAGAAAACGTTGGAGGCGCTCGGTTTCCCCTGGGACCCAAGGCACGGTGTACATCCGGGTATAGAGATCGGCAGGATCCGCGGTGCCATACGTACGCTCGGCGGAAAGCATCAACAGCTGGAGGAGGAATCGCTCCACGCCGCCCGGCGCGAGGCCCGCCGGCCTCGAAGCAAGAGGAAGGCCGTATTCGACCCTTTTGCCCTCCCCCATTCGGGCGTGGCAACCCGAGCATTCCCAAGTCGTGAGCATGACGCCGCGCTCGGTCACCACCCAACGCTGGTCGAGCACGGTGCCGTCGGCGAGTCCGCCGATCCCGGCAAAGGTCTTCGGATCGCGAATCGCTGCAATGAGCGACGCATCGCCGGTCCGGCTGAGCGGATTGTCCAGCTCCCGAAACGCACGCGCGCCTGCCTCGATCCAGTCGCTTTTCGTTCGAATCTTCGACACGTCGACGAGCGGTTCGGGTTTCTTCTTCTTGAGCGATTCCCAATACCCAGGTGGCTCCTTGTCCGGGAGATACACGGGATACGTGCGGAGGTTGTCGGCGGGTACCGCATAGTAGTCAGCGGCTTTGTAATGTCCTGGACGAATTTGAAGCGCCGCAAGTGGCGTCGCCCAATCCGCGAGCGCCGCATCGTCCCAGATCACCGGCGCGCGTGTTTGCGTCTTGACGACCGTGAGGAACGCGAAGGCGAAGCAGGAAGTGATGAGGAGCCGCCGCGGGTCAGATTGCATGTCCACCTCCAGCGCCGGCGAAACGGGAAGGGCACAGAAATTCTAGCACCGAAGGCGACCGCGCCTCACGATCGAACCGTCGCAACGTCTTCTCTGTTCGAGTACTTACGACCGCTCGACGTGTCGAATGAAAATTTGGTGGGCCCACCAGGACTCGAACCTGGAACGGACCGGTTATGAGCCGGTGGCTCTAACCATTGAGCTATGGGCCCACCGGACAGTGTACTGCATCCACAAACGCCGTTCTGACCTCCCGCCCGCCTCACCCTTCATCACATGCCGGCACCAGGGCACTTCACCTGTGATATAGACGTTCAATATCGAACGGCAGCATATGAGGAAACGATCGACGGATCTTCTCAAAGGCACGCTGGACCTGCTGATCCTCAAGACGCTGGAACTCGAGCCGCGACACGGTGTCGCCATCGCGGATCGCATCTCGCAGATCACCAGCGGCGCCTTCGTCATCAAGCCTGGGTCGTTGTTCCCCGCGCTGCACCGGCTCGAGTCGTGGGGCTACGTCGCCGGTGAGTGGGGAGAAACATCCGAAGGACGCCGGGCGAAGGTCTACACGCTCACATCGGCCGGGCGAAAGCAGCTCGGCGTCGAGAAGCGGAACTGGTCGAAGATCAGCGTGGCGATGGGGCAGGTGCTCGAATCGGAGTGACGGATGCGAATCGCAGCCAGGATCCGAAGCGCATGGCGATCGCTGTTTCGTCAGGCCGACGTCGAGCGCGAACTGGACGATGAGCTCCGTTTCGCGGTCGACGAGCTGACGCACGAGCCCGCTGGAATCGCTCCACAGTGAATAGCTGCCGCTTGCTGACCAGGTCCCAACATGCGACAGTAGTGACCCGGCGTGTCACAGCGCGGCATTCTTCACTCGATCAACGTCTCGAACGGCGGCGTGCCCAAGCTGCCGCAATCGCATGCGCAGGTTCATGCGGATGGTGTCGAAGGCGACCGGCAAGAGGACCGCATCTTTCACGGTGGGCCGGACCGCGCCGTCTGCGTGTACTCGCTGGAGCTGATCGAGGCGCTTCAGCGTGAAGGGCACCCCATCGTGCCGGGCGCGATCGGCGAGAACCTGACGACTCACGGTGTCGACTGGGTCGACATCCGGCCCGGCACTCGTCTCGAGATCGGGGACGTCCTGCTGGAGGTGACACGCTCGACGACACCGTGCCACAAAATCGCCGCGGCGTTCCGCGACGGCGTGTTCACACGCGTGTCACAGAAGGTCCATCCCGGCTGGAGCCGCTATTACGCGCGCGTGCTGAGAGAAGGGATCGTGACTACCGGCGATCGCGTCCTGCTGGTTCCGCCGCGATCGTTGTTCTGACGCCGCGGGCGCGACGGCCGCGGAGACGCGGATGGTAGACGGTAAATGGAAGCCACGTTCCATCTACCATCTCCCATTTTCCATCCTGCTACGTGCGTCCTTCCAGAAACGCCCGCAGCTTCCGCGAACGCGACGGATGGCGCAGCTTGCGGAGTGCCTTGG